>CATZIU010000010.1:0-75491 GCA_958420165.1 uncultured Collinsella sp. | reverse complement strand
TCTAACGAAGCCGTAACGGCCGTTGGGCTCTTTTGGCGCCAGCCCTTCTCGACCCACACGCATTTGCTTAAAGCAACAACTTTCCCGATCGATGTAATCACCAAATCAAAACGTGTACACCAGCCACCAAAGATGCCGAAAAATGTCGCTTTTGGAGGCTGATGTACACAAATGCAGAATCCAGCGCAGCCCAGAGGCACCCTTCACATGTCTGGACTCTCTATGGCCGCGCTGGATAGACATCGCTAGAACGGGTATAGTATCGAAAGTTTTGTCGTTTACCAGCGGGGGAGTCCTGTGGGCATCAAGAAGAAGATCAAAAAGGAGCTTATCGGCACTTCCGATTACCCGTCGAATAAGATCTTTACGATCTCCAATTTCATCACCTTTACGCGCCTGGTCCTCACGCTCGTCTTCCTGTACCTGTTTGTGACGGACAACAACCGTGTCGTCGCCATTGTCATCTATGCCATCGCGGCTTCCACCGACTGGATGGACGGCCAGATTGCCCGCATGACCAAAACGGTCTCGTGGCTCGGCAAGGTTATGGATCCCATCTGCGACCGCGCGCTGCTGTTTACCGGCGTTCTGGGTCTCGTGGTCCGCGGCGAGCTTCCCATCTGGGTCTGCGTGCTCATTATCGGCCGCGATATCTACCTAGGCATCGGCACGCTCATCGTGCGCCACTACCACCGGCGCCCCATCGACGTCGTCTTTCCCGGCAAGATTGCCACGGCACTGCTCATGACCGGCTTCTCGCTCATGCTGCTTGGGTTCCCCGTCATCGACGGCTGGCATCTGCTGCCCGCCACGTTCACGGCATTCCCAGGCCTCAACGGCAGCTCGGTGCCCCTCGGCATCTTCTTTGTGTACGGCGGCGTCATCTTCTCCATGCTCACCGCAGTCATCTATTCCATTAAGGGAGGGGTGGCCATTAAACAGGCCATCGCGCATCCCGAGGAGGAGGACATCGACTTTCTCAACCCCGAAATCGAAGACTAAGTCGTTGGGGTATGATTACGTACGGTACATTTTTTGCGGCACGTCCGCGTTAGATAGGGGTTGTCATGGACAACAAGGTTAACAATATGCCTCAGAACGATAAGACTGCGGACGCTACCTGCGTCTTCCGTGTTCCTTCGAGCGATGTCACCGTTCCCGACCTTATGGCCAACGTGCGCATCACCGCTCCGGTTCTGTCCATCGTCAAGGGTCCGCAGACCGGAGCTGCCTTTGAGCTCGAGGACGACGTGACCACCATCGGCCGCGATCCCGCGAACGGTATCTTCCTCAACGACATGACTGTCTCGCGCAGCCACGCACGCATTATTCGTGAGGGCCTGGGCGCCCGTATTGAGGATCTGGGCTCGCTCAACGGTACGTGGGTTGACGGCGCCATCGTCAACGGCGCCCCGCTGCACGACGGATCTTCCGTTCAGATCGGTACGTTCACGCTCATCTATCACGAGAGCACGCCGGAGCGCATCGAAACCGGTGAGTAGGTAATGGCCGAACGCAATTATCTGAGTATCGGCCAGGTCGTCAATCTACTTCGAGGCGCATACCCCGATCTATCGAACTCAAAAATTAGATTTCTAGAAGATGAGGGGCTCATCACCCCTCATCGTACGCCTAAAGGGTATCGCCAGTACTCCAAGGAAGACGTTGACCGTCTCGAGGTCATCCTGCACCTGCAGAAGACCCGCTACATGCCGCTCAACGTCATTAAGCAGCGCTTGGAAAACGCTACGGACCTGTCCACGTTGGCTTACGAGGTGGGTCTTCTGTCCGATGTTCCGCTTAAGACGGAGCCCAAGGAAACCAAGCAAAAGCTGCATCCCATCGAGACCATTCCCGACATGCTCGGCGTCGAAATCTCGTTTATCCGCTCCCTTGCCGAGAACGATCTTATCCGCATCATCAAGAGCCCGCAGAACCGTGAGCTCGTCGACGGCCGAGATTTCCCGATTATCCGTTACTGCTCGGAGCTGTCGCGCTTCCACATTGAGCCTCGTAACCTGCGTCAGTACGTATCGTCGGCAAACCGCGAGTCTTCGATGTTTGAGCAGGTTCTCGTGAGCATGCTCGGCATGGATACTTCCGATGACGAGCGCGACGCCAAGCTCGAGCGTGCTTTTAAGAAGCTGCACGACCTCACCGAGGGTGTGCACACCGCGCTCCTTAAGAACCGCGTCTTTGAGTCGCTCAACGCCGTGGTCGAGGACGCTGACATCGATGCTCTCGATGAGGAGATCGCGCGTTCCGAATCCACCAAGGCTAAAAGCGATGCGACAAGCGTCCCCGCGGTTGCCGCGCACGACGAGTCGCTCGTACAGCCGTCCAAAGTCGTCGTCCCCTCGCAGAGCTCGTCTGCTAACACGGGCAAATAACCGCCGTTCACACGGCAATCCATGAAAGGTCACCCATGTACGACTTCGAATCTCATATCGTCGATATCCCCGACTATCCCGAGCCCGGAGTCGTCTTTAAGGACATCACGCCGCTCTTTGGCAGCCCCGAGGCCCTGAAGGCCATGGTGGATGCCCTGGCCGAGCATTTTGCCGACATGGGCATTACCAAGGTCGTAGGACCCGAGGCCCGCGGCTTTATGGTCGGTGTGCCCGTGGCCGTCGCCCTGGGTGCCGGCTTTGTTCCCGCACGTAAGCCGGGCAAATTGCCGCGCAAGACGGTAAGCGAGAGCTACGAGCTCGAGTATGGAACGGATTCTATCGAGATCCATGCAGATGCTATCAGCTCTAAAGATACCGTGTTGATTCTGGACGACTTGGTCGCGACGGGCGGAACCGTCGAGGCAACAGGTAAACTGGTGCGAGATATGGGCGCAAAGCTTGTGGGCTACGGTTGTATCCTTGAGCTTGCGTTTCTCAACCCGCGCAAGAAGCTCACGCCTTCTAACGAGGACGTTGAACTCTTTAGCCTGGTAACGGTGGACTAGCCGCTACCCTTAGATACCGGAAAGGAAGCTACATGCGCACAGCAAACACGCACAGAAACATGGCACGCTGCGCTGCTACGGCAACCCTCGCTTGTGTTTTGGGCCTGGGCCTCGTGGCTCCGGCCTACGCCGATACCGCATCCGACCTTGCCGCTGCCCGTACCAAGCTCGAGCAGATTGGCACCCAAACCCAGCAAATTCATGAAGAACTCTCCGCACAGACGCAGGAGCTTGATCAGACTGCAGGCGAGATCACGCAAAAGCAGCAAGAGATTGCGGAGGGTCAGGCAAAGCTTTCGAGCTATGTTGCCGGTGAGTACAAGACCGGCGGTCTGAGTCTCCTTCAGGTTCTGACGGGCGTCGACGATCTGGGCGACATGCTCAACCGTCTCTTCTACTACGGTAAGGTGTCCGACAAGCAGGCCCAGACCATTCAGGAGGTCAAGGACCTTAAGCAGCAGCTCACCGATAAGCAGACCGAGCAGGAGAAGAACGTCGCTGCAACGCAAAAGAAGGTCGACGAGCTCAATGCCCAGCAGGCTGAGGCCCAGAGTGTCGTGAACTCCCTGGATTCTCAGCTGCAGGCCGAGCTTGCTGCCGAGGCCGAGGCCAACGCCGCGCTGCAGGCCGGTATCAACGCCAGCACTGCCGAAAAGGCCACAGTGAGCAACGACACCGCCGGTACGACCGAGAACACCAACAATGGTGGCGGTACGACCAACAACGGCGGCGGCAACACGCCTGCGCCCACGCCCGCTCCTGCTCCCACGCCGCAGCCCGTGACGCCCGCTCCGGCTCCGACGCCTTCCGCACCGAGCCAGTCCGTTGACGGCGGTACCGTTGTTTCGCGCGCCTACAGCAAGCTCGGATACGCTTATTCCTGGGGCGGCATTGGACCGAACAGCTTTGACTGCTCCGGCTTTGTAAGCTATTGCCTCACGGGCCGCTACTGCCGCCTGGGTACCACCGGCACCTTCATGGGTTGGACCCGTGTGTCCGATCCGCAACCCGGCGATGTTGTGGTTAACTCCTACCATACAGGCATCTATATCGGTAATGGTCAGATGATCCATGCTTCCGACTACAAAACGGGCGTCATCATCAGCTCCGTCGCAGCCGGTATGAACAACAACTACATCTTCGTACGCTACTAATTTATTACTACAGCGAACGAACGTGGGCCTCGCGATCTTGAGTCACGAGGCCCATTCTTTTTGCCCCTACAGTTTGCCTTAAGATCAGGACGGCTATCTAGTATTCAAAACTAGATAGCCGTCCAATTAATCAAAAAGATGGCTATAATTGTTGGGGAACAAGTAGAAAGGACCCTCAATGAGCTGGGCACTTATCTCCGATTCGAGCTGCAATCTTCGCGATTGGCAACCAACCGCACCTCATACCACTTTTGCATTTGCACCCCTTAAGATCCGAGTGGGGGAGCGCGAATTTGTCGACGACCTCTCGCTCGATGTTCACGAGCTTAATAGCGCCGTGCAGGCGGAGTCGAGCGCGTCTTCGAGCGCCTGTCCAAGCGTAGGGGAGTGGGCCGAACTCTTTAAGCTTGCCGACAAGACGATCTGCATGCCCATCTCGGAGGGCGTCTCGGGAAGCTACAATGCCGCGGCCACGGCACGTGACATGGTGCTTGCCGAGGAGCCGGACCGCCAGATTCATTTGGTCAACTCACGAGCCGCAGGTGGCAAAATGGATCTGATCTTCCTGCTGTTCGACCGCTATCTTGCAAGCAACCCAGATGCCTCCTTTGAGGACGCCTGCGCCTATTTCGATAGCTTGGAGCAGAACAGCAAGATCCTCTTTAGTTTGTGCAATTACGAAAACCTTGCGAAGGCCGGACGTATCCCTAAGGCGGCCGGCGTTATTGCTAACAAGCTCAATATCCGCATTTTGGGCACGGCGAGCGAAGCGGGCAAAATTGAACTCGTTGGTCACACCCGCGGCGAAAAGAAGATGCTCACCAAGATTGTCGACACCATGGAGGCCGAAGGCTTTACTGGCGGCGAGGTCGTTATCGACCACGTCGAGAATGAGGTAGGCGCCCAGGCACTTGCCAGCCGAATTGCGGAGCGCTGGCCAGGCTCCAAGACTATCATCATGCCCTGTAACGGGCTAGATTCATACTATGCCGAGATGCACGGCCTCATCATCGGCTACGGCATGGGCGTGGCTTCGGGCCGATAATGTCCAACTAGTCAAACGCGCGGGCGGGATAAGGGGTCAGTGGCTCTTTATCCCGCCCGTCTTATACCTCAGTTAGCTATTAAACCCATTAAACTTGAGATAGCTCATCAGGTACGCCTTCGAAACGAAGGACGATACTGCACTGCGTACGAGCAGCGACTCGCGCGTAACCTGATGTGCGGTATCGGGCACGGGAGTCTGCTCGAAAGAAAACGCCGCACGAATCGATGCCTCAAGTTGATCGACTACATAATCGAAAGCCGTCGGAGCTTCGTAGCTTAAACGCTGAATATTAAAGAGTGCCTGAACCGCAGCAATGGGCAGCACCTGCTTAAAGATGCAAATGGCGATGAGACGCGCAATCTGCTCACGGCCATACTGCTTTTTAACCGGAGCAGGAACGAGGCCGACCTTAACGTAGTTATTGATCATAGAAGGCGTGATAACGGGTTGCTCCACACAAATCGAAAGCGGCTCCATCCACAGCGCAACATATTCAATAACCTGATCGCGATAGAGCGTTACGTTGGGCAGTTGGTCATAGCGTGGCAGGCTCAAAGCGTTGAGCTTACCCACCATATCGGACTGAATAAATTCATCCGGCAGCACCGTCGGCTGAATATCCTCCGGCTTAATGCTGACCGATGTATCGGACATCGGGATAACATGTTTGACGTGGTTCATAAGGATCCTCCGTTCGTTATCTATATTGTATTCTAGGTTATCTAGTTTTGCATATCACATAGCCGCTAAGTAAAAGTGGTTGGACAGCACATTGATGCACTGCCCAACCACTTCGTTTAAAGATAACAACCTTACATAAGATATATTATCGTACTTATCCGCGTAGAAAAGCGTATGCGCTGGTAGCCGCTATGGCTCCGTCCGAAACGGCGGTCACAACTTGACGTAAACGCTTGGAGCGGATATCGCCGGCGGCAAATAAGCCAGGTGTGCGGGTGGCCATCGATTCGTCGGTCACAATACCGCCGTCGGGCGCCAGATCTACCAGATGCTCTACAAGCTCAGTATGGGGCTGCGTGCCAGCAAAGACAAAAATGCCAAACGAACCAGGATCAAAGGACTCAGCGTGCATTTCACTAGTCGCATTGTCCTTAAACGTGATTGTCGTGGGCATCGCCTCACCAGAAAGCTCAACAATACTAGTTTGGTACCTAACTGAAATATTATCTTTTGCGAGCACCTTTTGAACCACGCCATCGGGGGCACGGAACTGATCGCGGCGCAAGACGATGGTCACGCTGCTGGCGATTTCTGACAAGAACAGGGCTTCCTCGCAGGCAGCATTACCGCCACCGATGACAAAGACCTGCTTGCCACGAAAGAACATGCCGTCGCACGTCGCGCAATACGAAACGCCGCGACCGCGATACGTATCCTCGCCAACAAAACCGGCAGATCGCGGCGTGGCACCCATGCAAGCGATAACACTCGAGGCCAGCGTATCGCCCATATCGTGATGCACCGTAAACAGCGCCGCATCCGCATCGTAATCGATACCCGCAACCATGCTCCATGCAACCTGTGCTCCCAGGCCCTCTGCATGTTGCTGAAACCGCTCGCCGAGTTCGGCGCCACTCAAGAGCGGAATGCCCGGATAGTTCTCGACCTCATTGGTTGTGGCAATCTGTCCTCCCGACATACCTTGCTCAATCACGGTCGTCGTTAGGTTGGCGCGAGCCGCGTAAATGGCTGCAGCATAGCCCGCAGGCCCGCCGCCGATAATCGCAACATCGATCGGCTGATGAGTAGTCATGAAGAGACCTCCTGTCGAAAGATTGGCGTTCTTTGCGCTCATACCCAAATTTATGCGAACGTGACACTCATGCACTACAATGATTCTCTGTGAAACAAAGATGAAGGGGAGATATCGATGGATCAGACGCAGACGAGCGATGACGCTCCCCTGCTCACGCACAGCACTCCCCAATCGGGACAAACCACGCTCTTGGCTCAGCAAAGACCTCTCGTGACTATCGTGCACGCCTCGGTCGGCTCGGGCCACAAGGCCGCCGCAAATGCGATTGCGCAGGCATTCGACCACATCCGCGGCACCAATGGCATCCCCGAGGATGTTGAGATTGAAGTGCTCGATATCCTTGATTTTGGACGCATAAAATTCGACGGCAACAAAACGGCCGCCTCGTTTACCGGCGCCACGCGCCCAATTTATGACTTGACCTGGCGTTATACCCTTACCGGACACCTGCTTTGGGGCGGTGGCACGGCATGGTCGCGCATCATGTTCCCCGCATTTAACGAATACGTTCGAACTCGCAGGCCCATTGCCGTGGTAGCCACACATATCACGGCAGCCAACGTCGCCGTTGGCGCGCGCGTCATTACGGGCATCGACTATCCCGTCATTTGCGTACCGACCGATTACGAGGTCGAGGGTTGGTGGCCCCATAAGGACACCGACCTATTCTGCGTAGCAAACGAGTTTATGGCCGAAACACTCCGCCCCCGTAAGGTTCCCGAGGCAAAGATCCGCATTACGGGCATCCCCATTCGCGCCGGGTTTGATACGGACTACAACCGCGAGGAAGAACTCGAGAAGTTCAATCTCCCCACAGACAAGCTCGTTGTGCTGGTGATGGCCGGCGCCAGTTTGCCTCAACCGTACGTTCGATTTCGCGCGGAGATGGACCACACCCTCCCCTTCCTGCGCAGCTTCGAGGACATGCACTTTGTCTTTTTGCCGGGCAAGGATGCCGAATATGCCACCCGTCTCAAAACGCTTTTCGACGCCATGAAACTCGAGAATGTCACGGTTCTTGACTATGTCGATGACATGGCAGCGCTCATGCACGGCTGCGACCTGGCAATTCTCAAATCGGGCGGACTCACTGTTACCGAATGCCTGTGCGCACACCTACCAATGATTCTGCTGGGCAAGTCCTATGGCCAGGAAAAGGCCAACACCACCATGCTCACCGGCATGGGCGCCAGCATGCATGTCACCACCGCACGCGAGCTCATCGTGACACTGCGCCATCTCCACGATCATCCCGAATCGCTCAAGGCACTGCTCATTAACGGCGAAGTGCTGCGCCGTCCACGCGCAGCCGAGGATATCGCCATCGCAACCATGGAACTTGCAGGCAAGCCCCAAAAACGTAAACGAGCCTTCTGCCGCTTCTACTGGGGCGAAAAACCTGCGCATATCCGCTAGCCGAAAGTTCGCTGCTCGGCGGGAGCCGCCCATATATCATTCCATGCTCAAACATTCTCGCGGGGCGCTCGCATCCCTCCCGCCCACCTCTCACGCATATCATTCCATGCTCAAACATTCTCGCTTCGCTCGCTGCGAAACTGCGCGTGGAACGATATGCGTGAGAGGTGGGCGGGCGTCTACTCGCTTGAAAACAATAATCAATCTATCTGATATGCAGATGCGACAAAGGATCAATCCCCTTGCCGCATCTGCTAACTGCAATTAAATACTTTGGTTCACCTTTGCAGCTTCTAATATGAGGATCCGGCGCAGCTTGTAGTGCGTAAACGCAGCTGACCGGCCCGACCCGCCTATATATCGTCCCACGCGCAGTTTCGCAGCGAAGCGAGAATGTTTGAGCATGGGATGATATATAGGCGGGTCGGGCCGGTCAGCGGACAGTACGTAAACGACTAGGATACGCCGCTGGAGCCGAAGCCTCCGTTGCCTCGGTCGGTTTTGTCTAGTTCTTCTACCTCTACGAGATTGACTGTGGGGACTTCTTGGATGACGAGTTGGGCGATGCGGTCGCCTTTGTTGATCAGGATATTGTTGGTGGGATCCATATTGATTAAGATGACTTTGAGTTCTCCTCGATAGTGGGCGTCGATGAGACCGGGCGTGTTGACTATAGACAGGCCCTGCTTAATGGCTAGGCCGCTGCGGGGCTGGACAAAGCCGGCGTAACCATCGGGCAGGGCGATGGCCAAGCCAGTGGAGACCAAACGTCGCTCAAAGGGCTTGAGGGTACAGTCTTCGTTGGCGCGGAGGTCAAGGCCGGCATCTGTGGGATGAGCGTATTTGGGAAGCTCGACCGTGGGATCGAGACGCTTAATGTTAACGGTAATGTTGGACATGAAATCACCTTAGCTTGTCGAGCTCTTGCAAAAACTCGTCGACGTCTTTGAAATCGCGATAGACCGAGGCAAAGCGAATGTAGGCCACCTTGTCGATCTTGGCCAGGCGCTTGAGCACCATATCGCCAAGTTCGTGGGACGTAACAGCCGTCAGCGTACGGGAACGCAGTTCCACCTCGATATCATCGATAATCTCGTTGAGCTTTTTCGTATCGATATCGCGCTTAATCGTGGCGCGCATCAGGCCGACCAGCAGCTTGTTACGATCGAACCGCTGCTTTGATCCGTCGGATTTGATAACCTCGATGGGATCTTCGCAGCGCTCGAACGTCGTAAAACGATAATTGCACGAACAACATTCACGACGGCGCTTGATAGTGTTGTTCGACTCCTGCATACGGGAATCGACAACGCGGGTATGTGCTTTGCCGCATTTGGGACAGCGCATGGTACCTCCTCTTAAACGATAACAAGGGTACCATGCGACCGAGCCGAAATCTTACGAACGAGTCGGAACTTTCAGAACTGTACCAGCATCAAGAAAGCCGCGATCGAGGTGATTGACGCTACGAATCATGTCGGAAGTCTCCTGCGTGGAAAGGCCATCGATGGGATGCTCCTGGGCAAGCGACCACAGGGAATCGCCGGACTGCACACGAACAGTCTCGTAGGTAACGTTGGCTACGGAATCGGCATATGCTGCGTGACGAGCAGAAAAGACTGACGTGGCGAGCACAAAGAACAGGGTGAATGCTACAGCAACAGCAACAATCGTCGAAGCCTTCAGGGCAACAGGAGCCGAAGCAGCGGCCGCACGCTGGGTGCGAACGGGCTTAGTGGCCACGGCCTGAAAATGAGAGCGTCCGCCCCTCACAACCGTAAAGGCAGGCGTGGCAGGCGCCTCGAGCTTAAGGGCGAGGTTTCCCTGGACCATATCCGCTGCATTCATTCTGTTCTCCTCTCGTTTCTTTTGACGAGAACTGTTTTATCAAGCCGCGGGGACAAAAAAGTCTAGCGCGGGAACGAGTGTTCGGTTATTATTATCTTCGAACAGTTGTTCCTGTCAAGCAAAAATAGAACATTTGTTTGGTATGGGTAGAGAGGAATCCCTGATGGCTCGCAAAATTACCAAGCGTCAGCAGCAAATTTACGACTTCATCAAGGAATATCAGCAGGAGAAGGGCTATCCGCCCAGTGTGCGCGAGATGGCTTCGGCTGTGGGCCTTTCCTCCCCTAGCACCGTACATGCGCATCTCTCCGCACTCGAAGCACGCGGCTTGCTCAAGCGTGACGCCACCAAGCCTCGCGCCCTCGAGCTCTTTGACGAGGACGGATCTTCCGTATCCATCTCAAAGTCCGATGAGCCCACGGCGCCCCGCGGAACCGTATCGCTGCCTCTCGTAGGCCGTGTCGCTGCAGGGATTCCTATTCTTGCCGAGCAGAATATCGAGGACACCTTTACCATCCCAACCGAGATTGCAACGGACCAGGGGTCCTTTATCCTCGAGGTCCACGGCAATTCGATGATTAACGTCGGCATCTATAACGGCGACTATATCATCGTCCGCGAACAAAAGAGTGCCATGAATGGCGAGATTGTCGTGGCCATGATCGATGGTTCCGCAACGGTCAAAACGTTCTATAAGGAACAGGGACGCGTTCGCCTGCAGCCCGAAAACGACACTATGGAGCCTATCTATGCGACAAATCCCACAATCCTGGGCAAGGTCGTCGGCTTGATGCGCCGGTTCTCGTAATGCAAAAACGCATCACGGTCTTTGATACCATTCGCGGGTTTACCATGCTGTCGATGGCGGGATTTCATGCCTGCTACGACCTTGCCTACCTATATGGTTGGAAGATGCCCTGGTTTACCCAGACCATCTTCCAAGACATCTGGCGCGCCAGCATCAGTTGGGTATTTTTGTTTATTGCCGGCTGGATGTGCACTCTCTCGCGCAACAACATCAAGCGTGCCGCCAAATATGCCGTTGCCGCTTTAATTGTATGGGTCGCAACGACGCTCGTCTCGGTCGATGACTCGGTGAACTTCGGCATCATTTTCTGCATGGCGGCAAGCACTGCCATTGTTGCACTCGCTCGCCCGGCTCTCGATAGGTTGCCGGCGGTATGGGGTATATCGATTTGCCTCATACTCTTTGCCTGTACCTGGAGCATTCCTAAAGCGGTCTACCCTATCCCCTATCTAGCTTGGCTGGGTTTCCCAAGTCCAGACTTCGTCTCCGGTGATTACTATCCGCTCATACCATTCTTATTTATGTACCTCACAGGCTTCTTTGCCGCCCGCACGGCACAAAAAGCAAACCGTAGAGCGCCAGCATGGGCCTATGTGAATCCCATCCCGGCGCTCGCAAGCCTCGGACGCCATGCGCTGTCGTTCTATCTGCTTCACCAGCCCGTTATATTGGGTGTACTGGAGCTGATTTATTCCGTTCGGTAACGCTCGAGACGCGGTGCGATACGGGCCGGAATCTTTACCACAATACGAACGCCGTCCTCAAGATATTCCTCGTGCAGAAGAGTTCCCTGTTCGTGCACGAGCGTGATTAACGCGCCCTCTCGATACGGAATATCGGCCGAGAGCAACACATCCGTAGCGGCCGCTTCACGAGCGATACGGTCGACTAAGTCATCAAGACCCTCACCCGTCTGAGCCGAGAACAGCACCGCCTCGGGATAGCGCCGGCGAAAGCTCAAGCGATCGACGCTATCGAGCAGATCAATTTTATTGAACACGGTAAGCGTCAAGCGCTCACCGGCACCGATCTCGTCAAGGACACGATCAACCGCCTCAAGCTGACGCTCGTAATCCTCATCGGAAGCATCTACAACTTTAAGAATCAAATCGGCGCCGAGCACCTCGGAAAGCGTAGATTTAAACGCGTCGACAAGACCATGGGGCAGCTTTTGAATAAAGCCGACGGTATCGGTGATCGTCATGCCACGACCACCGGGCAAACGGTACGAGCGCGTTGTAGGATCGAGCGTGGCAAACAGCTTATCCTGCGAAAGTACCGTGGATCCCGTCAAACGATTAAGCAACGTCGACTTACCGGCATTGGTGTAGCCAGCCAACGCCACACGAAACGCCGGCGATTCAATACGACTTTTCGATTGCACATCGCGACGTTGTTCAACCTGTTTCAGTTCGCGTCGAAGCGCGGCGATCTTGTTGCGAATCAGGCGACGGTCGACCTCGAGCTGGCTTTCACCCTGGCCAAAGCGTGAGCCAATACCGCCACGCGTCTGTTCCTTGGCAAGATGGCTCCACATACCTCGCAGACGAGGTAGCAGGTACTGTAGCTGAGCCAGCTGCACCTGTAAGCGGCCCTCACGCGTCTGGGCATGCAGACCAAAGATATCCAAAATCAACGCCGTACGGTCAATAATCTTGACCGGTTCGCCCACGGCTTTCTCAAGATAGGACTGCTGCGAAGGCGTCAGGTCGTCATCGAAGATAACAACAGCCGCATCCATGCGACGCACTAAACCGCACAGCTCCTCGACCTTGCCGGAGCCGATAAACGATTTGGGATAGGGTTTGACCAGGCGCTGAGACAAGCGTGCGACGCATTGGGCTCCAGCAGTGTGGGCCAGACGCTCGAGCTCGTCAAGCGAACGGTCGAGCGGCCAGGCGTTATCGCGCCACTCAACACCAACCAAGATGGCGCGCTCGGATTCAGGCGCCGTGGGGACCAAAGGAAAACGAGCCATTAGGCAGCCTCGATGCGACGGTAGATATCATCAACGACCTCATCGATCGTAAACTCGTCCATATCGAACCACACGATGCGATCGTCACGCTTAAACCAGGAAAGCTGGCGCTTGGCATAGCGACGTGAACGCATCTTGATAAGCTCACGGGCCTCATCCATGGTAATAGCGCCACGCAAGGCATCAATAATCTCTTTGTAACCGATTGCCTGCATCGACGTCAGTGCATCGCCCAGGCCCTGGTCCATAAGGCCACGGACCTCATCAACCAGTCCCTGCTCAAACATAAGGTCGACACGCAGGTTAATGCGCTCATAGAGCACTTCACGGCTACGCGTCAGACCAAACCACAAGGCATGATAACGCTCGCGCGGGACGCTGAATTTCGACTTTTGCTGGGCATATGACACGCCGTCATCGTGCATCTCGAGCGCACGAATCACACGACGCACGTTATGGGGATGAATCACGGCAGCAGAATCCGGATCGCGCTCGGCAAGCAAGGCATGCAATGCTTCCTCGCCAATACGCTCAGCAAGTTCCTGATAGCCCGCGCGACGCTTGTCCTCGAGTTCTCCCGAAGGAAAATCCATTTCATCGAGTGCAGCCTTGAGATACAAGCCCGTACCGCCGCAAAAGACCGGAAGCCGTTGCTCGCCAAGCAAACGCTCGATATGCGCCCGGGCATCAGACTGATAGAGCGCAGCGGAATACGCGACGCCCGGATCTACGATATCGACAAGGCGCAGGGGCACCGAGCACTCCTCGGGCATCATCTTGGCCGTACCAATGTCCATGCCGCGATAGATTTGCATCGCGTCGCACGACAACACTTCGGACGATAGACGAGCGGCCAGGCGGTCGGCAACATCGCTTTTTCCGACCGCTGTCGGACCGACAATCGCTACAGCAGAAAGGCTTGCACCAGGAGAAATCATTAGCGGGGCTCGCCCACGACGGAGCCAGACAGATACCACGTCTTGGCGACATCAATATCAACATCGACGATTTTGCCGATGAGTTGATCGATGCTATAGCCAGCAGGAATTGGCGCATGCACCGTCTGGTTCTTAGGGCTCTTGCCCAGAAGGACAGCGTCGTTCTTCTTGCTCGTACCCTCAATAAGTGCAGGCACCACGGTGTGAAGTTCGCCCTGGTTATACTCATGTGCCGTCGTCTCGATAACCTTGACCAGACGGTTAAAGCGCTCAAGGATAACCTCATGCGGGGTGGGATCATAAATCTCAGCTGCCGGGGTACCGGCGCGCTTGGAGTAAATAAACGTGTAGGCTTGGGCATAGCGCACCGTCTCGGCAAGCGACAGCGTCTGCTCAAAGTCTTCCTCGGTCTCGCCCGGGAAACCCACGATAATATCGGTCGAAAGCGCAATATCGGGCATACGGTTACGAATACGATCGACCAGGCCCAGATAATCCTCGCGCGTATAACGACGATTCATCTCTTTAAGAATGCGCGTGGAGCCCGACTGAACGGCCAGGTGAAGCTGCGGCATGACGGCAGGCGTCTCGGCCATAGCATCAATGGTCTCGGGCAGCAGATCCTTAGGATGAGAAGAGGTAAAGAAGATACGCTCTACGCCCGTATCGCCCACGGCACGCAGCAGATCGGCAAAACGCGGCTTACCAAAGAGATCGCGACCGTAGGAGTTAACGTTTTGGCCCAGCAGCGTAATCTCGCGCACGCCCTGGCGCACGAGCCCGGTCACCTCATCGACAATCTCCTCGAAGGGACGGCTCTTCTCACGACCACGGACGTAGGGCACGATGCAGTACGTACAGAAGTTGTTGCAGCCCGTCATAATGGGCACCCATGCGTGATACTGCGTCTCGCGATGCCACGGCATACTCATGGCGTCGGTATCCTCATGCTCATTCGTGCGGATATGGCGCTTGCCATCCAAAAACGCCTCGGCGATAAGCTCGGCCACGTGAGCAATAGAATGGGTGCCAAAAATGACGTTGACGTTATCGACGTTGGTGAGCAAGCCCTCACCATCGCGCTGGGCGATGCAGCCGCCCACGGCGACCACGCGCTTACCCGAAGGCGAAGGAGGAAGGCTCTTGCAGGAATTGCACTGACCGTAAAGGCGCGTATCGGCAGCCTCGCGCACACAGCACGTCATGAACACGACAATATCGGCATGCTCGGGATCGAGCGCCATAAGACAGCCATACGAATCGAGCAAGCCACTCACGCGCTCGGAGTCGTGCTGGTTCATCTGGCAGCCGAATGTGCGGATAAAGTAGGTTTTACCGGCAAGAATATCGCGTACGGAACGCTGGTCCATGAGCTTACATCCTAACGATGGTATCGACGGGGCGCATAGGTGCTACAAGCGTGCAGGTGGATCGTTTACGCAACAGGCTTAACGTCGTCCATGACGACGTTATCCATAGCAGCCCGATTAATCTGGTGAACGTAGATAGAGAGACGAATTGCCGTGCGCGACTCTCCGTTAATGAGAATGTCGGAGAACACCGGCGCGCAGGAGACATCAAAGCCGGTCGGAATCAGAAAGCCGCGCGCAATGGCAACGGCCTTGATGGCCTGGTTGACGGCACCGGCGCCGACGCACTGAATGTTGACGGGGACGCCATCTTTGACCATGCCGGCAATGGCGCCGGCAACGGACGCGGGCGATGATTTGCTTGATACCTTCAGGCAATCCATGAAGAAACTCCTGCGTTTAAAAGTACGTTTTAACTGCAATAACTGTATCGTACCGAGCGGACTCGGTAAAGATTTTATTCCTCTTTGGCAAGATCGAACGTCACCGTGATGCGATCACGCGAAACGCGAATCTTAGGGTCGCCGCACAGATTGAGGTAATACCGGGCAGCGAGGTCGTTAAAGTCACGCTCGACCGCACGCGAAAACTGCGCCATATCATCCTTGGCGATGCGAAGACCTCGACGGTCCTTGGCAAGATCGACGGGAGCCGGCGCACGCGAGGTGGAATCACGCTCGCGCAGCAGGCGCGCGGTCACGCCGCGAACGGGCTTAATCTGTCCCGACAGAATACGGTGGGCAGTGCGCTCGGACATCTCAAGACCCAACCCGGAGCAGATCCGGATAAAGTCCTCGGCATCCGAGGCAAAGCCCAAACGATCGATAACCGGAAGCTCGCACTCGTCATCGATAAAGAGCAGGCGCGACGTATCGAGACGACTCGAAGCCTGAGCGTACAGGGTCGCAGCGATCTCGGACGGAGAGCCCAGATACACATCGCAGCAACGCAGCTCCTCGAGGGCAAACTCACACGCAGCGCGAATGATGTTGTGAGGACCGCGAGCGCATACATAGCGGCCGTCTTCGTCTTTAACCGCCTGAGGCCAGCTCGACTGGTCGGCGCGCTCACCCAAGCGATCGGTGGCAACGCACACCTTAAACGCGGAACCCAAATCGACGCCCGATGTAACAACGCGTGCCTCATCCGTGTTCTGCTTGATAGAGAACAGCGCCATACCACGACCGTGAACACCCCAACGGTCCATTTTCATGCTCTCGAGCTTGGAGGTAACACGGGCATCAAAGATACGCTCCTGCATATCCTGCGGCACACCCGAACCATTATCCAGGAAGAGGAGGGTGCGAACACCCTCCTCCTTGGTCGTAGCAAGATAGACCTTATCGGCTCCGGCATCACGGGCATTACGCAGCATCTCGATGACAATGTCCTCTACATGCTGAATGTCATGCTTGGCCTGACGGCGCTCGGCCTCCGAAACGCGGAGGCGGACATACCCCTCGCCAAGGTTTTCCTCGACGCGAAGGTTGCCCTCCCCCGACATCGACGCGATAAAAGAGATAAGCTCGTTCGCGTCGTTCATGTTATTTAGCGATATCGACGGCACGGCTCTCGCGAATCACGACAACGCGCACCTGACCGGGATACTCCATCTCTTCCTCGATCTGATGGGCGATATCGTGCGCAAGCACCGTGGACTGGGCATCGGAGATCTTGTCCGGCTGAACCATGACATGAACCTCGCGACCGGCCTGCATGGCATAGGTACGCTCAACGCCTTCGTGAGAGTTGGCGATCTCCTCGAGCTTCTCAAGGCGCTTGATGTAGTTCTCGGCCGACTCACGGCGGGCGCCGGGACGAGAAGCGGAGACGGCATCGGCAGCCTGGACCAGAACGTCGAGCACCGTGTTGGGGTCGACATCGGCATGATGGGCCTCGATCGCGTGGACGATAACGGGCTTCTCGCCATAACGGCGGGCAAGCTCGGCGCCAATGACAGCATGCGGTCCCTCAACGTCGTGGTCGATGGCCTTGCCCAGGTCGTGCAGAAGACCAGCGCGCTTGGCGGTCACAACGTCCAGACCAAGCTCGGAGGCCATAACGCCGCATAGGTCGGAAACCTCAAGCGAGTGCTGCAGCACGTTCTGACCAAACGAGGTGCGGTAGCGCAGAGCGCCCAGGGTCTTGACGATCTCGGGGTGCAGGTCATGGATACCGGTATCGAAGGCGGCCTGCTCGCCGGCCTCGCGAACACGCTGCTGAACCAAGTCTGCGGCCTTGTGATACATCTCCTCGATGCGGGCGGGGTGAATACGACCGTCGGCAATGAGGTTCTCGAGCGCCACGCGGGCGGTCTCACGACGGACCGGGTCGAAGCTCGAGAGTACGACGGTCTCGGGGGTGTCGTCAATCACGAGGTTAACGCCGGACACCTGCTCAAAGGTGCGGATGTTGCGACCCTCGCGACCGATGATGCGACCCTTGAGGTCATCGGAGGGAATGTGCACGGAAGTAACGGTGACCTCGGCGGTATGGTCGGCGGCGCAACGCTGAATCGCCAGGGAGAGAATCTCCTGAGCGGTCTTGTGGCACTCGGCGCGGACCTGCTGCTCAGATTCGCGGATGATGGTGGCCGCCTCGTGGGTAACCTCGCCGCGGACCTTGTCGAGCAGCTCCTTGTGAGCGTCCTCGCGCGTAAGGTCGGCAATACGCTCAAGCTCGGAAGTCTGCTTGGCGCAGAGCTCCTCAAGCTCGCGAGAGCGCTTCTCGACCTGGCCGGCCTGGCTGGACAGCTGATGCTCGCGCTTATCAAGAGCATCGTTGCGGCGATCGAGCGATTCCTCGCGCTGCATCACGCGATTTTCGAGCGTGCGAATCTCGCTCTTACGTTGCTTGTCCTCGGCCTCAGCGGCCTGCTTGTTCTTAATGATCTCTTCCTTAGCCTCGAGCAGAGCCTCTTTTTTGAGGGTCTCGGCCTGACGCTTTGCATCACCGATCAGGGACTCTGCCTGCGCGTGTGCCGACTGAATCTTTTCGTCGGCCTCGTGAAGACTACCCTGCTTGGCGGTGCGCATGTAGGCAATGGCGGCGATGGCACCCAAAACGATGCCAACGAGCGCTGCAATGATAGGCATGCTCACTCCTTTTTATGGATTCGTTACACAGCAAAGCGAACCGTCCTTACGAACGGCTCGCGACATTTGAGTAATATGGGCGCAGCTTATGCGGGTCGGATACAGATAAACATATAAACAAACTCATCACAGATGAGCACATATCACAAAGCAAATGACAGCAATTATCCTACGTTGAACCGCAACAACTGTCAAATAAACGCACCCGACACGGCACCAATCAAGCGGTGAACGGCAGGGGCGTAACGGGTGAACGTTTACACGGCGCATCCCTCGCTTAAGGCATCGAGGCGCGCCTTAACGGCATCGGCGGCGATGTGATACGAGAAGCCTTTACCCATCAAAAATCTGACGAGCTTTTCGAATGCACGCGCCTCGGGAACGCGACGTTTAGCGAGCAAGGCCGAAGCGCGGGCCAAGTCGTCATCCGCGGCAAAATACGCCTCGGGATACCCGGGGATATCGTCAAGCACAACATGACGACGCTTGAGCTCAACCTCGATCTTGCGCTGTCCCCAGCCGCGACGCTTACGTTCTTCGATAAAGTACGAACAAAAGCGGTTCTCGTCCAAAAACCGATACTCGGTCGCTCGAGCAACGGCAAAATCGATCGCAGGCTGTCGAAAGCCATAGCGCGCCAACTTATCGCGCACCTCGCCCGTGGCATGATCGCGGCGTGAAAGCATCTCGGTCACCATGGTGAGCGCACATTTGCGTTCGATAAGCTGCACTGCCTCGCGAAAGTCATCCCAATCACAGGGAAGGTCGGGACGGTTCTTAACGTACAGGCGCGCCACGCGCACAGGAATCCAAATGGAACGTTCAAAACCGCCCTCAAGATCGCAATCGATATGCGCGCAGGGCTTTTTAGACGCATAACCGGTCGAGAACGAGGAGGCCGCCTTCTTATCGGGAAAGACGACCGCGGCCTCGGTCACCGTATACGACATGTCGGCATCCGCTACTCGTCGTCATCGTCGAGCATCGCGGAGCCATCGATGGCGTACAGCTCATCAAACTCCTCGGGGGCGGGCTGTTCGGTCAACTCAACCTCGGAGGGGGCATCATCGTCATACTCAAGACCGCAGGCAAGGCGAACCTTGTGCTCGATCTCGTCAGCGCAATCGGGATGTTCGCGCAGGAACGTCTTGGCGGCCTCGCGACCGTTGCCGAGCTTATCCTCGCCATAGGCAAACCAGGACCCCATCTTTTTGCAGATGCCGCACTCGACGGCCATATCCAGAATCGAGCCCTCTTTGGAAATGCCGGTGCCGTACATGATGTCAAACTCAGCCGAGCGGAACGGAGCGGCCACCTTGTTCTTAACGACCTTGGCACGCACGCGATTGCCGATAACCTCATCCTTGAGCTTGATGGTATCGATTTTGCGAATATCGATTCGCACGGAAGAGAAAAACTTAAGCGCGCGTCCGCCCGTGGTGGTCTCGGGGTTGCCGAACATGACGCCGATTTTCTCACGCAGCTGGTTAATGAAGATGCAGGTCGTGTTGGACTTGGAAAGCGAGCCGGCAAGCTTGCGGAGTGCCTGGCTCATCAAGCGAGCCTGCAGGCCCACCGTCGTATCACCGATTTCGCCCTCGATCTCGGCACGCGGAGTCAAGGCGGCTACAGAGTCGACGACGATGGCGTCGATGGCACCGGAGCGCACAAGCATATCGACGATCTCGAGCGCCTGCTCGCCCGTGTCGGGCTGGGAAATGAGGACCTCATCGATATCGACGCCGATGCGCGCGGCATAGGTGGGATCAAGCGCGTGCTCGGCATCGATAAATGCCACAACGCCGCCCATGGCCTGTGCCTCTGCAAGAATCTCGAGCGAAAGCGTCGTCTTGCCGGAGGACTCGGGGCCATAAATCTCGACGATACGGCCACGCGGAACGCCGCCGATACCCAAGGCGGCATCGAGCGCCAGAGAGCCTGTCGGAATAGCCTCGACCTCGAGCTCGGGACCGCCGTCGCCATACCTCATAATAGAGCCCTGGCCGAACTTCTTCTCGATCTCGGCCTTGGTGGTGGCGATCATCTCGTCGCGCTCTTTACCCGTCGTGCGTGCATGAACGGTACGTACGGGACCTGAATTCTTGGCCATGAATAGCCCTCCTCTTAACAACCTGAAACGATAATAAACGAACGGCTGTTCGTGGTCAACCGTTCAGATACATCATATGCACCCGACCATTTCAAAACCCGACCAAACGCCGACCAAACGCCGACCAAACGCTTGACCACGCCAATCACAAATACGGGTGCTCGAATAAATTTAGGCCTTGTACCAGCGCAAACACCAATACCGTCAAAGGTCCCTATCTCCACAATTAAGGGGCCCTAAGGCCCCTTAAACCATGTCTATTCCATAGAATTGAGCACACGGACAATGCGTCCCAAAGCCTCCGCGACCGCATGGGCACGAACGCACGACCGATCGCCCTCGTAATGACAGCGCGCAGACTCGACAACCGGCGCTCCCCCATCGGACGCGCGATACGCCCAGCCAATATAGAACGTGCCGGCGGGGTCTTGCTCGGTGCCACCACCGGGCCCAGCGTAGCCCGTTGCGCTCACGGCCACATCGCTCTGATAAAGCTCCAGCGAGCCTGCGGCCATCTCGCGCGCCGTCTGGTGCGACACGGCGCTAAACCGATCGAGCGTCTCCTGCTCAACACCCAGAACACGATGCTTGATCTCATCGCAATAGGTCACCGCACCGCCACGAAGCACCGCCGAGGCACCCGGGATATCGGCAATCGTCGAGGCGATCATGCCCGCCGTCAGCGACTCCGCCGTCGACACCGTCACACCACGGGCACTCGCGCGCTCGACAATATCGCGCGCCAGCTCCTCGTTGTTTGCGGCAATCTGCAAATAAGGCTCCGTCATACCCACCAGGACCTAGACCGAAAAGACGATCTTGCGGCAGTTCCAGAAGTACTGGGCGCCCGAGATAACGGTCAGGACAACGGCCACGGCGTACAGGAAGCGTGAGACGCCATAGACACCGAGCAACAGCTCCGCAGGCCCCAACTGGAGGCCGGTCATAGCAAAGACGCACAGGTAACCGCAGATGGAGACCATCGTGGTTGCCGTCTTGTACTTGCCGAGCTTATCGGCGGCAACGACCACGCCGGCAGCGCTCGCGACCATGCGAAGGGCACTCACCAGCAGCTCGCGGAAAAGGATAATGAACACGGACCACACGGTCACCGCGCCAAAATCCAAGAACAGCAGAAGGGCCGAGAACACCAGCAGCTTGTCGGCGATGGGGTCCAAGAACTTACCGAAATCGGTGATCTCGTTGCGTGAGCGCGCCAGATAGCCGTCGACCTTATCGGTGCACGACAGGATCACATACAAAATGAAGGCAGCGGCGGCGAGCGGGCCGTCGAAGGTGCTCCAGTCCGTACCGGCAACGCTCGCGTGAGACAGGGCCGAAACGATCATGAACACCGGGATAAAGACGATGCGAACGCACGTCACGATGTTGGCGGGCGTCCAAACACTCGTCAGTTCCTTATTACTCTCGTTTGCCACGACGCTCTCCTACTCCACAACATGACCGATAAGCTCATAGCAGAAGCTATCGGTAAACTCGACGGTCAGAATATCGCCCACGGACGCCTCGCTGGCATCCAGATGCACCGCACCATCGGAATCGGGCGCCTGGAACCAGGCGTGACCGATCAGCTCGGCGCCGTCCTCGGTCTCCTCGATGCCATCGACGATCACCTGGGCGCGCTCGCCCACATGAGCCGCCGTGGCGGCAAAACCGAGCGACTCGGCCAGGTCCATGGCCTCCTGGGCGCGCTCGAGCTTGACCTCTTCATCGACCTGGCCCTCCATCTTGGCGGCCAGGCTGCCCTCCTCGCGCGAGTAGGCAAAGACGCTCGTGTAGTCAAAGCCGACAGTGTCCATAAAGTCGATAAGATCGCGGAACTCGTCGTCAGTCTCGGTCGGGAAGCCGACCATGGCCGTAGAGCGAATCACGATCCCGGGGATGCGGTCGCGAAGTTCGCGGAACAGATCCTCGAGCTCCTGGCGCGAACCAGAGCGGCGCATGGCCTTGAGGATGCGCGCGTCGCAGTGCTGTACGGGGATATCGATATAGGGCAGCACCTCGGGCGTATCGCGAATCGTCTCGATAAGCTCGTCGGTCATGCCCTCGGGCTGCAGATAGAGCACGCGGACCCAGACGTTGTGCGGGCGCACGGACTCGGCGACGGCTCGCAGCAGCTGCGCCAGATTGCGCGGCGAGCCCTTGGCGACGTCCTCGTCGGCAAAGTCGGTGCCCCAAATGCCCGTGTCCTGGCCGATCAGCACAATCTCGCGCACACCGCCGGCAACCAGGTCACGCACCTCGGAGATAATGCTCTCAGCATTGCGCGAATGATAGCGACCGCGAATGTAGGGGATCATGCAGAAGCTACAAAAACGATTGCAGCCATCGGAAATCTTGACATAGGCAACGGCACCCTCGACGGTACGCTTGACCTGCGGGATATAGGCCGCAATTTCACGCTCCACGCCCAGTACGTCATCGATGACAGAGACGATACCGTCTTCCTCATCGGCCTTCACAAAGGCTGCGACCTCGGGAAGCTCGTCGGGCAGGTCATCGCCGTAACGAGACGGCACGCAGCCGCACATGACGATGGGGCAGGCGCGAACGCCGTCCTGAACCTCATTGGCGAGCTCGAGCGTGGTCTCGATGCTCTCGGACGTTGCGGAGGCGAGGAACGAGCATGTATTGACGATGGCGATATCGGCATCCTGCGGGTCGAATGCCTCCTCGTAGCCCGCAGCGGTCAAAAGAGAACGCATGCGGTCGGTGTCAACCTCGTTCTTAGCGCAGCCAAGCGTGATGTAGAGTACGGAACCCAACGGAGTATCCATGTTGGAGAACGGTCCTTTCGAGTAAATTAGCGGTAGTTGGTAAACTGCAGCGGCTGGCCGTAGTCCTGGTCGCGCAGGAACTGGATCACCGTCTGAAGCGCATCCTTAGAGGCCGAGGTAACGCGCAGTTTATCGGCCTCGATGGTCACCTTGACCTTGAGTTTTTGATCCTTGATGTCCTTATTAATCTTCTTGGCGGTCGCCTGGTCAATGCCCTCGACGATATGGCCGAGCACGCGCACGGTACCGCCCGAAGCCGCCTGCGGCGCGTCCCAAGAGACAGCCTTAAGATCGATGCCGCGCTTGATGAGCTTAGAGCTCAGCACGTCAATGATCTGCTTGGAGACAAAATCGGCCGGGGCATTGATCGTAAAGAGCTCGTCGCCCTTCGAAAGCTCGATGGTGGCGCCGGAGTCCTTGAGGTCATAGCGCTGAGAGATCTCGCGGGTGGTCTGTTGGAAGGCGTTATCGACCTCCTGCATATTGACCTCGGACACAACGTCGAAGCTGGAATCTTTAGCCATGGTTCTTCCTTTCGGTACGGGGAGCCTTAGTAGCTGTCGTACGAATAGTCATCTGAATCGTTTGCAGTCTGGCCGTCGGATGCCGTGTCGGTACCGTCGGTAGATTGGGCGTCGGTACCGTCTGCAGTATCGGTGCCGTCGGCACTCTCACCGTCTTCGGAGTCAGTGGTCTCCTTCTTAGGAACGGTAATGGTCACGCGCGCCACGCCCGATGTCTTGGTGTCGTAGCGAACCTTTTCACCGTTCTTGGTAACCGTGACATCGGAGGGCTTGGACGTGGTGATCTCGATCGAGGACTCGGGCGTGTACTCCTGCTCAAAGGGACCGGTTGCCTGGGCGCCAAAGACCGATTTACCGTCGACCTTGACCTCGATCCAGGCGGTCTTGCCCTTGGCAACGGAGACCTTGACCTTGATGACCTCGTCCTCTTTCTTTTTCGCGTTCGCCTTGGCGGCATCGGAATCGGCAGAATCCGTCGCCTCGTCGGTGCCTTCATCCTCGTCAACAGATTCGGTCGTCTTGGAAGACTTCTTGGTCGTCGTCTTGGTGGCCGCGGGCGTCTCGGGCGTCGACTCGGGTGCAGAAGAGCCGCAGCCACGCAGGAGGACCACGATGAGCAAAATCAGCAGCAGCGCAACGGCACCGATGCCGGCGTAAACGATACGCGGATCGAGTCCGTTGTTCTGGGAGACGCGCCCGACGCTGCGTGCGCGTCTGGAGCCGCCACGCCCATTCCCCTGCGGCATACGGCCGCGACCGCTATCGGGACGACCACGATATCCGCCTTGGCTCTGCGAGCCGCGCTGACCCGAACGCGGCGCAAGCTCGCCACGGTTCTGATAGCCACGCTGGCCAGAGCGAGGCGCCGAAGAGCGCTGCCCGTAAGGCTGCGATTGCGAACGGAGGCGCGGCGTCACCTGCGTGGTATCGGCGTCGGCATATCCACCGTGGGAACGCCCGGCAGAAACTCCGCGATAACCACGACCGGAGTAGCCACCGTCGCCGTAACCGGCGCGGGGATCGCGACTCAACCCGCGAGCGGCGGGAAGCGCACGATCATCCGGCATGGGCGTACTGCGAAAGCGATCTCGCTGAGAACGAATCTCCTCGCTGGAGCCCGTCTCGGTGATATAGCCCGCCTGCGGAGGGCGCTGGCCGTACCGCGTCGAGCGACCACCCTGAACCATCAGAAAGCGTCCGTTATCGACCGACGAACGCGAGTTAACGTAGCCGGCAGCATCCTGAAATCGACCGCCCTGCTGCGAGGTCTCGCGTTCATATGCCATGAGGTCATCAAAATAAGCATTGACGACCTCGCGCGGATTGAGGCCCAAAAAGCGAGCGTAGCTCGAAATCATGCCCTGCGCATAACCGCGCGGAGGCATCGATGCAAAGTTACCGGTCTCGAAAAACTCAATGATCTGCGGCCTGATTTTGATGGTGTTGGCGACCTGCTGGATGGAAAGGCCCATCCGGCGGCGCTGCTCGAGCAGCATGTCACCAAAGCGTGCAGCCATCAGAATCCTCCAAACTCACGATCTTCACGTGCCATCTCGGCGTCGACAGACTCCAGCGCGGCAAGCCCCTCCTCATCCAGCAGGACCTCGCGCGGCTTGGAACCGTCGGGCGGACCGACGACACCCTTTTCTTCCAGCATGTCCATAATACGCCCGGCGCGCGCATAGCCAACCTTGAGGCGGCGTTGCAGGCCAGATGTGGAGCCCAGCTGCGATTCCACCACAATATGGGCGGCCTCCCAGATAAGAGGGTCGTCATCTTGCGGCTCGGCAACGCCCGTGCGAACAACGCCGCCACCAGCCATGGACATGGAAGCGGGCGCCACGGCAGACAGGATCTCCTCGTGGTAGTCGGGCTCGCTTTGCGACTTAACGAACTCGACGATCTCGTTGATCTCGTCGTCCGAGACAAAACAGCCCTGGATACGGCGGGGCTTGCCCCAGTCGACTTTTGAGAACAGCATGTCGCCCAAACCAGTAAGCTTTTCGGCGCCCATCTGGTCGATAATGACGCGGGAATCGATGCCCGTAGCCACGTTAAAGGCGATACGGTTGGTGATGTTGGCCTTGATAAGGCCCGTCACCACATTGGAGCTGGGGCGCTGCGTAGCCACGATAAGGTGAATACCGGCGGCACGACCCAGCTGGGCGATACGGACGATCGAGGCCTCGACATCCTTGCCGGCGACCATCATCAGGTCCGAAAGCTCGTCGATGATGATGACCAGATAGGGCATCTTTTGCGGCGGGTTATCGTAATGCTCAAACTCGCCGGCGGCCTGCTTTTCGTTATAGGTCGAGATCTTGCGAACGTTGAGGCGCTCGAAGACCTTCAGGCGACGCTCCATCTCGGACACGGCCCACTGCAGCGCACTGGCAGCCTGCTTGGGCTCGGTCACCACGGGCACATAGAGATGCGGCAGGCCGTTATAGCCCGCAAGCTCGACGCGCTTGGGGTCGACCATGATCAGGCGAACGTCCTCGGGAAGGGCGCGCATGAGCAGGGTCGTGATGATGGAGTTGATCATGACCGACTTACCCGAACCGGTGGTACCTGCGATCAGCAGGTGGGGCATCTTGGCGAGGTCGGCGACAACCGGCGTGCCCTCGGCATCGCGACCGATGGCAAGCTCGAGCGGACCGCCCTTCACATAGGGAAGCACGTCGCCCAGATTGACGTTCTGACGCTTGCGATTGGGGATCTCGATACCAACGAGCGAGGTGCCGGGGATCGGCGCGAAGATGCGCACCGACTGGGCGGCAAGCGAAAGCGCAATATCGTCCTCGAGGCTCGAGATCTTGCTCACGCGCTCGCCCTCACCGGGCTGCAGCTTAAAGGTCGTGACCGTGGGGCCGGCAATCCAGCCGACGACGCGGGCGCTACGGCCAAACTCAAGCAAGGTGGACTGCAGCGACTCGGCTGTCTGTTCCAGCTCCTTGTCAGAAGACGCAGAGGAAGCCGACTGCGGGTTGGCGTGCAGGATTTCGAGCGGCGGGAGCTTGAGGCCGTCCTCTTGTTCGCCCTCGGCATCGGCATTGGTACCGTCCGCTCCCCCATCGCCGGCTGCAACAGAAGCAGCGGAAGCCGTGGGGGCGGAGGCATCGGAAACCTTGGGATGCTTTAGGAAGTCAGGGATCTGCGGAGCTGCCGAAACGGGATTCACGGCAAATGGCGGCTCTGACTCGTCAGCCTTGTCCGGGTCGTCTTCCATCGAAAACTGTCCGGTGACCTGTCCTGCGTTGGCGCGGCGACGCGGCAGCAAGGTGGTCTTGGCGGTCTCGAGCGGAGCCTCGTCGTAATCGTCATCGCCCTCGGTGAGTTCAATTTCGCTATCGGACCAAGACGGGTCGGGCTCGCTCGTGTTGAGCTTGGGCACGGCCTTGCCCTTCTTGGCATGGCGGCGCGGCAGCAGCGTGGTCTTGGCGCGCTCGGCCTCCACGGCCTCAGACACGTCGACAAACGGATCATCGTCCTCGTCGTCATCCAAAACCGGGTCGGCATCGACACCCATGACCGTAGTCACCGCGGCGTCAGCCCCCTTCTGGCGCAGGATGCTCAGGTGCGGACGGTCGACGCCGGGAACCAATAGGGCCTCTTCGTCACCCCACGGGCTCGCATTGACATCGGCACGACGGCGCTCGGCAAAATCGGCAGCACGATCGCGTGCGAAGCGCAAAACGCCGCCCACCGAAAAGCCGATAATGACCAAACCAACGACGACAAGCCCCAGCAAGACAACCATAGCGATAGGTTTACCCAGGGCGTTTTGCAAGGCACTTGCGATAAAGGCGCCAACGTAGCCGCCCGATGCGGATAGGTTCTGCGGCGTAAACATGAGGTCGCACGAATCGCTCGTACCCGGCACCATCAGCGACAGTATAGAAACAATGGCCACAAAGACCACGGCGCCACCCGCGACCGAGCGAATGTTGAGCGGCGAGTCCTCACCCAAAAAGAGCGTGGCGGCAAACAGCAAGATGACGATCGGCAGCACGTAGGCGCCCAGGCCAAAGCCGAGGTGATAGAAACCGGCGACAGCAGCCGTCACGGGCGCCGTTGCCGGCGAAATCACGGCAATGAAGGATGCAATCGCCAAAACGGCAATGACCACGCCGGCGATATCGCGATTGGCCGAAGGCTCGACCAGGGGCTCGAACTCATCGAACTCCGCCTCGTGACCCTTATTGGCACGCAGATGGGAACCGGCACCCTTAGCAGATGCCGGTTGGCTGTTGGCTTTATTGCCTTTGGCGTTTTGTGCAGATCCGCGCGCCAAACTAAACCTCCATGACGACCGGGATGATCATCGGACGGGTGCGCGTACGGCTCCAGATAAAGTTGGAGAGCGAATCGCGCACGGCTTTGCGAATGGCATCGGAGCCGCTGCTGGTAAAGCTAAACTTGCCCTTCTCGATCGTCTTCATGATGGCTGCAGAGGCATCCTCGGAGAACTGGTCGTCGATGGCAAACGAAACGCCGCGGCCCGAGAACTCGATAGCCTCGATCTTCTTGTGCTTGAGCGAGACGATGGCAACAGCCGTGACCATACCGTCGTTGGCGAGCTTTTGGCGATCGCGAAGGACGATGGGGTCGGTATCGCCGATGCGCAGACCGTCGACATAGACGACGCCGGACTCGACGGGCGTGCCGCGCTTGACGATGCCGCCACGCATCTCGAGCGTGTCACCATTGTCGAGGATAAAGATATGATCGTCCTTAAGGCCCATCTTGCGGGCGAGCTGGGCATGGGCGCGCAGGTGAACGGCCTCGCCGTGAACCGGCATAAAGTAGGTGGGCTTGGCCATGGCCATCATGAGCTTGAGCTCCTCCTGGCTGCCATGACCCGAGACGTGGACGAGGGCGCGGGACTTATCCCAGACGTCGCAGCCAAGCTTGGCCAGGCTGTTGACGACCTGCTGGACGGCCTTTTCGTTGCCGGGAACGGGAGTTGCCGAAAGAATGACGGTATCGCCCTCATGGATGGAAAGCGTCTTGTGCTCGCCGTTGGCCATGCGGGACAGGGCCGACAGCGGCTCGCCCTGCGAACCGGTGCACATGACGACGATCTTGTCATCGGGCAGGTTATCGATATCGAAGGCATCGAGGATATCGGCATCGTCGATGTTGAGGTAGCCCAGCTCGCGCGCCACGCGGGTGTTGGTGAGCATGGAACGTCCGGTCACGACGACCTTGCGGCCGCACTTGCGAGCGGCGTCGCAGATCTGCTGCAGGCGATGGATGTGACTCGAGAACGACGCGACGAACACGCGGCCCGGAGCGTTCTTGATGGCGTGCAGCAAGTTGGGGCCAACCTCGGCCTCGGACTTGGTAAAGCCCGGAACCGTAGCGTTGGTGGAGTCGGAAAGCAGCAGGTCGATGCCCTGCTTGGCAAAGCGGCTGATGGCGGCATAGTCGGGCGTGACGCCGTCGATGGGCGTCTGATCGAGCTTAAAGTCACCCGTGTGCATAACGGTGCCCTGGTTGGTGCGAATGAACACGCCCAGTGCACCCGGAATGGAGTGCGTCATGGAGAAGAAGTCGAGCGAGATGCCACCGAGATTGACGTGGCTTCCGCCCTTGACCTCGCGGAACTTGGGTGCGCGGATGCGGAACTCGGAGAGCTTACCCTCGATAAAACCGAGCGTCAGCTTACTCGAGAAGATGGGCACCTTGTTGTTGAGGTCCTGCAGCAGGTACGGAAGCGAACCGGTGTGGTCCTCGTGGCCGTGGGTGACGATGATGCCGCGAAGCTTCTCCTCGTTCTCCAGAACATAGGTGTAATCGGGAAGCACCAGGTCGATACCGGGCTGGGAGTCGTCGGGAAACATGAGACCGGCGTCGACGAGCACCATGTCGTCGCCGCACTCGAAGACCGTCATATTCTTGCCGATGCCGTCAAGGCCGCCGAGCGGAATGATCTTCAAGGGAGATGATTTTTTAGCTGCCATAGGTTCGTGTGGTTTCCTTTCTTCGAAACGGGTCTGGAACAACCGACGGGGCGCTTCTGGCAAACCGACCGCCGGGAACGTACAAACATGCACCATAGAGTCGATGCAGTAACCACAGTATGATACCCATTTGCCCACCAACAGACCACCCATGCATCAAAGCCCCATCTGAACCTGTGTATCCCGCCGGTCTGGGCTCAGCGGCCCCGGCACGGGCTAAGTTTCCTGCTCTACAGTCCTGCTCACGACGGAGGCCACATTAAGTGGCCTCCTGTTCGTGCGGAACTCGCGATAAACTTAGCCCGTGCCGGGGCCGCTGAGCCCAGACCTGCCAATAAAGGACAGGTTTATTTAAGTAGGTTTTATCTGAGGAAATGCTGCTACGTCTATCTACAGATCTGAAATCTGACTACTGAATAGACTGTCTAACTCAATAGCGAGCGGCACTAACCAGCCCTTTTGCTTGCGCCCGGGAGGGACGCATATGAAGTTTATCGCGAGTTCCGCACGCAAAGGAAAGCACTTAATGTGCTTTCCGTCTTGCGCAGGGCTGTAGAGCAGGAAACTTCATATGCGTCCCTCCCGGGCGCAAGCAAAAGGGCGACCCCTGTCTGGAGTCGCCCTTGTTGAGCTGCTTATGTGTAGCTGTTACTCGGCGTCGTGGTGGCGGCGGGGCTTGCGGCCTCCGTTGTCGCCGGGACGGCGCGGACGGTCGCTGCGCTCGGAGCGCTCGCGACGCGGACGCTCACGGCGCTGGAAGTGCTCGCCGTCGCCCTCGGAGGAACCCTCGGCGCGAGCCGGGGCCTCGGGCTTGTCCAGACGGTCGAGCGAGATCTTGCCGCGATCGTCGACCTCGATGACGACGACCTTGACCTCGTCGCCCACATTGAGAACGTCCTCGACCTTCTCCACGCGACCCTTGGCGACGCGGGAGATGTGCAGCAGGCCGTCCTTACCGGGCAGCAGGTTCACAAAGGCGCCGAAGGGCTGGATGGAGACCACGCGACCGGTGTACTCCTCGCCCGGCTCGGGAACCTTGATGATGAGCTTGATGCGCTCGACAGCCTGGTCGACGGACTCGCCGGTGCCGCCGACAAAGACGGTGCCGTCCTCCTGGATGTCGACCGAAGCGCCGGTCTCGTCCTGGATGCCGCGGATGACCTTACCACCGGAACCGATGACGTCACGGATCTTGTCGGTCGGAACCTGGATGGAGACGATGCGCGGAGCGGTGCTGCGCGTGGTGTGGCGCGGCTCGGGGATCACATCGAGCATCTTCTGCAGGATGAAGGCGCGACCCTCCTTGGCCTGCTGCAGGGCACGGGCAAGGATGTCGAAGGTAAGGCCGGTGGCCTTGTTGTCCATCTGCAGGGCGGTAATGCCCTCGGTGGTGCCGGTGACCTTAAAGTCCATGTCGCCCAGGAAGTCCTCGAGACCCTGGATGTCGGACAGGACCACGGTCTTGCCCTCCTCCTGGATCAGACCCATGGCGATACCGGAGACCGGGCGCTTAATGGGCACGCCGCCGTCCATAAGGGCGAGCGTGGAGCCGCAGGTCGAAGCCATCGAAGAGGAGCCGTTGGACTCCATGACCTCGGAGACGACGCGGATGGCGTAGGGGAACTCGTTCTCGTCGGGGAGCACCGGAAGCAGAGCGCGCTCGGCCAGGTTGCCATGGCCGATCTCGCGGCGCTTGGGGCTGCCCATGCGGCCGGTCTCGCCGGTGCAGAACGGCGGGAAGTTGTAGTGGTGCATATAGCGCTTGCCCTCAGTGGGCTCGATGGTATCCAGACGCTGGCCCTCGTTGAGCATACCGAGCGAAAGAACCGAGAGAACCTGGGTCTGGCCACGCTGGAACAGCCCGGAGCCGTGAACGAGCGGCAGGTAGTTGTCCTTCACCATGATGGGGCGAATCTCATCGGCGGCACGGCCGTCGACGCGCTCGCCGGTCTCGACGACCATGGTGCGCATGGCCTTCTTCTCGAGCTTCTTGAGCGCCACGGGGATCTCGCGCTCCCAAGCGGCCTGCTCCTCCTCGGTAAACTCAGCGCGGATGGACTCCTTCAGAGCCTCGACCTTACCGATACGGGAGAGCTTGTCGGCATCACGAAGGGCGGCCGCCATCTCGTCGTAGTGGGCAAAGATGCGCTCCTGGACCTCCTCGACGGGCTGGTCGAGCGGGTACTCCTTCTTGACGATGGGGCCGTTGACCTGCTCCCACTCGGCGACGAACTCGTCCTGAGCCTGGCAGAAGGCAGCAAGGGCCTCCTGGCCAAACTTCATAGCGGCGAGCATGTCGTCCTCGGAGATCTCCTCGGCGCCGGCCTCGACCATCGAGATGAAGTCAGCAGAGCCGCCCAGCTCCAGGTCCAGATCGGAGTTCTCGCGCTCCTCGTAGGTGGGGTTGACGATAAACTCGCCGGTCTCCACGTTGCGGCCGATGCGCACGCAGGCAAGCGGGCCCTCGAAGGGCACGCCGCCGAGCGTCATGGCCAGGGAAGCACCCATGACGTTGATGACGTCGAAGGGGTTGACCTGGTCGGCGACGAGCGAGGTGGCGACGATGTGCACCTCGTTGCGGAAGCCGTCCGGGAAGCTCGGGCGAATCGGACGGTCGATCATGCGCGCGGTGAGCGTGGCCTTCTCGCTGGGACGGCCCTCACGCTTGAGGTAACCACCCGGGATGCGGCCGGCTGCGTACATCTTCTCGTTGAAGTCGACGGTCAGCGGGAAGAAGTCGTAGTTCTTGCGCTCCTTGGAGACGACCACGGTGTCGAGCATCGTGGTGTCGCCCTGCTTGACCAGGCAGGCGCCGGTGGCCTGCTTGGCAAGCTCACCCGACTCAAAGGTGTAGGTCTTGCCGTACAGCTCAAAGGACTTGGATACGAGTGTCATTGTTCTCCTTTACCCCACAGGCCCCTTGCCTGCGGGCTTCTCATGTGACGCGGGCCCCCTGCCCCCGCCACGCTTCAGAGCGTGATTGTTCGCGCCCTTACACAAAAAGAGCGCCCCGCTGCGCAGGACGCTCTTAGCATGTACAAATCCTTACTGGATGTTGTCGCGGATGCCCAGAGCCTTGATGAGCTCACGGTACTCGACGATGTCGTTCTTCTTGATGTAGGAGAGAAGACGACGACGACGGCCGACGAGCATGAGCAGGCCACGACGGGTGTGGAAGTCCTTCTGGTGGGACTTCATGTGCTCGGTCAGCTCCTTGATGCGCTCGGACAGGATGGCGACCTGAACCTTGGGGTTGCCGGTGTCGACCGGGGTGTTACCGAACTGGGCAGTCAGCTCCGCCTTGCGCTCTTTGGAAACAGTCATTGTTTCACCTTTCGTTTCTTGTCGCCCACGGGCGACGCTATTCGCCTCGGACTGGGAAGCCGCCGGTGGAGCGAGCATCCAAGATCGAGGTACCAACAGGTCGGTATGTTACCACAAGCAGCCCACGCCTGCGCATCATCACCGACCCAACATGAATTCCATCGCACGGAGGCGCTGATCGGTGTGCGTCGCAGCCCAAACATGTGAAAGCCCCAACAAAAAAGCAGCGGTATGGGGGTCGACCCTCTCAGCCATAAGCGCATCGAAGGTCATGGACATAAGGGCACGCAGCCATGCGACCTCACCGGTCGATACCAGCTCGGCACCCGGAACGCTCGACGCGCACGAGCCGCACATGAGCCCGCCGGCCTGGGGCGAAAAATACGACAGCATAGGGTCTCCGCACAGTACGCAGGCCGAAAAATCGGGTCGGTAGCCAACGTGCGATAGCAGCTTAAACACATATGCCGCCACAAGCAGATCCATATGCGCCGTGTCGAGCCCGCTGCCCACCAGAGCAAGCGCTCGCTGCGTGATGGCAAAGGTAAACGGGTCCTCGGCATCCTCGAACGAGCACACGCGCGCGACCTCGGCGATCGCGCTTGCGGCGCAGGTCGTCTCGTAATCGGGCGCAGCGCCGAGCGGTGCCTCCATAAGCTCGGCCTGGGAAACCACGTCGAGCGACCGTCCATGCGCGAGCAGCATATCGACGGTACAGAACAGCTCGCAGCGCGCAGCCAGGCGCCCACCGGGCTTGCGGGCGCCCTTTGCCACGGCGCGAACCTGCCGACCCCGCTCGTCAAGCATCGTCAAGATCAGGTCCGTCTCTTTGAGCTTCGTCTTATCGAGGACGAGCACCTTCGTGCGATATGTCCGGGAGCCTGCCATGCGCGCCGCGCGTCCTTAGTCCTCGGCGTTGTAGCCAAAGCGGCGAATCTGGGCCTCGTCGTCACGCCAGCCGGCCTTGACCTTCACGTCCAGCTCCAAAAAGACCTGCGTGCCAAAGATGCGCTCAAGATCGCGGCGAGCGTCGATACCGATATGTTTGATCATCTCGCCGCCCTTGCCGATGATGATGCCCTTTTGCCCCTCGCGCTCGACGTAAATGGTGGCGTGCACGCGCAGCACCTTCTTGGTCTGCTCGAGCGCATCGCAGATCACGCCAACGGAGTGCGGGATCTCATCACGGGTGCGGCGCAAGACCTTCTCGCGCACAAACTCGGCAACGAGCGTCTCGTCGGAAGCGTCGGTACCCATGTCCTCGGGGAACCAACGCGGACCCTCGGGCAAAAAGTGCGCAACGGTCTCAATGAAGGCATCGACGTTGAAGTTCTTGACCGACGACGTCACGATCTCATCGTCATATTCCATGAGCTCGTGGGCTGTCTTAAGCTGCTCCATGACCTGTGCGGGGTCGGCCTCATCGGCCTTGGTGAGCACCAGGACCTTCTTGGAACGAGCGTTCTTGACGCGCTCGGCAACCCAGGCGTCTCCCCTGCCGATCGGCTTGGTGGCATCAATCAAAAACGCGACGACATCGACATCGTTCAGCTCGAACAGCGCGCTCTTGTTGAGCTCGGACCCCAGGCCGTCCTTGGGCTTGTGAATACCCGGAGTATCGACAAAAACCAGCTGGTAGCCGGGACGGTTGACGACGGCGCGCATGCGGCGGCGGGTCGTCTGGGCCACCGGCGAGGTGATGGCGACCTTTTTGCCATAGCAGGCGTTGAGCAGTGTGGACTTGCCGGCGTTGGGGCGGCCGACCAGGGCCACGAAGCCGCTGCGGAAACCGGGCTCAACGTCGCCAAAGCCCGCGAGGCTGTCGTCCTCGTCGCACAGGGCGTCGAGTTCCTCGTCACTCATGCCCTCAAACGGGTCGAACTCCTCGACATCCTCATAGGCCTCGGTCGCTTCGGCATCCAACGCATCCAGGGACTCGTCGTCCAGAGTTTCATCGATAGGCTGCATATTGTCGGACATGAAAATCCCTTTCTAAATAAATTCGAGCGCGTGGGCAAAGACAAGCAAGCCCACGATCGCGGCGGTAATGGAAAGAACGTATACCGAGGCGGCGGCGATATCTTTGGCGCGCTTCGCCAGCGGATGAAGTTCCTGGGTCGCCAGGTCGACGATAGCCTCCATAGCGGTATTGCACAGCTCGCCGTGAATCACCAGGCCGCAGCAGATAATAACCGTGGCCCACTCGGCAATGTCGAGCCCCACGATGCAGCCGGCAATGACGGTGCACACGCCCGCCACGAGCATGACCTTAATGTTGCGCTCGGTCTTGACGGCGGTGACGAAGCCCTCCATGGCGTAGGAGAACGACTTTAAGAAGGACGGATGGTCCTTGTTCGAACCGGGGATCATAGGAGGCTCCTAGTCGTGGGCGTGGTTGGTGATGGGGCCGACGTGGACCAGCTTGGGGTCCTCGCCGCGCTCGAGCGCCAGATCGCGCAGGATGGCGTCCTCGCGGGCCTCCATGACCTCGGCCTCGTCGTCCTCGATATGGTCGTACCCCAACAGGTGCAGCATGCCATGAACGAGCATCAGGCGGCACTCGTCGGCAGGGCTATTGCCAAAGCCGGGGGCCTGACGGGCAATGACCTGCGGAGCCAAGATGATATCGCCGAGCTCGAGCGTCTCGTCGGCGGGAATATCCTCGTCAAAGGCCGAGTCGCATTCAAACGAGAGGACATCGGTGGTGCGGTCGATACCGCGCCACTCGTGGTTGAGCTCGTGCATCTCATCCTCATCGACATACGAAAGGGAAATCTCAACTTCACGCTCAACGCCCTCGGCGGCAAGCACGACCTCGCAGATGTGCTCTACCTCCTGCGCGTCGAGCAGCGTATCGAGCTCGGCATCGTTGCTGATCAATACACTCAACGGGACTCCTTTCGGTCGTGCACGCGCTTCTCGCGTACATCATCATAAGCATCGTATGCCTCGACGATACGCCCCACCAAGGCATGGCGCACCACGTCGGCACGCTCGAGGTGAGAAAATGCGACATCATCGACACGGCCTAAAATCTGCTCGACGTCGGCAAGACCGCCGCGACGACCCACCAGGTCACGCTGACTCAGGTCACCGGTAATCACAAACTTGGAGTTAAAGCCCAGGCGCGTCAGGAACATCTTCATCTGCTCGGGCGTGGTATTTTGGGCCTCGTCGAGCACCACAAAGGCATCGCTCAGCGTGCGGCCGCGCATGTAGGCAAGCGGGGCGATCTCGATCACGCCGCGCTCCATAAGCTCATCGGTGCGCTCGCGATCCATCATGTCAAAAAGGGCGTCGTAGAGCGGACGCATGTAAGGATCGATCTTTTCCTCGAGGGTACCGGGCAAAAAGCCCAGGTTCTCCCCCGCCTCGACAACCGGACGCGTCAAGATCAGACGGCCCACCTCATGACGCTTGAGCGCGGCAACGGCGAGCGCCATGGCCAAATAAGTCTTACCGGTACCGGCAGGACCTAGGCCAAACGTGATGGTATGCGAGCGGATGGCATCCACGTAGCGCTTTTGGCCGAGCGTCTTGGGGCGAATGGCGCGACCGCGATACGAAAGCAGCACGTCGTCGCGAAGCGACGTAGCCTCGTGCTCGCCATCGCGCAAGACGACCAGGCAGCGAGAGACATCGTCGGCAGACAGTGTACGCCCGGCGGCCGCCTCGCGAAAAGCATGCTCGAAAAAACGCGCCACGAGCTCGACCTCGTCCGGGTCGCCGCTCACGGCGATACTGTCGCCACGGGCGACCACGTGGGCGCGAACCAAGCTCTCCAGCGCACGAAGGACGCCGTCGCCGGCACCCAAAACGCGCGAAGGGTCAATTCCCCCGGGAACGGTAAGTCTAATCTTCGAGGCTTCCATGAACCTCCCTGCGTGTATGGACCAAGCCGGAATCATCGACTCCGATGATAGCAACATCGAGCAGGCACGGGGCTGTGAGTCCACGGGTATCGTCAAGACGGGCATGATGGAAAGAACCGAGCGTCAGGTTGTCGCCATATTCGAGCACGGCACGCTCGACGGTTCCCACGCGACGGCGAGCGTCGGCAATGGCGAGCTCCTGCGCCGCGGCTCGCATGCGGCGGCTGCGATCAGCCATAACCTCGGGCGGCACCTGGTCGGGCATGTCGGCAGCAAGGGTACCGGGACGCTTGCTGTAGCGGAACACGTGCATACGCGAAAAGCCCACGCGGCGGCACAGCGCCAGCGACTCCTCAAACTCCTCGTCCGTCTCGCCGGGAAAACCGACGATGACATCGCACGAAAGGGACGCCTGAGGCAAGTTGGTGCGAATCATGTGCACCGTCTCCTCGAAGGCCTCGGCGCTATAGGGACGGCCCATGCGATGCAGTGTCCTGGTGCAGCCGGACTGCACGGGCAGGTGTAAAAACGGGGCGATGCGCTTCGGATAGCGTGCCATGACCTTAAGCAGGGACTCGGAGATATCCATGGGCTCGACCGAGGAAATGCGCACATGCGGAATGGACGTGCGCTCCATGATCGCCTCGAGCAGCTCATCGATCTCGACGTGTTCATCAGTCGCGCTCTTGCCATCGTAGGCGCCCAGGTTCACGCCCGTCAGCACTACCTCGGGCACGCCGGCCTCCTGGGCCTCGCGAACCTGCTCGAGTACGGACTCGACCGGCACGGAGCGCTCGGGGCCGCGGGCCTTCCATACAATGCAATAGGTGCAACGATGGTTGCAGCCGTCCTGGATCTTCACGCCCAGACGCGAGCGACCGAGCGCGTCGACCACCTCGCCGTCACTGCAGGCGGGAACGTCATCGGACTCAACGCCCAGCACCTCACAGACGCGTTCGGCGACATCGATCTTGGACGGCTCGGCGATCACGCGGTCCGAAAGCTCCAGCAGCTCCTCGGGGTGCAGATTGACTACGCATCCGGTCACGACCACATAGGGCTCGTTTGGATAAGCCAGCGCATGGCGAACGGCTTTACGGGTCTTGGCCTCAGCCTCGCCCGTAACGGCACAGGTGTTAATGACGATCAGCTCAGCATCCTGAGGCTCCACCATCGCAAAGCCCAGGCGCATTAGATCGGCAGTGATACGGTCGGACTCAACCCGGTTGACGCGGCAGCCGAGGTTGACGACAGAGATATGAGGTGCGAGCACGCGGGCTCCTTAATCGAGGATGTCGTCGAGAGCGCTCTTGATGCGATCGGTTACCGACTTCTTACCGGATGCGACGTCATCGCCCATCTCGTCGGCAAAGGCGCGAAGCAGCTCGCGCTGCTTGTTGGAAAGGTTCGTGGGGACGACCACGCGCACCTGAACGATAAGACGGCCACGCGAACCGCCACCGCCGATACGCGGCATGCCGTAATTGTTGACGCTCACGGTGTCACCGTACTGTGTGCCGGCGGGGACGCACACCTTGACGACCTCATCGGGCATAATGCCCTCGACCTCGATCTCGAAGCCGAGCGCGGCCTGCGCAATCGAGATATCGCTCACCAAGTACAGATCATCGCCATTACGCTTAAAACGCTCATGATCGGCGACACGCACGTTGACGATCAGGTCGCCCGAGGGCTCGCCGCGAAGGCCGGCCTCGCCAAAACCACTCACGCGCAGCTGGCGACCGGTCGAAACACCGGCGGGAATATCGATGTCGATCTTTTCGTGCGAAGGCGTACGACCCTGACCGTCGCAGGTCTCGCAGGGATGATCGATGACCGTGCCCTCGCCATGGCAGTCGGGGCAAGGCGAAGAGGACTGAACCTGGCCCAGGAACGAGCGCTGGACCGTCGTGACATAGCCCGTGCCGTGGCAGCGGCTGCACTGCTTTTCCTGTGCGCCCTCGGCCCTACCGGTGCCGTTGCAATCCTCGCAGGGAGCAAGGCGGTCATAGCTGATTGTCTTTTTGCAACCGAGTGCCGCCTCCTCAAGGGTCACCGAAAGGGAGATGGCCATATCGCGGCCGCGACGACGCTCACGACGATTTCGGGCGCCACCGCCGGCACCGCCACCAAAGAACGACGAAAAGAGGTCGTCCATACCCATGCCGCCAAAAATATCGTTAATGTCGACGTAGCCCGAACCACCAGGGCCTTCGGCAGTGCCGTAACGGTCGTAGTTAGCACGCTTCTGATCGTCGGAAAGAACGGAATATGCCTCGTTGAGCTCTTTGAACTTGGCCTCGGCCTCGGGGTCGTCCGAAACGTCCGGGTGTACGGTACGGGCCTTCTTTAGAAACGCGCGCTTAATCGTCCGCGCGTCGGCATCCTTGTCGACGCCAAGCACCTCGTAGTAATCCCTATTTTCGGACACGACCGAATCCTTCCGACTTTCATTATTGTCACAGTGCGTCCTATACCCAAGCTGGGCCGGCCGCAAACAGAGGGTTTGATGTTATTGCATTGCGTAGGGCGAAAGCATGGCACGCTGCGAGCAGCTCGCAAACCAAACCGACACGAGCGCAAACATAAATCCGTTGGCAAAACCGTTGACAAACTGCATCGCGCCGCGCTTCCACCACAGCAGGCTGCGATGCAGCACGCCGTCCGAGAGCACCATGAACAGGCCCATGGCAAACGGAATAAAGCACATCACGGCAAAGGCCGAGAACACACCCGAGATGGCCGACAGCACCAAAAATGGCGCCACGATGCCCATCAGGTAAAAACCGGTACGAGCCTTGCCTTCCAGACGCTCGGCCTCAACATGGGCGCGACCGACCAGATCGCCACCCGAGGCACCGTTGGTGCCGGCGTGACCCATACCGCCAATACGGACCTCGTCGCCATCGTGCGTACCGGCAGGAAACTCAATCGTCTGCTCGGAGGTCACACGGACACGGCCGCTGCCGCCGCAATCGGGGCAGGGGTCGGCGACGACCTTACCGGAACCGCCGCACTCGGGGCAGACCGACTGAAACGTGCCGGCACCGAACAGGAAGGACAGGTCGACATCGATGTGGCCGCGACCACCGCAGCTCGGACAGGTATGTGCATGCTCGGACGAAACAGAACCCGAGCCGCCACAGTGGCCACAGGTATCGAAGCGCGTATAGCGGACGGTCTTGCGGGCACCGCCCTTGGCCTCCTTGGCGTCGAGCTTGATATCGACGACCACGTTGGCGCCGTTCTCGGGATTATAGGCAGCCTGCCCGCGACGCGGCTGGCCCCAGGCGCCACCAAAGGGAAAGCCGCCCTCAAAGGGATTGCCATAGCCTGCGCTGCCGGCGTAGCCGCCGCCATAGGGCGAAGCCGTAGGAGCGCCGGCGAAGGGGTTGCCCGAGCGCATGGCGTCGTAGCGCGCACGCTTCTGCTCGTCCGAAAGCACGGCGTAGGCCTCGGAAACCTCTTTAAACTTTTCCTCGGCATCAGGTTCTTTGTTGACGTCCGGATGGAGCTTGCGGGCCTTTTGCTGGAAGGCCTTCTGTATATCACGCGAGGTGGCGTCCTTGGAGACACCCAAAATCTCGTAGTAATCTTTTTCGTTCATCGTCGCCATGCGCGGCAACCTCCTGCTCACAGCAGCGTATATATTGCGGTAATTCTACCCGAGCGGCCTAAGCTAGACCCCAAAACAGCTCGAACAGAACATTTCCATCGAGCCAGCCCAAGTGGGTGGGCGCTAAACGGGCGTGGGCACGACCTGCGATAACGTCTTTCGAGGCGACGCACCCCGCATGCCCCTCGACATAATCGGGCACCCAAGTGGCAAGACCCAACTCGAGCGCACGGTCACAGGCCGCCGCCAGCTCGTCTGCAGCGATCACGCTTGCCGAGCGAACCAACAGATCGGGCCCAATGCCACGCGTCATGCGGCAGGCGAGCATCAAATCCTCGGCCGCAGCCTCGCGCTGCGACAGATACTCGGCATCAAACGTCATCGCGGCATCGTCGCGTTGCACCAAGCGCACGCGATACGCATCGCCGCGAGCAGGCACGTCGGGAAACAACCCGGCCAGGCGATCGAAATCCTCGGCGTCGAGCATACCGGCGGCAGAGCGACCCAAGCCCAGATAGCCCTGTCCGGTCCAATAGGCAATGTTGTGGTCACACTCATGGCAGTCGAGCGCGTAGCTTGCCACCTCATACGGGTGATAGCCGGCCGTACCCAGGCGCTCACGCGCCACATCCATGCATGCAGCCTGAAAATCCTCGTCGGGCTCGAGCGACTCGTCGTGACACGCCATACGGTAGAGCGGCGTGCCTTCCTCGAGCGTGAGCGGGTACACCGATACATGATGCGGTTCCACCGCCAGTACGCCATCGAGCGTGCGCTGCCAGCTTACGGCGGTCTGCCCGGGAAGTCCGCACATCAGGTCGCAGGACACATCGAGCCCAGCGTCCTTAACCGCGGCGATGGCTGCAAGGGCGCGGTGCGAATCGTGGATACGGCCAATCGCGGCAAGCTCGGCGTTGTCGAGGGTCTGAACTCCCAGAGAAATGCGCGTGACGCCCACCCCGGCAAGCGCCGCGGCGAGCTGCGAAGTCAACGACTCGGGATTGGCCTCGCAGGTAAACTCAACGGGCTTACACCACGCAGAGATACGCCGGGCAAGTTCTACCAGACGCTCCCCCGCCAGCGACGGCGTGCCGCCGCCAACATAGACGGTGCGGATCTGTGCAAGCGCGCCTGCGTCGCCAAAGCCATCGAGGCGCGCATACAGCTGCCCAAAATAAGTATCGAGCGCAGCGCTCAGGTCGCACGGAGCAATACTGCGCGAGTCAAAGTCGCAGTACCGGCACTTTTGGGCGCAAAACGGCACATGCACGTACAGCGCGGTAACGGCCACCGTTAGGCCTCCAGCGGAAGAGCGGGCACCGACTCGCCGGCGGCAAGTGCGGCCTCGCAGGCCACCACATCGCGCTCGATATCATCGACCAATGCCATGAACTCCTCGTATGTGGAGCAACGCACCACCTGGGCGCGCCAGGCCGCAGCATGGGGCATGCCCTTTAGATACCAGCTCGCGTACGTACGTGCACGCGACATGAGCGGCAACAGCTCGTGCGTGAGCGTCAGGTGCTCGCGCAGGGCATCCAGGCGCTCGACGGAGCTGCGCACCGACACCGGTATGCCATCGAGCGCAAGGGCGCGGGCATCGCCGAACACCCAGGGATTGCCATAGATACCGCGCGCGATGAACACGGCGCTGGCGCCGGAGTTGCGCAGATGCTCCGCGGCATCCTCGGCGCAGAACACGTCGCCCGAACCAATCACGGGAATCTCGACGGCGTCGGCCACCTCATCGACGACCGACCAATCGGCCTGGCCCGTATAGAGCTGCGTGGCACAGCGACCATGTACCGCCACCGCAGCGGCCCCTGCCCCCTCGAGCATCTGGGCAAACGTCGCGGCATTGCGGTCTTCGGCGTAAAAGCCCTTGCGAATCTTGACGGTCACGGGCACGTGCGCCGCGCCCACCGCCGCCTCGACGATCTTCTCGGCCAGGTCGGGCGTGCGCATAAGCGCCGAGCCCTCGCCCTTGGTAACGACCTTGCGAGCCGGGCAGGCCATGTTGATGTCGATCAGCGACAGGCGATCGCCCACACGTTCCTCGACGGCAGCGACAGCGCTCGCAAACTGATCGGGCTTGGAGCCAAAGAGCTGCACGCAGATTTGCTGTTCCTCATCGGCCGGCAGCACCAGGCGCCAGGTCTTATTGCTGGCATAGGCTAGGCCTGCGACGCTTACCATCTCGCTGTAGGCAAGATGGGCACCGCGGCGGCGGCACATGATGCGATAGGCGGGATCGGTCACGCCGGCCATAGGAGCCATAAGGAACGGCTGCTCGGCATAGGCACCCAGCAGCCGCGTACTGTATTCAGAAAGCGCCATGGACCTACTCGTCCACCTTGAGGATCGCCATAAAGGCCTCCTGCGGGACCTCAACCGAACCGATGGCCTTCATGCGCTTCTTGCCCTCTTTCTGCTTCTCGAGCAGCTTGCGCTTACGCGAGATATCGCCGCCGTAACACTTAGCCAGCACGTCCTTGCGGCGCGCCTTGACGGTAGAGCGGGCGATGATCTTGTTGCCGATGGCGCCCTGAATAGGCACCTCGAACAGCTGGCGCGGGATGATTTCCTTGAGCTTGTCACACAGGCCGCGGGCCAGGCCATAGGCTTTGTCCTTGTGCACGATAAACGAAAGCGCGTCCACCTCGTCGCCCGAAAGCAAAATATCGAGCTTAACGAGCTCGGAGGGACGGTACTCGTTGAACTCGTAGTCGAGCGAGGCATAGCCCTTGGTACGGCTCTTGAGCTGGTCAAAGAAGTCCAGGATGAGCTCGGCAAGCGGCATATCAAAGCGCATCTCGACCGATTTGCTCGTGAGATGGATCATGTCGGTCGTAATGCCGCGGTGCTCGATAGCGAGCTGCATGACGGCGCCCGTATACTCGGGCGGGCAGATAATCTTGGCCTTGAGGTAGGGCTCCTCGATGCGCTCGATGCGCGTAGCCTCGGGCAGATCCTGCGGGCTGCGAACATCAATCATCTCGCCGTCGGTTTTATAGACGTGATAGTCCACCGAAGGGCTCGTAGCAATGAGGTCAAGGTTAAACTCGCGCTCCAGGCGCTCCTTGACGACTTCCATATGCAGCAGGCCTAAGAAGCCCACGCGGAAGCCAAAGCCGAGCGCCACCGAGGTCTCGGGCTCCCACACCAACGACGGGTCGTTGACATGCAGCTTATCGAGAGCGTCGCGCAGATTCTCGTAATCCTTGTTGTCAATTGGGAACAGGCCCGTGTAGACCATGGGCTTGGCCTCGCGGTAGCCGGGAAGCGGCTCGGGACAGGGATTCGACGCCCACGTAAGGGTATCGCCCACGCGAACGGCCTCGGGGTCCTTCAGGCCCGTGACCACGTAGCCCACCTCGCCGACCGTCAGCGCATCGACCGGGGTCTCGGCGGGACGCTTGACGCCCACGCCATCGACCAAAAAGTCGCCCTTGGCCTGCATCATGCGCAGGGTATCGCCCTTTTTAATGGAACCGTCAAAGACACGGACCGTGGCAACGACGCCGCGGTACTCATCAAAATACGAGTCCAGGATGAGCGCCTTAAGTGGCGCGTTCGCATCGCCCTTGGGCGGAGAGATCAAAAAGACGATGGACTCCAGCAGATCGTGGATGCCCTCGCCGGTCTTGCCCGATACGCATACGGCATCGTCGGCAGGGATCGCCAGGTCGTCCTCGATCTCGGTCTTGACCTCGTCGGGGTGCGCCGAGGGCAGGTCGATCTTGTTGATAGCGGGCACGATATCCAGGTTGGCGTTCATGGCGAGCGTCGCGTTGGAGACGGTCTGCGCCTCGACGCCCTGCGTGGCGTCGACGACGAGCACCGCGCCCTCACAGGCGGCCAGCGAACGCGAGACCTCATAGGTAAAGTCCACGTGGCCCGGCGTATCGATCAGGTTGAACTGATACGTCTCGCCATCGTCGGCGTCGTAGGAGACGCGAACGGCGTTGGACTTGATCGTGATGCCGCGCTCGCGCTCGATATCCATGGTGTCGAGCAGCTGTGACTCCATGTCGCGCTCGTCGACGGTATGGGTGAGCTCGAGGATGCGGTCACTGATCGTGGACTTGCCATGGTCGATGTGCGCAACGATCGAGAAGTTGCGGATGTGGGAAATGTCAATTGAAGTATTCATGCGGACTATCTTACCCGAGCGGTACAAAAAATGGAGCCTGTTCCATAAAACAGGCTCCATTTATGCGCGTAATCTGTGTGGTGTGAAATTTACAACTTAGGCGTTGATGCTGTTCACGAGCTTGGCAAGACCGGACTTGCGGTTAGAAGCCTGGTTCTTGTGGATAACATGCTTGGCGGCAGCCATGTCGAGACGCTTGGTGACGGTCTTGAGGGCAGCCTGGGCCTTCTCGGCGTCGCCCTCGGCGACGGCGGACTGGACGTGCTTGGTCAGCGTCTTGAGCTCGGACTTGACAGCCTTGTTACGCATGCGAGCTGCCTCATTGGTGCGGATACGCTTCTTCTGAGACTTGATGTTTGCCACTTCTGGAGTTCCTTTCGAGTTCCTTGCAAAAAATGTATGACACCTCTGAGACACGGTGAGGTCATGCAAGCGCCTACTATAGCACGCTCCCCCACAAAGGGATAGAACGAATTTGTCAAATAGGCAGGTATCATCACGATTTTCTCAAGATGTTCGTAATCCAGAGCAAAAGCGCGGTCTCCGAATCAGCCGAACCCTTGAGCGCGAGCTCCACATCGACGGCACCCTCGAGCGCGGCAACGAGCTCGGTCATCGAAAAACGACGCGCCCAGGTAAGGTGATTTTTGACCTGCCAGGCCTGAAGCTTGAGCGTCGCGGCCAGCTCACGACCCTGTCCACGCGCATCGAGTGCCTTGGCGACGATAAGCTCGCGAATGCGCCCGCACAGCAGCGTGTAGGTCCACACATAGCTCTTGGCGGGCAGTAGATTGAAGAGCTCAAGCGAGCGGCGCATGTCACGGGCCGAGACCGCATTGAGAAAGTCCCAGGGCTGAACTTCGGCCGTGCGCACGATCCAGCGCTCTACATCGGCAAGCTCAATTTGTGGCGCCTCGACCATCTGGGCAAGCTTGGCCAAGTCGTTATCGAGCATACGAGTGTTCTCGCCCGAGCGCGAAACGAGCTCCTCGGCGGCGGCCGTAGAGATGGACTTTCCGTGCTGCGTCGCCATCTGCTGCACGCGGCGCGGGAGCTCCCAGCGCTTGGTGCCCGAACAGTCGATCACGGCCTTCTTGTCAATCTTGGCGATTGCCTTATACAGGCGCGTATTCTTGGCAAGTGAGTCGGCAATAATGAGACAGACCGTCGTGGGGCTGGGACTTGCGAGGTACTCGACAAGCGGTTCCGAGACCGCCTTGGCAAGCTTGGAGCAGCCGTCGAGGATCACCAGGCGAAACTCGCTGCCCATGGGAAAGGTATTGAGCGAGCCGATGATCGACTCGATATCGGGATCTTTCGTCATGTCGCGTTCATCGAGGTTGAACTCAACCATACCCGACTTTTCCAAGCGAGCTTTCATACGCGAGACGGCGTGGTCGCGCTTGACCCCATCGCTACCGACGATCAGATATGCCGGCAGCAGACCGGTTTCGGACATTGCGCTCCCCTCTCGCAGGCTCTCATGTTTGTACCGTGCCATTTTAGCCCAGGGGTTGGTCCCGCGCCAACGACGGCATCACGGTCGCTGGCATCGCATGGCAAAGCCCTTCGCGGTCGGCGTGACGGTAATGTCGCCGTGTTCGATGGTGCATGCGAACGCACCACCCGCTTCCTTAACTGCATCGATGCAGGCATCCGACGGATGGCCGTAACGATTCCCCTCGCCGGCGCTCGCGATAGAGAACTCGGGCTTAAGCGTGCCCAGCAGGTCTGTGTCGACGGAAACTTTTGAGCCATGATGCCCCAGCTTGAGCACATCGATATCTCCCACCTCCTGTACAAACTCGCGCTCCTGATCGAGCTCGGCGTCACCAGTAAGGAGCACGCGCAGGCTCTTGCCTTCCCGAGCGTAGGAGAGCAGCAAAACAAGAGAGTCCTCATTGCCCTCGCCATCCACCGTGTCAAACGGCCACATCACACGAGCCCGAAATGCGCCGATATCGACCGTGTCTCCGCGAGCCACCTGCCGATACGTTACACCCGGGCGATTCAGGACCTCAGTAGGCGCGCCGTCAAGTGCATCGGCCGCGACTGCAATGGTTCCAACCGAAAAACGATCGAGTACGTCGGGAAGACCGCCCCAATGGTCTTCATCCCAATGCGTCACGAAGACGGCGTCGATATGGTGGACGTTATTGCGAACCAACGCCGACACCACGCGGTCATCGAGCCCACAGTCGACGAGTGCCACGGCGCCACCCTGACGAACCAGAATCGCATCGGCCTGGCCAACATCGAGGACCGTTACCGAAGGCGGCGCACATCGATCCCAATAGACATACGGAACACCCGCTGCGAGCATTAAACACAGCAGCCCCGCTGCCATGCTCCGCGCGCGGGGGCGTGGCCACCAGACCAAGATGGCCACCAGCGCGAACGGCACCACATATACCAAGGGCGTATCGGGCGGCACGCTTACGGATGCGCCCGGAACGGCAGCAAAGAGCTGTTCAAAGAACAGCGCACAGCGGGCGACAATCATGGGCACCACGAGCGCCCCGTGACGCAGCAGCGGCACAAGCGAGCAGGGCACCAGCACAACCGATACAGCGAGCAGCACGCTTATCACCGGACCGATCACGGCATTTGCAAGTGGGGCAATGAGCGAAAACGTCTCAAATGCGGGAATCGTAACGGGAAGTGTCGCCAGCTGCGAGCACAGCGTGACAGACAAAACGCTGGCGACACCCGATGGCATGCCCAGCTCGCCCAAGGCGTAGGTGGCGTAGGGGCAAAAACAAAGGATGGCAAAAACACTGACGCACGAAAGCTGAAAACCCATTTCGAACAATACCGTCGGACGCAGCAACACAAAGATTGCCATAGTGACGAACAGAGCCGAGAGGCCATGCCGACGACGTCCGGCGCTGTTGGCGACAAGCGCCGCCGCCACCATGCAGCACGCGCGCACGGCCGAGGGAGAAGCGCCAGTAAAAACGGCATAGGCAGCGAGGGCCAGCACCAACAGCCCCCGCTGCAGCCCACGAGAGAGGTGTGTCTGTTGCAGGGCGCTCTCAATCACAAACCCCACGATGGCAAGATGACTACCCGAGACAGCGATAAGATGTGCGGTGCCCGTTACCGAAAACCAATCGCCCGCCGGCTGGGCACGCAGCTCGGCCGAGCGTCCGCAGACAACGCCGGCAATGAGCGAGCGCGCTGGATCGGTCGCGGGCGCGATAACGGCAAGGAGCTCGTTTCGAAGCCAAGACAACGGGCCTGGAGGGCCCTCGTCGATCGATACCAACCGGACGACTTTAACCTTTCGAAGCTCGCCCCGAAGCACGCGTGAGCGCCCATACGCATCATTCTCAAAGCGCGAAATTCGACCGATAGCACGTACATGCGAACCGGCGCCAAGCTCGCGATCACACGACAGCCGTACCTGACCCAAACGCTTTTCGCCCGCATACGCATCACAGGTATAGGAGTACGCACCGTCATTGATGGACGGGTCGCCGTACACAACAAACTCGAGACTGCTCGCAGCCCGATTATCCAACGCCCTCGAAGCGCGCAGCGCCCCTATCGCCCAACCCGCGGACACGACCGCTCCCGCCACGAGGCCGAGGGCCGCGGCATACAGCCATCGCCTCCACCGCACAAGGCGCATGCAGGACCGAGCCAATACGATGCACCCTGCTGCCGCAACGGGAATGGCCATAAGCAATGTGACGGGCGCCGCCCGCTCTCCCAGCAGCGCATCGGCCGCCATGTTAAGCACTAACCCACAGCTCGCACACAAGCCGGCACAAAGGGCTATCGTCCACGGCATCAATGGGCGCGGTGGCATCACATGCTCGCGCTCGGTCGCACTCATACGCAGATGCAATCTTTAATTTTGGCGAGTTTCTTCTCACCGATCCCCGATACGCGCATAAGGTCATCGACCGAGGCAAAGGCCCCGTTTTGCGTCCGTTCGTCGATAATTGACTGGGCCATAGAAGGCCCGATGCCCGAAAGCGTCTGCAGCTCCGCCGCACTTGCCGTATTGATATTCACAAGTCCCGACGAAGACCCTGTACCAGGGGTCGTGGAAGCGCTGCTTTCGGCGCCGCCGACGGCCGCAGCCGTTTGTTGCTCCCCTACCGTCGGCACATAGATCTTTTGACCATCGGTGATCTTGGACGCACGGTTAAGACCCGTCACATCCGCCTCGGCCGTAAGCCCTCCGGCGGCATCGATTGCCTGGGATACCCGCGCTCCGTCTTTGAGCCGGTACACGCCAGGCCTCGCAACAGCGCCATCAACATCGACGTACACCTCGGCAGCAGAAGAACTCTTGATCGACGATTCATCGGCATCGTCAGGTGACGCATCCCCGGCCCCGCGTACTTCCGAGGCGCTCGCCTCATCACTACGCTCAAACGACACGCCGCTGGAGCGGCTATTAAAACTTGCCATCGCCAAGCCGCTCGCGACGGCAATGACAACCAGAATCGCCACGACCACCGCCTTATGGCCGAGCAGCTTTTCTGCCCAGCGGTCCATCCGTTTAACCCGTTCGTGTTGCTCGCGCTGCGCCATAGCAAACACCTCCCAACACCATCGTGTCAGGAAACGAACGCCGCAGCCTCCGCACGTCCACACCGGTTTTCGCGGTCAAACCAAAAGCTGACCAAAACCTTGCGGAAAAGTGTCCATTTATTCAGGCACACGTCGACAAATGAACCGTTTATCGCCTAATGCCCAGATAGAAAAAGACCGACGATGCAAAATCACCGCCGGTCTATACACAACATTATTCGTGATCTTGGTAAATCTCACGTGGAGCGAGCTCGGAATGCTTGCGTTTTAAGGTCTTAGGGGCCTTATACGTGTTGCTCTCGAAGTCGATGTACTCAGTCTGTTTGAGCAAACGCTCAATCATCTCCTCGTGATCGAACAGCTCCCACGCCTCATGCACGGCATCGAGTTTAGCGTGCGTCTCGGGACGGCGCGGCATAAACAGCGTGCAGCAATCGGGAGCCGCCTCGGTCGAGATATCAAACGTGCCGATCTCCTGGGCACGCGCGATGATCTCCTGCTTATCAGAACCAATGAGCGGACGGAACACGGGGATCTTGACGGCCTCGTTGACGGCCATGATGTTCTCAAGCGTCTGGGAAGCAACCTGACCGAGTGATTCACCGGTCACGATAGCCTTGGCGCCCTCGATATGCGCAATGCGCTCGGCAACCGAATACATAATGCGACGGTACATGATCACGCGCAGGTTGCTGGGGCAGGTAACCGAGATCTCGCGCTGGCAGTCGCCAAACGGCACCACGTACAGACGGCCAATCTGAACGCCCGGCTCAAGCGCACGGATGATGTCCTGCACCAAATACTCGCTCGTATCGGGCGTCTGCGGACGGCCGGAGAAATGTATCGGCACGCACACCGCGCCGCGACGCGCGAGCATCCAGGTCGCCACCGGAGAATCGATGCCCGACGACAGAAGCGTCACGACCTTGCCGGCAGAACCCACCGGCAGACCGCCCACGCCGCGCTCGGAGCGTGCGTACACGTAAACGCTACCCTGGACCACCAGCACGTGCACCATCGCGTCGGGGTCGTGCATCTGGACCTTTTTATCGGGAAACGCCTCGCACAGTACCTCGCCCACCTGGCGATTGATATCAATCGAGGTGAGCTCGTAGTCGGTGTTAGAGCGCTTGGCATGCACCTTAAACGACTCAAAGGGACCAAACTCGCGCAGCGCCTTCACGGCGGCGGCGCAGTATTCCTGCGGGTCGCGGTTCGTGTGATATGCCAGGGACACGCGGGCAACGCCGGGGACGGTGCGAATGACGCGCGCCGCCTCGTCGGCCTGATGCTCGTTAAAGGTCACGAGGATATAACCGGAAATTCGAGACACGGCATTCACGGAAAAGGCGGCCAAGGCCGCCTTGATGTTATCCATGAGGATATGCTCAAAATGTGCGCGGTTCTTGCCCTTCAGTCCAACCTCGTGATAGTGGACCAGGCAGACGCGAGCTGCCATTTAGGCTTCAGCGACCTTGTGGCCGAGCGCCTTCTCGTAACGGGCCTCGTCGTAGGAGATATCACCGTCGACGATCTCGTCCATAGCCATCGAGATGGTATCGGCGCCGGAGAGCGCAATGGTGATGTCGTCGACATCCTGGACGGCGAGCACGCGGTTGTGCTGGCCACGCAGCATGCTGTTAATGTCGCAAGCGCGCTTGGAGGCAAGCGAGGCGAGCAGGAAGCGGTTGTGATCGGTCTTCTCCAGAAGATCGTCAATGCAAGGCTTTACAACGGACACGGACCTCAGATCCTTTCATGCATATCGAGAACGCGAACGAGCTCATCGGTCGCGCGGTCGAGATCGTCATTCACCACGACGTCGTCGTAGCGGTCGGCAAGGGCAAGTTCATCGGCGGCGTTAGCCATACGCAGCTCGATCGTCTCGGGCGTCTCGGTACCGCGACCGACTAGGCGATCGCGAAGCACCTCGAGCGAAGGCGGCTTGATAAAGATCAACACGGCCTCGGGGAAACGCTCCTTGACCTGCAGGGCTCCCTGGACATCGATCTCCAAGATCAGAGACGAGCCAGAGGCGAGCTTGGATGTAACCTCGCTCACCAACGTGCCGTAGCAGTTGCCGTGGACCTCGGCCCACTCAACAAACTCACCGTTTGCCACGCGGCGGTCGAACTCCTCGCGCGTCAGGAAAAAGTAATTGACGCCGTCGACCTCACCTTTGCGTGGTGCTCGCGTGGTAGCCGAAACCGTCAGGCCCAGGTTCGAGCGACGCTCGCGCACACGAGTGACGAGCGTGCCCTTGCCTGCACCTGACGGTCCAGAAATCACAAAGAGCTTTGAATCCTGAGCGCTCACTTATTTGGTCAGCTGCTCGAGGAGCTGCTCGCGCTGACGGACGCCGAGGCCCTGGACGCGACGGGTAGCGGAGATGCCGAGCTCCTCCATGATCTTGGCGGCCTTAGCCTTGCCATAACCGGGGAGAGACTCGATGAGGGTGGAAACCTTCATGCGGGAAGCGATGGGGTCATCGGAGTTGAGCACGGACTCGAGGGACTTCTCGCCCTTCTTAATCTGCTCGCGAAGCTCAGCGCGGGCGTGACGTGCGGCGGCAGCCTTCTCAAGAGCCTGCTTGCGCTGCTCGTCGGTAAGCTGAGGGAGTGCCATTCGAACCTCCAAATAGTTGGGTTATATCTAATGCAATAATTGGCATTTTAGCACGTCAAACGCACTAAATGCCCAATCGACGGCACCATAGGTTAGACGATACCTACGAAAAGTGCAATATACGGAGGTCAAAGTTGAGCCCCTGACCTGCGATTCCACACAAAGGATGGGAAAGTTTTCGCAGGCACAGGGGCAAATTTGTGCTAATGAGACCCAAAAGTGGTGACTTGAGGGAATCTTTTAGGCGACGTTTTCGACCAGCTCGGCAACGATAGCGTCAAAGGCGGCAACCGGGTCGTCGGCACCGGTGATGGGTCGGCCCACCACGATATGGCTCGCGCCGCGCTCGATAGCCTGGGAGGGCGTCGCCACACGGGACTGGTCACCAAGGGCGGCACCCACTGGACGCACGCCCGGAGTCACGATCAGCGCGTCGGGGCCGAGCAGTTCGCGCATGTCATGGGCCTCCATCGGCGAGCACACGATGCCGTCGATACCGTTGGCCTGGGCAAGCTTTGCCAGACGGGCGGCTTCCTCGGCCACGGGCGACTCGACGCCGATCTCAGCCAGCGAATCCTGGTTCATGCTCGTGAGCACGGTGATGGCGACGAGCTTGGCGCGGTCCTCGCGCGCCTCCTCGGCACCCTCACGGCACGCAGCGAGCATGGCGCCAGAACCCAGGCCGTGGACCGAGAGCAGGTCGGCACCGGCAAGCGAGGCCGAACGGGCGGCACCGCGCACCTGATGCGGAATGTCATGGAACTTGAGGTCGAGGAAGACCTTAAAGCCCAGGTCCTTGAACGTCTTGACGATCTCGGGGCCCTCGGCGTAATAGAGCGTCATGCCGACCTTAAGCCAGGCGGCATGACCAGAAAGCTCGTGGGCGAGCTCGAGCGCACGCTCACGGTCGCAGTCGAGGGCGACGATAACGCGGTCGCGGGCATCGTTTTCTAGCATTCGAAAGCACCTACCAGCTCGTTGATGTCCTTCACGCCCTGGGACTCCGCCCAGGCCTCGAGCTCGTGCGCGATCTTAATCGAAGCGCACGGATCGACGAAGTTGGCCATGCCGACCGACACGCAGGTGGCGCCGGCCAAGATAAACTCGGCCGCATCCTCGCCGGTCATGACACCGCCGACGCCGTTGATGGGGATATCGACGGCCTGGGCAACCTCCCAGACCATGCGCACGGCGATGTGGTGGCACAGCGGGCCCGAAAGGCCGCCCTTGGGCTTGGCCACGCGGGACTTGCGGGTATGGACGTCGATGGCCATGCCCTGAATGGAGTTGATGACCGAAAGGCCGTCGGCGCCGGCAGCCTCGAGGGCCTTGGCGATCTCGGCGACGTTGACCGGCGCCATCTTTACGAACAGCGGCTTATCGGTCACCTTGCGGCAGGCAGCCATAACGGAAGAGGCGCCCTCGGGCGTGGAGCCCATGGCGGCACCGCCGGCGGCGATATTAGGGCAGCTCACGTTGATCTCGTAGCCGGCAGCCCAGGGGCACAGCTCGACATACATCTCGAGCGCGCGGACAAACTCCTCGACGGAGTGGCCGGCAACCTGACAGATGACCTGACAGCCGTCCTTGGACAGCTGTTCGAGCCACGGACCGGACTCGCGGGCAAAAGCGGCCACGCCGGGGTTCTGAAGGCCCACGGAGTTGATCATACCGCCGGGAATCTCGGCCATACGGGGCGCGGGGTTGCCGGGCCAGGGCTCGGCAGCGCAACCCTTGGTGGTGATGGCGCCCAGCTGGGAAACATCAAAGAAGTTCTGGAACTGCCAACCGTAGCCAAAGGTACCGGCTGCGGTGTTGATGGGGTTCTGCATCTTGACGCCGCCGAAATCGACGGCCATGTTCACGGTACCCACTAGAAGACCACCACCTTGGAAGCATCGAACACGGGGCCGCACATGCAAGCGCCCTTCATACCGTCGACCGTCTCGACATTGCAGGTGTTGCAGGCGCCAAAGCCACAGCTCATCATGCGCTCAAGCGACACCTCGCAGTACGCACCGGCCTCGGCGGCAGCGGCGGCGACTTTCTTCATCATGACAGCGGGGCCGCAGCTGGCCACATAGTCGTAGCCGCCCTCGCCGAGCAGCTCGGCTGCCGGGTCGGTGCAAAAAACGTGCGTTCCCAGCGTGCCATCATCGGTGCATACGTTAACCGTGGCGCCCAGCGCGCGGAACTCATCGACACCCACGGCCTTGGAAGCGGTGCCAAAGCCCAGGCACACGTCGACGGCCACACCCTGCTCGGCAAGCATGCCGGCAAGGCACAGCACGGGCGGAACACCGATGCCGCCGGCGACAAGCAATGCCTTCCTGGTGTCCTCGGGTACCATCCAGCCACGGCCACCGGGGCCCAGCAGGTTAGAGGTGGAGCCAGGGCCCATCTGGGACAAACGACGGGTATCGTCGCCCACGACGGCGTACCACAGCTCGACGGTGCCGGCCTCGGCGTCGGCGCGGTAGTAGCTCAAGGGCACGCGAAGCAGCGAGGACGCATCGCCGGGTACGGCGATGTTCACAAACTGACCGGGCTTGAGCGCACTTGCAAGCTTGGGGGCCGAGATGACGAGCGAGAAGATGCCGTCGGCAATCTCCCGGTTCGAGACGACCTCGAAGTCGTGCATGCGTGCAGTGGAAGGTGTGGGCATAGACGCTCCAATCCCCCATGCGGTTGCATGGTCCAAACGAACAGAAAGCGCGGCACCGCAAGGGCACCGCGCACAAAAGCGATAAGGCTATGCTAGCAGATGCAGCCGTCGGCGAGCGTCTGCTTACCGCCGACAAACACATCGGTGGCACGACCGGTGAGCGTGCGGCCGGCAAAACCGGAGTTCTCAGCACGCGACTCGTAGCCGTCCTCGCCGACCGTCCAGGTAGCGGACGCGTCGAACACGGTCAGGTCGGCAACGGAACCCGCCTTGACCTGAACCTGGTCGAGGCCCAGGATCTCACGCGGCTTGATGGCCATGAGCTCGACCATGCGGCCCACGCCCATCTTGCCCGTGTTGACCAGCTCGGTGAGCACGAGCGACAGCGAGGTCTCGAGGCCGATCATGCCAAAGGGCGCAAGCTCGAACTCGCGGGCCTTCTCCCACGGGGTGTGGGGAGCGTGATCGGTGACGATAACGTCGACGGTGCCGTCGATGACACCCTGACGGATAGCCTCGGCGTCCTCGTCGGTGCGCAGCGGCGGGTTGACCTTGAGCGAGGTGTTGTAGGTCTCGTCCAGGTCGTTCTCGGTCAGGAACATGTGGTGCGGGGTGGCCTCGCAGGTAACCTGAACGCCGGCGGCCTTGCCGGCACGCACGATCTCCAGGCCATGGGCGGTGGAGATGTGCTGGATGTGCAGCTTGGCACCGGTCAGCTTGGCGATCTCGATGTCGCGGGCGATCTGGAGCTCCTCGCCGGCAGCCGGCCAGCCCTCGAGAGCCAGACGGGTCGAGACCTTGCCCTCGTTGATCTGGCCGTGGCCGACCAGGTCCTCGTCCTGGCAGTGGCTCATAAAGACCTTGCCGAACATCTTGCCGTAGTCCATGCAGCGACGGAGCATGCCCGCGCCCTGCACGCCGCGACCGTCGTCGGTAAAGGCGACGGCGCCGTGGGCGACCATATCGCCCATCTCGGACATGGCCTCGCCCTTAAGGCCGCGGGTCATGGCGCCCGACGGATAGACGCGGCAGTGACCGACCTCGGCAGCGCGGGACTTGACGAACTCCACGACGGTGCCGTTATCGGTGACGGGATCGGTGTTGGGCATGGCGCACACGCCGGTGAAGCCGCCCTTGGCAGCTGCGCGGGTGCCGCTCTCGATGTCCTCTTTGACCTCATAGCCGGGCTCGCGAAGGTGAACGTGCATATCAACCAGGCCGGGGACGAGGTACTTGCCGGAAAGGTCGCGGACCTCGGCTCCCTCGACGGCGAGATTCTCGCCGACCTCGGCGATCTTGTCGCCGTCAATCAGGACGTCAACGACACCGTCAAGCTCGACGGACGGGTCGACGACGTGGGCATTCTTAAGAAGCAAGGCCATTATCGGCACCTCCAAGCAGCAGATACAGGATAGCCATACGCACGCAGATACCGGCGTAGACCTGCTCCAGGATGACGGAGCGTTGCGGGTGGTCGGCCATATAAGAGTCGAACTCGACGCCGCGGTTGATGGGGCCCGGGTGGCAGATGATCGCATCGGGCTTCATGAGCTTCTCGCGGTCCTTGGTCAGGCCGAAGAGCTTGTGGTACTCGCGAATGGTCGGGAACGGGGCACCTTCGAGGCGCTCCTGCTGCACGCGCAGCATGTAGACGACGTCCAGCTCGGGCAGGACGGAATCGAGGTCGCTCGTCACGTGGTCGCAGCCCAGGACCTCGGGCGCCGGCGGCAGCAGCGTGCCGGGGGCGACGGCGTAGGTCTCGCAGCCCATGATCTTAAGGGCGGGGATCAGCGAGCCGCACACGCGGGAGTGGGCGATATCGCCGACGACAGCGACCTTCAGACCGTGGAAGTCGCCCTTGTGCTCCCAGATGGTGTACAGGTCGAGCAGGGCTTGCGTGGGATGGTTGTGCTTGCCATCACCGGCGCAGATGACGCTTGCGGGCGAGTTCTGCGTGACGATGTAGGGGGCGCCGGCGTGCTTATCGCGCACGACGATGCAGTCGATCTTATAGGCGTTGAGGGTCTCGACGGTGTCAACGAGGCTCTCGCCCTTGACCGTGGAGGTCGAGGAGCCACCAAAGTTGAGGCTGTCGGCCGAAAGACGCTTCTCGGCGAGTTCGAAAGAGCTGCGGGTACGCGTCGAGGGCTCGTTGAACATATTGACGATGGTCTTACCCTTGAGCGTGGGGACCTTCTTGATCGCACGCTCGTTGACCTCGGAGAACGCCTTGGCGGTCTCGAGGATGAGCTTGATGTCCTCTTCGGAGTACTCGGTAATGTCGATCAGGTGCTTATGATTGAACGCCACGGTACTACTCACCTCCCAGCGGCGCGGAGCCCACGTGGGAACCCGGCGCGACGTCGTTGATCTCGACGGCGGTACGGCCGTCGACTTCCTTCATATATAGGTGCACGTTCTCCTCGTGCGACGAGGGAACGTTCTTGCCGACAAAGTCCGGCGAGATAGGGAGCTCACGGTGGCCGCGGTCAACGAGGACTGCCAGCTCAATACGGCTCGGACGGCCCAGATCCATGACGGCGTCCAGAGCGGCGCGGATGGTACGACCCGTGTACAGGATGTCGTCCACCAGCACGACGCGCTTGCCGTCGACACTGAAGGGAATGTTGGTGGCGTGGATCGCGGGAGCGAAATTGGTAGCGTAGTCATCGCGGTAGAAGCTGATGTCGAGACTGCCGAGCGGAACGTCGACGCCCTCGATCTCCTTGATCTCCTCGGCGAGCTTCTTTGCCAGAAGGTCGCCGCGCGTGACGATGCCGACCAGAGCGAGGTCTTCACAGCCCTCGTTGCGCTCGAGAATCTCGTGCGCGATGCGGGTCATCGCTCGATTGACGGCGGTCTCGTCCATAATGACCGCCTTGGGGGAAGTCGTGCCCATCGATCTCCTTCCTCACATGTCTTGACTGCTGACACAGTCAAAAAAATAGATGCCCGACCGCTCAAAGCGGAACCAGACACCCACAGGAAGGGCTGCTCTTTGGCAGCTATGTAATTCCATGTGGGTATCTCGTACCCCTTTAATGGTCAAGGGATAGTGTAGCCAACCTCAAGCTGAATTGCGAGCATAAATACAGAGCATTCCGTAAACGGAGCCCAATGCTCAATAAACCTATATATATTTGTGGGACGAGCTTGAAAACGCACACACGAGCTGGCATAATCCCCTCTGCTGCACGCAAATCGGATCTACGTCCAGGGCCGTGGCGTGGGCACTATCGCCAAAAGAGAAATATCTCTGTGTAGATTACGCACAGGGAGCTGCTTCTGTGCTATAGTTCAGGCTTGTTTGTTAACGCGACATGTTCGTTTGTCGCCCAAGGAGGGTCAGTTATGTCCAAAGTTTGCGAAGTTTGCGGTAAGCACCCCGTTGCCGGTCGCTCCATCAGCCACTCTCACCGCGTCACCAACCGTAAGTTCCGCCCCAACATCCAGCGCGTCTACGTCGTCGTCGATGGTCACCGTCGCAAGATGAACGTTTGCTCCACCTGCCTCAAGTCCGGCAAGGTTGCGCGCTCCTAAATAAGGTCTTACCAACAAGTACCTCGGACTCTCCGGGTCAAAGACCTCGCGTTCACATAGAACTTACCAAAGGCGCTCTCCCCTACGGAGGGCGCCTTTTTGCACTCATTGGGCACTCATTGGGGACAGACTTGCATGAGTGTTTTCACTCATTGGGGACAGACATGACGCACGCATGCGGCGTCCCGATCGGCTACGGCCCCTATCTCACGCTGCATCCTTCCAGCTTGCAGTAGCCTTGGTCACGCTTGTGGCGCCGATACCGGTGATACGGGCAATTTGCTTGACCGTGAGATGTGCCCGCCTGAGCCTCAGCAGGCAGGCATCGCGTTCGGGGCGTGGCAGGGCCTTGAGCAGCGCAGGATCTATGCTCGGCAGGACTTCGCGCGCAACGGAAAGAGCCTCCTCATCGGGGATCCGCCGGCGCGGAAGAACCTCCACTGACCAGATGCGCCCGCCAACTTTCTTGAGATGCTCGCAATAGCGACGGGAGCCTCCGACAACATCGAGCATAGGGGCCGCATCACAGATGTCAAAGGGATCATAGCCCAGCTGATATGCCTTATAGCTTGACCAGCGGTACGCCTCGAGCGAGTCAAGCGCACCCTTCACGGGATTGAGATGAATATAGTCGAGCAGCTGCACTGCCTGCGTGTCCGACTCAACCGCGACCCGCGAATAGCGATTGTCAAACAGATGCCCCGTTCTCCCCGTTTTCCCATTGAAATACTTAGCATACGCCGTCAATGCGCACTGCATTGCCTTTGAAAGATTGTCAAACGGATCATCAACCATCAAATGGAAGTGATTGTCCATAAGGCACCAAGCCAACACCGCCACTTCATGGCGAGCGAATCGGTCCGAGATATCAGATAAGAACCGATAGCGGTCGGAGTCATCTTCAAAAATTATCTGTTTAGAATTGCCGCGGTCATAGACGTGGTAATAGCCGGTGAGAGAAACGGCGCGGGCACATCGGGGCATAGCCTCTCCTTTCAAAACTGTACAGGCAACACCTAAAAGGAGAGACGCAACGCGAAATGCTGAGCCTGTAACCTATTTATATCCAATGAGCGGCAATAACAGGCCCAGAACGGCAAAATGGCAAATCGATGTCTGTCCCAAATGAGTGAAAGCACTCATTTAAGTCTGTCCCCAATGAGCGGGGCGATGCGCAGGGCAGATAGATTTAGTTGAAACGGTTCATTTGATTGAAGCGTTTTAGTTTGTCTTTTACGGGAATCTGCCCGTTCACCGAATTATTTCTTGCTATCATGCATCTTGTAGGGTAAATCTCCGATCGCAAGGAGACACAAATGGTGAAAAAGTCACCGGAAAACACTACTCCCGCCATCGTGGACAACGTGGAGGCGCTTGAGGCCAAACTCAAATCTATGCGTGAGGCCCAGGCTAAATTCGCTGAGTACACTCAGGAGCAGGTAGACAAGATCTTCTACGAGGCTGCTATGGCCGCCAACAAGGCTCGTATTCCTTTGGCCAAGCTCGCCATCGAGGAGACCGGCCGTGGCGTTCTCGAGGACAAGGTCATCAAGAACCACTACGCCGCTGAGTACATCTACAACGCTTACAAGAACACCAAGACCTGCGGTGTCATCGAGCGCGACGACGCTTACGGCATCACCAAGGTCGCCGAGCCGATCGGTATCGTTGGCGCTGTCATCCCGACCACCAACCCGACCTCCACGGCCATCTTCAAGACGCTCATCTGCCTGAAGACCCGTAACGCCATCATCATCTCCCCGCACCCGGCAGCCGCCAAGTGCACCATCGCCGCCGCCAAGCTCGTTCTCGACGCAGCTGTCAAGGCCGGTGCTCCTGAGGGCATCATCGGCTGGGTCGACAAGCCGTCCATCGAGCTGACCAACATGGTCATGCGCGACGTCGACATCATTCTCGCAACCGGTGGCCCGGGCATGGTCAAGGCTGCTTACTCCTCCGGTAAGCCCGCACTCGGCGTCGGCGCCGGCAACACCCCGGTCATCATCGACGATACCGCGGACATCAAGCTCGCCGTCAACTCCATCATCCACTCCAAGACCTTCGACAACGGCATGATCTGCGCTTCCGAGCAGTCCGTGACCGTCATCGACACCATCTATGACCAGGTCAAGGCCGAGTTCCAGAAGCGCGGCTGCTACTTCGTCAAGCAGGGTGCCGAGATGGAGGCCCTGCGTGCCGCCATGTTCAAGAACGGCGCTCTCGATCACCGCATCCCCGGCATGGCTGCCGCCAAGATCGCCGAGCTCGCCGGCATCGAGGTTCCCGCCAAGACCAAGATCCTGATCGCCGAGGTCACCTCCACCGATCCCGAGAAGGAAGAGTTCTCCCACGAGAAGCTCTCCCCGGTCCTCGCTATGTATCACGCCAAGGACTTCCAGGAGGCCGTTGACAAGGCAGAGTACCTCGTCCTCGCAGGTGGCCCGGGCCACACCGCCTCTCTCTACGTGCACCCGGCACAGAGCGAGAAGATCGCTAAGTTCCAGCACGTCATGAAGGCCTGCCGCATCGTCATCAACACCCCGTCCTCGCACGGCGGCATCGGTGACCTCTACAACTTCGGCATGAAGCCGTCTCTAACCCTGGGCTGCGGCTCCTGGGGTGGCAACTCCGTCTCCGAGAACGTTGGGGTGAAGCACTTGATCAACGTCAAGACCGTGGCAGAGCGCCGCGAGAACATGCTGTGGTTCCGCGCACCCGAGAAGGTCTACTTCAAGAAGGGCTGCACGCCCGTCGCACTCGACGAGCTCGGCACCGTAATGGGCAAGAAGCGCGCCTTCATCGTCACCGACCAGTTCCTCTTCAAGAATGGCAACACCCGCGCCATCGAGGCCAAGCTCGACGAGATGGGCATCGCTCACGACTGCTTCTACGACGTTGAGCCCGATCCCTCCCTGCAGTGCGCACGTCGCGGCGCCAAGCAGATGACGCTCTTCGAGCCGGATGTCATCATCGCCGTTGGCGGCGGTTCCGCAATGGACGCCGGCAAGATTATGTGGATGATGTACGAGCACCCCGAGGCGAACTTCGAGGACATGGCCATGGACTTCATGGACATCCGCAAGCGTATCTTCACCTTCCCCGAGATGGGCAAGAAGGCTTACTTCGTCGCCGTCCCGACCTCTTCGGGCACTGGCTCCGAGTGCACGCCGTTCGCCATCATCACCGACAAGGAGACCGGCATCAAGTGGCCGCTCGCCGACTACGCGCTGCTCCCCAACATGGCAATCGTCGACGCTGACAACTGCATGACCGCCCCGAAGGGCCTCACCGCAGCTTCCGGTATTGACGTCATGACCCACGCCATCGAGTCCTACGTCTCCATCATGGCTTCCGATTACACCAAGGGCCTCTCCGAGCGCGCCGCAAAGCTCGTCTTCGAGAACCTCCCGAGCTCCTTCACCAACGGTGCCAAGGATCCGCACGCTCGCGAGGAGATGCACAACGCATCCTGCATGGCCGGTATGGCATTCGGTAACGCCTTCCTGGGCCTCAACCACTCCATGGCCCACAAGCTCGGCGCTTTCCACCATCTGCCCCACGGCCTCGCAAACGCCGTCATCCTGACCCGCGTCATGCGTTACAACGCCGCCGAGGCTCCTGTCAAGATGGGAACCTTCTCTCAGTATCCTTACCCCAACGCGCTGCACAACTACGCCGAGATGGCTCGTTACTGCGGCATCGACGGCAAGGACGACCGTGAGGTCTTCGAGAACTTCATCACCAAGCTCACCGAGCTCTGCGACTTCATCGGTGTCAAGCACACCATCGCTGAGTACGGCGTTGACGAGAAGTACTTCCTCGACACCCTCGACGAGATGACCGAGCAGGCATTCAACGACCAGTGCACCGGCGCTAACCCCCGTTACCCGCTGATGAGCGAGATCAAGGAGCTCTACCTTGACGCCTACTACGGCCGCGAGCCTCAGGACTACGCCGTCTGCTAGTTTTAGCACGGTTTTTAACGGCGGGGGTGCACGGGTGTTTCACACACTCCCGCCGTCGCTTCTATCGCATCGTTGAAAGGATGCAACCATGCTGCTACCCGATTCCAAGACCGAGCTCGTCCGCCGTGGCAACAAGGTCGTTTACGACCTGGGCGACAAGATCGTCAAGGTCTTTAACGAGACCAAGCCCGTCTCCGACGTGTTCAACGAGGCTTTGAATCTTGCCCGCATCAATGAATGCGGCATCCGCAGCCCCAAGGCTCTCGAGGTTTCCCAGCTCGAGAACGCCAACGGCTGGGCTCTCGTGACCGAGAAAGTTCCGGGCACCACCCTTGCCGAGAAGATGACTGCCGAGCCCCAGCGCTTTGGTGAGTACCTCGAGATGTTCGTCGACCTCCAGATCGAGATCCACGGCTACACCTCCCCGCTGCTCAACCGTCAGCGCGATAAGTTCGCCCGCATGATCGACAGCCTCGATCAGCTCAATGCCACCACGCGCTACAACCTTCAGGAGCGTCTGGACGGCATGACCAAGGAGTTCAAGGTCTGCCACGGCGACTTCAACCCCTCCAACGTCATCGTCGGCGACGACGGCCAGCTGTACGTCTGCGACTGGGCACATGCCACCCAGGGTTCCCCTGCTGCCGACGTTGCCACCACCTACCTGCTCTTTGCCCTCAACAGCAAGGACCAGGCTGAGGCCTACCTGGAGCTCTACTGCGACCGCGCCGACATGCCCATGCAGGTCGTGCGTCAGTGGACGAGCATCGTCGCCGCTTCCGAGCTCGCTCGTAAGCGCAACGTGAACGATGAGTTCCTTAAGAACTGGATCGACGTCGTCGATTATCAGTAGTATCTGAGCGATTTATTTCGCATCGGAGGCACAAAGGAAAACCCCGCAGCTCATTTGGGCTGTGGGGTTTTCCTTTACCCGTCGAGCTTATTCACGCAACAAAAAAGACTGCTCCGCATCTCATCCTAAGAGAGATGCGGAGCAGGCCTGCAATTACATCTACTAGCAGAAATGTCGATTAACGGCGTGCTGCCTTCACAAGCTCGGCAACCTTGGCGACGACCTCATCGATCGCCACGTCCTCGCGCTCGCCCGTAGCACGGTCCTTGAGCTCAACGGTGCCATTCTTAAGACCGCGCTTGCCCAGAATCACCTGATACGGGAAGCCCATAAGGTCGTTGTCGGCAAACTTAAAGCCAGGACGCTCGTCACGGTCATCGACGACAACCTCGATACCCTCGGCGCACAGAGCCTCAACGATTTGGTCGCAAACGGTAGCGCACTCCTCCTTCTTGGGGTCGAGCGGAATCACCGCGACCTCGTACGGGGCAACGGAGACCGGCCAGACGATACCGTGCTCGTCGTTGTGCTGCTCCACGACGGCAGCGAGCGAGCGGGACACGCCCACACCGTAGCAACCCATGATGAGCGGCTTCTCCTTGCCGTCCTCGTCCATAAAGGTGGCACCCATGGCCTCGGAATACTTGGTGCCCAGCTGGAACACCTGGGAGACCTCGATACCGCGGGCAGCGGAAAGCGGCTTGCCGCAGTGCGGGCAGGGATCGCCGGCAACGACGGTGACCAGGTCGGCCCACTCGTCGACGGTAAAGTCGCGCTCGGGGCAGGCGCCGGTAAAGTGATAGTCGACCTCGTTGGCACCGCAGGCCCACTGCTTGGACTCACGCAGGCTCTCGTCGCAGACCAGACGAATGCCCTCGGGTAGGTTGACCGGTCCGATAAAGCCCTTGTGCAGACCGTAGGTCAGGAGCTCCTCGTCGGTCATCATGCGATAGCCCTTGCCAAAGACGTGCTCGGCCTTGCAGTCGTTGAGCTCATGATCGCCCGGAACGATGGCCACAACCGGCTTACCCTCGGAGTCGATGAGAGCCAGGGACTTGCGCGTACCGTTCTCGGGGAACCCAAAGAACTTGGCAACGGCCTCGATGGTGCCCATGCCCGGAGTCTCGACCTTGGTGAGTGTGCCGTCGCCGGGGCCCTCAGTCACAACGACCTTGGTGCTTGCAGCCTCGTCATCGGCAGCAAAGCCGCAATCGTCGCAGTAGACCAGCGAAGCCTCACCGGCGTCGGCCAGCGCCATGTACTCGACGGAGGTATCGCCGCCGATCTCACCGGAGTCGGCAACAACGGGCAGGGCCTTGATATAGCAGCGCTCGCAGATGTTAGCGTAGGCCTGCTTCATCTTGTCGTACTCCTCCTGCAGACTCTCCTGCGTGGCAGAGAAGCTGTAGGCGTCCTTCATGATGAACTCGCGGCCGCGCATCAGGCCAAAGCGGGGACGGAACTCGTCGCGGAATTTATCCTGGATGTGATAGAGATTCACCGGCAGCTGCTTGTAGGAACGCAGCTCGTTGCGCACCAGAGCAGTCACGGTCTCCTCGTGCGTGGGACCAAGCACGAACTCGCGTCCGTGGCGGTCATCAAAGCGCACGAGCTCCTTGCCATAGGCATCGATACGGCCGGACTCGCGCCACAGCTCGGCATCGACCATGATGGGCATCATGAGCTCCTGGGCGCCGGCAGCGTCCATCTCGTCGCGCACGATGTTCTCGATCTTGCGAATCGAGCGCCAAGCAAGCGGCAGATAGGAATAGAGACCGGCGGCCTCCTTGCGAATCATGCCGGCACGAAGCAGCAGGCGATGGCTCGCAAGCTCGGCGTCGGCCGGATCCTCTTTGAGCGTCGGAGCATAAAGCTTAGACATATACATTGCTCGAGTCATTTATTTCTCCTCAATAAGCTTGTCGACCTCGGCCATTAGCGCGTCGACAATTTGGTCCTCAGCTACTTTACCAATGATCTGGCCGTGCGAAAAGAGCAGGCCCTGACCTCGTCCGCAGGCAACACCCAAGTCGGCGTCAGAGGCCTCGCCGGGGCCATTGACTGCACAGCCCATCACGGCAATCGAAAGCGGCGCGGAGTAGTTCTTAAGCCGCTCGGTGACCTCCTCGGCGATAGGAATGAGGTTAACCTGGCAGCGAGCGCACGTGGGGCACGAGACGATCTCGGGACCACGGCGGCGAAGGCCGAGCGACTGCAGAATACCCCAGGCGACCGGCGGTTCCTCGACCGGATCGGCCGTGAGCGAGACGCGCATGGTGTCGCCAATGCCCTCGGAAAGCAAAATTCCCAGGCCCACAGAGCTCTTAATGGTGCCCTGGAGCTTGGTTCCGGCCTCCGTCACGCCCAAATGAAGCGGAACATGGGGGATTTCGCGCGACAGGGCACGATAGGTGTCAAGCGTCGTGGACACGCTATGAGCCTTGGCGGAAAGCACGATATTGGTAAAGCCGCGATCCTCAAAATGTTTGACGAAACGCTCGCTCGACATCACAAGCTTTTCGGGCTGCGTAAGGTCATCGCGCTCGGCGATATCCTGCTCAAGCGAGCCGGCGTTCACGCCAATGCGAATCGCGCACCCAGCGGCGCCCGCGGCATCGATCACGGCATCGACCTTAGCCCAATCGCCAATGTTGCCGGGATTGATGCGGAGCTTAGCGGCACCGGCCTCCACGGCACCAATGGCGAGCTTATGATTAAAGTGGATATCGGCAACGATCGGCACCGGAGACTCCGCACAAATCGTGCGAAAGCCCTCGAGCGCAGCCTCAGTGGGCACGCTCACGCGCACAACATCACAACCCGCCTGAGCGAGTGCACGAACTTGTGCAAGCGTTGCCTGCGCGTCGGCGGTATCGGTGCAGGTCATGGATTGGACCACCACCGGTGCGCCGCCACCGATCTGAACGCCGCCCACATGCACGGGGCGCGTCAGCTCGCGCGGCAAAGGATGGGATAAAGACAATCCAAACACTCCCCTACAAAATAAATCGAAGGACGTCGGAACGAAGCATATAGACAAACAGCAGCGCAAAGAGCGCGATGCCGACATAGCTGACGATCGTCTGCACCTTCAGCGGCAGCTCGCGACCGGCGACCTTTTGGATGATCTCGATAACCAGCTTTCCCCCGTCGAGCGGCGGAATGGGCAGCAGGTTCATAAAGCCCAGCGAGAACGAAATGAGGGCGGCAAACGAAAGGAACGTGGCAGGGCCGGCAGCAGCAGCCTGTGAGGACATAACGCTAATGCCCACGATCGAAGAAGACTGATCGAGTATCTCCATCGTATGCTGCGGCTGCAGCAGACGCATAACGCCCTCAGCAGTCTGCTGAACATAGGAGAACGACAGGCGCGCCGAGGTGATAGGGTCCAAATGGACCACCTGCGTAGAAGCATAAACACCCAAACGCTCGTCCTCCTTGAGCGCGACCGAGGTCGAAAGTTTCTTACCGTCGTGCTGGTACTCAATGGCGATATCGTCCTGACCGGCAGCCTTGCCGATGGCATCATACACATCCATCCAGCTGGAGCAGGACACGTCATCGACACTAAGAATCGTGTCGCCGGCCTCGATGCCCGCCTTGGCGGCTATCGAGCCTTCTTCGACCCGACCGATCACATTGCTATCGACCGGCACCGATACGCCGGCGATAGAGTAGATGCTCATAAGCAGCAAAAAGCCCGTCAGGATATTGACGAGAATGCCCGCGAGCAGCATAAAGGCACGCTTGAGAAAACCCTGGCCCAGATAGGTATGCGAACGCTCCTGCTCAAGAAACTCCGAAGCAGTGACCGGCAGCTCCCACACATCGCCCTCGGCAGTCGCATGCTCTCGATCGAACTTGCGGCCGTCAAAGGTGGTATATCCTGCAGCATCGCGCGGCAGCGTCTGGTACCTAACCGGATAATAGCTGGGTGAAGGCTTCTCCCCATCCTCGTACCAAGGCGCAATGGAACCCCAGCCCAAAAGCAAGGCACAAGCCTCAAGAACATCCTCCTCGGGCAGCTCCAGCTCGACGGAAAGGTCTGCAACCGAAACGCGACCATGACGATAGATCGCCGCAAGCACACGGTCGGCGCACGAGACATCGGTCGGGTCCATACCGCAGATAGCGGCATAGCCACCCAGCAGCAGCGGCGTCACGCCAAACTTGGTACCGATGCGACGCGACGTATGATGAATATCGAAGCGGCACGGTAGGCCCAAGAAAAACTCGGTGACGCGCACGCCGCACGCACGGGCCGCCAAAAAGTGGCCGCCCTCATGCAGAAACACGAGGACGGATAGCATCAAAAGGCCCCAAAAGACTGAGGAGAGAACGCTCAGAACAGTATCCATAAAACGAAAAGCAATCCTTACGATTAAGAGCGGGTTGCAGCGAGCACCTCGGCGGCCTTGGCACGAGCCCACGTATCGATATCGCGAAGCTGCTCAAAGGATGCGACCGCCTGCGTATCGTGTGCATCCATGCACGACTCGACGATACGGTCGATATCGGTAAAGGTACAGGCATCGTGCAGGAAGGCATCGACGGCAACTTCGTTAGCGGCATTCAGCACGCACGGCATGGTGCCGCCTGTCTTGCCGGCACGCTCGGCCAGCGCCAGGCAGCGGAATGTGTCCATATCGGCCGCGTCGAAGGTGAGCTGCCCGAGCTCACGGAAATCGATTCGAGGAGCTAGCGTATCCCAACGCTCGGGATACGAGAACGCGAACTGGATGGGAATGCGCATGTCGGACGCACCAAGATGCGCCATCACGGAGCCGTCCGCATACTCGACCATCGAGTGGATCTTTGACTGGCGCTGAACGACCACGTTAATGAAATCGAGATCGCAGCCAAACAGATGCATGGCCTCGATACGCTCCAAGCCCTTATTCATGAGGGTCGCAGAGTCGATGGTAATCTTAGCGCCCATGGCCCATGTGGGATGGGCCAGCGCATCGGCGCGTGTCACGCGATTGAGCTCGTCGCGCGTACGGCCAAAAAACGGACCACCCGAGCAAGTGAGCCAGATGCAGTGGGCCTCACGCGGATTCTCACCCAGATAGCACTGATAGATGGCGGAGTGCTCGGAGTCGACCGGAATGAGCTGACCCGGCTGCGCCAACGGCATCAGTAGGTCACCGCCGACAACGAGAGACTCCTTGTTGGCAAGTGCGAGACGCTTGTTCGAGGTCAGGGCCGCATGGCTCGCTTCGAGCCCGGCAGCGCCCACAATGGCAACAAGGACACAGTCGACGTCATCGCGACGCGCGAGCTCACAAACCGCCTGCGCACCAACACCGAGCTCGGTGCCCTCGGGCAGCTCCTGCAGCACAGCGTCCGTACCGTGAGTGGTGTCGGCCACGGCAACGGCCGGAACCGAAAACTCACGGGCAAACGCAACGAGCTCCGATGTGCTGGAGTTAATGGACAGTGCCGTCACCTGCAGTCGATCGGCATGCTGACGGCATACATCGAGTGCCTGCGTGCCGATAGAGCCCGTACAACCCAGGATGGCAACGCGAAGACGCCCATCGGGGCCGTACGTCGTCTGAAAGGCCATTACAGCACGCCTCCGATCATCAAAAGCAGCTGCGCGGTAATGCAGCCAAAGATAAGCGAGTCGCTACGGTCGAGCATGCCGCCATGGCCCGGGATAAGGTTGCCGGAATCCTTGACGCCCACGCCACGCTTGATGCGTGACTCAATAAGGTCGCCGATAACGCCCAGGATGGACACAACAACGCCGCACAGCAGTGCGTAGGGCAAGCTCAGCTTATAAAAATGCGTCGCCCACAAAATGAGCCAGATAAGAACCGAGCCCAAGATGCCGCCGACAAAGCCCTCCCAGCTCTTTTTGGGAGAAATCTTAGGGACCATCTTGTGCTTGCCGATACGGCTGCCCACGATGTAGGCAAACGAATCGGAGACCCAGAGAGACGCGCAAACACCCACCGAAAGCAGGGCGCCGGCAAAACCGGGCACGGCATCGCGCAGCAGCACGATGGCCGACAGCATAAAACCGGTGTAGATAGGACCCATGAGTGTCACGGCCACATCGGATATGCGGGTACGCGCCGACCAAACATACCAAATACCCACCGCAAGCATCAGAGCAAAAAGCAGGGCATTCAACAGCAGCGAGTCGCCCAACGCCGAGAGCGGAAAGAGCACGGCGGCAGCGATACCCAGGCGCTCATTGGCCACCTTGCCATCGAGCTTCGTCATGCGGAAAAACTCATAGCAGCACAGGCCGCTCATGACGGAGACGAAGATGGCAGTGGGAACGATACCCAAAACCAGGCAGAGAATAAATACGACAGCGTAGACGATACCTGCGGCGGCGCGGGTAATAAAGCCGGCCAACCACGAAGTCGCAGCCGCGCCGCTCTTGGCGGAAGGCGCCTTGGGAGTTGACGCCTTGGGACGATCGGACACGATTAAGCCTCCTCGGTCTTGCTCAGTCCACCAAACCTACGGTCGCGGCCCTGATAGGCCAAAATGGCGTCGACAAGGCCCCAACGATCAAAGTCGGGCCAATAGGTATCGGTGACATAAAACTCAGAATAGGCAACCTGCCACAGCAGATAGTTCGAAAGGCGAAGCTCGCCGGAAGTGCGAATCACAAGCTCGGGATCGGGCAGCCCAGCGGTGTAGAGGTGCGAGGCAACCATATCATCGTCGATGGCGGCAGGGTCGATCTTGCCGGCAGCGGCGTCGAGCGCAATCTGACGGACGGCACGGGTGATCTCGGCACGGGCGCCGTAATTGACGGCAAGCGCCAGCGTCATGCCGGTGTGGTCGGCACACTCGGCAAGACCGCGCTCAAAGACATCGCGGGTCTTCTTGGGCAGTGCGGAAATATCGCCCAAAAAGACAACGCGCACGTTTTCGCGCTTAAGCAGCGGCAGCTCATCGATAAACGTCTTGGCAAACAAATGCATCAAAACGTTGACCTCGTGCTGCGGACGATTCCAGTTTTCGGTGGAAAACGCATAGGCCGAAAGGACGTCGACGCCCAAGCGCACGCATGCGGTAATGATCTCGCGCAGGGAGACGATACCGGCCTTGTGGCCCTCGGTGCGGGCAAGACCGCGCGCCGTGGCCCAACGACCGTTACCGTCCATGATGCACGAAATATGATGCGGGATCTTATTGAGGTCAAGGTCGGAAAAACCGACGCCCGCAGGGGCGTCGGCAAAGTACTCGACCAGTTTGTTCTCGTCGTATTGCACCTTAGATCTCCATGACCTCGGCTTCTTTTTCCTTCAGAAGCTCCTCGACCTTGGCAACATACTCATCGGTATGCTTCTGGACCTTGGCCTGCTCGCGACGGACATCGTCCTCGGTGAGCTCTTCGTCGCGCTCGAGCTTGTTGTTAAAGTCGCGACGGATGTTGCGGATAGAAACCTTGGCCTGCTCGGCATACTCGCGGCACTCCTTGACGAGCTCGCGACGACGCTCCTCGGTGGGAGCCGGGAACGGCAGGCGCACGACGGTACCGTCAGAGTTGGGGGTAATGCCCAGATCGGAAGCACTGATAGCCTTAACGATGGCGTTGACGAGCGCCTTGTCCCAGGGCTCGATGAGCAGCATGTGGGCCTCGGGGGTCTTAACGGCGGCAACCTGGGTAACCGGCGTGGGAACACCATAGTAATCGACCGAAATATCGGACAGAATGTTGGCGTTGGCGCGGCCGGTACGAACCTTGGAGAAGTTGTGCTTGAGGGACTCGAGCGACTTGTCCATGTGGACGGTGATGTTCTCTGCCATGCTTAATCCTCCTGATAGACGAGCGTGCCGACGGGCTCACCCGAAAGCGCGCGCTTGACGGTGTCCTCGCCATCGATGTTGAGGACCAAAATCGGCATACGGTTATCCTGGCACAGTGCCGTAGCCGTGGAATCCATAACCTGCAGGCCACGGACGAGAACCTCGTGATAGGTAATCTTGTCAAAGCGGACGGCATCGGCGCACTTGACAGGATCCTTGTCGTAGATACCGTCAACCTTGGTGGCTTTAATCAGAATCTCGGCACCGATCTCGCAGGCACGAAGAGCCGCGGCGGTGTCGGTCGTAAAGTAAGGATTGCCCGAACCGGCGGCAAAAATAACGACGTTACCCTTGGAAAGGTGGTTGATGGCGCGACGGCGAATATAGGGCTCGCAGATCTCGTTCATCTGGATAGCGCTCATCACGCGGCAGGGAACATCGTTGTGCTCAAAGGCATCCTGCAGGGCGAGCGCATTCATAACGGTTGCAAGCATGCCCATGTAATCGGCCTGGGCGCGCTCCATGCCACCGGCAGCGCCGGCCATGCCGCGGAAAATGTTGCCGCCGCCGACAACGACGCCGACCTCATGGCCAACGGCGAGCAGCTCCTTGACCTGCTTGGCAAGATGATCGGTAATCTTCGGGTCGATGCCATATTGGCCGTCGCCCATCAGTGCTTCGCCGGAAAGCTTCAGAAGCACGCGTTTATATCGGATGTCGGACAAAGCGATCCTCCTTTAATTAGACTCTCAATATGATAGCAAAGGCTCTGATAAGAGCCATGAAAAAGCAGGCTGTGAGTAAAACCCACAGCCTGCTCATTACCAGCTACAAGAGCTTATTTACTCGCCACGGACCAGACGGTCGAAGGCAACGACGGTAATGGTATCGCCGAGCTCCTTGGAGACCTGCTCAGCGTACTTCTTGATGGTGAGGGAGCTGTCCTTAATGAACTCCTGCTCAGTGAGCACGGACTGCTTGTAGAACTTCTCCAGACGGCCAACAGCCATCTTCTCCTGAATGGCCTCGGGCTTGCCGGACTCGGCAGCCTGAGCCATGTAGATCTGCTTCTCGTGCTCGATGGTCTCAGCCGGAACCTGATCGCGGGTAGCGCAGATCGGGGCGACGGCGGCAACCTGAAGGGCAACGTCGTGAGCGAAGGTCTTGAAGGACTCAGCCTGAGCGGTCTCGGCCTTCTCGAAGGCGAACTCGACGAGGACGCCAATCTTACCACCCATGTGGATGTAAGAAGCGAGAGCGCCGTTCTCGGCCTTGCGGGCGGCGAAACGAGAGATCTTCATGTTCTCGCCCATGATGTGAATCATCTCGGTGAGCTCGGAGGAAACGGTCTCCTCGCCCATCGGCTTCTCGAGCAGAGCGTCGACGTCAGCCGGCTCGGTGGTGGCGACAACCTCGGCGACCTTGGAAGCAAAGCCGGTGAACTTGGCGTTGGAGCCGACGAAGTCGGTCTCGCAGGAGAGCTCGAGCAGAGCGCCGGTCTTGCCATCCTCGGAGACGAACGCGGCGACAGCGCCCTCGTTGGTCTCTCGGCCAGCCTTCTTGGCAGCCTTGGCGAGGCCGTTCTTGCGCAGAACGTCGACGGCGGCGTCCATGTCGCCGTCAGCCTCGACGAGAGCCTTCTTGCACTCCATCATCGGGGAGTCGGTCATCTCGCGGAGCTGCTTGACCATAGCGGCAGTAATCTGGGCCATTGTGGTTCCTTTCAAAGAGATGAAAAAGACTTAAATAGGACTGATTTACTCGGCCTTGGGCTCGGCGGCCATCTCGGCCTCGGAGACCTGCTCCTTACCGGAGCCAGCGAGGCAGGCGTCGGCCATGAGCTCGCACATAAGGGTGACTGCGGAGATGGCGTCATCGTTGCAGGGGATGCCGTACTCGACCTCGTCGGGATCGGAGTTGGTGTCGATCAGGGCGACGACGGGGATGTTCAGGCGCTGGGCCTCCTTGATGGCGTTCTCCTCGCGCTTGGTGTCGATGACGAAGAGAGCCTGGGGCAGACCCTTCATGTCGCGGGCGCCACCGAGGTTGGTCTGGAGCTTAGCGAGCTCCTTGCCGAGCACTGCCTGCTCCTTCTTGGGCAGCACTGCCATGCGACCGTCCTCGACCATGGCCTCGAGCTCCTCCATGCGGTTGATGCGGGAGCGGATGGTGACGAAGTTGGTCAGCATGCCGCCGAGCCAACGCTGGTTGATGTAAGGCATGTTGGCGCGCTCAGCGGCGTTCTTAACGGCCTCCTGAGCCTGCTTCTTGGTGCCGACGAACAGCACGTTGCCGCCCTTGGCGACGTTCTTGACGAAGGTGTAGGCCTGGTCGGCGTCAAGGATGGTCTGCTTGAGGTCGAGGATGTAGATGCCGTTGCGCTCACCGAAGATGAACGGCTTCATCTTGGGGTTCCAGCGACGGGTCTGGTGACCGAAGTGGCAGCCGGCCTCGAGCAGGGTGCGGATATTAATCTTGGTAGCCATATTAAACCTCCTGTGGTTTGCCTCCGCGCGGGGTCATCCTCCAAAACCAACCCGGACATGTGCTACCAAAGCCCGGGCACCACGGTATGAAGTAGCCGCACGTGCGTGATAAAAACCTGTTGCCGTGAAGCAACCCGATGAATGATAGCAGGATTGCCTCTTCCTGCCAACCCGCAATCAAAACCACACACCTCGGTGCGGCGCGGGAGGCCCTTCTCCTACTCGCCGCGGGGGTGGGCCTGACTCACGGCGCGTTTGAGTCGGTCGGGCGTGAGATGCGTATAGATCTGCGTCGTGGACAAGCTCGCATGCCCCAGCAGCTCCTGAACCGAGCGCAGATCCGCGCCGCCCTCGAGCAGGTCAGTCGCAAAGGTGTGGCGCATCGCATGCGGGGCGATGTCGGCAGGAATGCCGGCAAGTGTCGCAAGCATGTGGAACCGCCTTCTGAGCATGGCGGCACTCATGCGGTTTCCGCGCGCCGAGATAAACAGCGGATGAACGCCGTTCGCACCGTCGCCACGCTTTGCCTGTGCAAGAAGCTGCGGTCTCCCTTCCTCAATATAGCGGCGAGTCGCCTCGAGAGCGCGCCGATAGAGGGGCACGATACGCTCCTTGCTCCCCTTGCCCCAAAGTCGCAGCGTTCGCTCGGACCAACCAATAGACTCCACGTTGAGCGCCGCGAGCTCCGAGATTCGCGCGCCGGAGGCATAGAGCAGCTCGAGCATCGCCGCATCGCGCAGCCCCGCAGGCGTCGAGGTGTCGGGGGCCTTGAGCAACGACTCGACTTGCCGGGTCGTCAGCACACCGGGAAGATCGCGCGGCAGCTTGGGCGAGGATATCGCCGAGACCGCATCGCCCTCAACGATTCCCTCGGCAGCCATCCACCGATAGAGCGAGCGAATAGCAGACAGGTGTGCCGCAAGGGTCCGAGCCGCCACCTGACCACGCGACAGCTCGGCCAAATAGGAACGAACGGTCCGCACGTCAGCGGCGCACGCGTCGATGCCCTCGCGGTCGCACCACGCGGCGAAGCGCTCGAGCCGCGAGGCGTAGGCGGTTACCGTATTGGGAGCGAGTCCTTCGACACGTGCAATGTAGGCGATGAACGAGTCGACGGCATCATACAGGTCAAAGGCTATGACCTCTCGCCTCCAAACAGATCGGGGCGAGTGGCCAGATAGGCATCCAAGGCCTCGAGGGCGCGGTCCGCGTAGGCCTGGTAACGATCGCGCTTGCTGCGACGCTTACCGTCCTCGAGCGGCGGCACAAGACCAAAGTTGACGTGCATGGGCTGGTAGCCCACCGTAGCCGGATCGGTCGCATAGCCCACGAGCGCGCCCAGGGCGCCCACGCGCGGCAGCTCGACGCCCGCGACACCGATAGCCTCGGCATAGGTGTTGAGTGCGGCGAGCAGACCCGTCGCCACGGCCTCCATGTACCCCTCGGTACCGGTGATCTGGCCGGCAAGGCGCACGCTCGTGCCGGGAACGGCAAAGGTGCTATCAAGCACATGCGGCGCATCAACAAAGGTGTTGCGGTGCATGACGCCGTAGCGAAAGAACTCGGCGTTCTCCAGGCCGGGAACCATATGGAAGACGCGCTTCTGTTCGCCGAAGGTCAAGTTGGTCTGGAAGCCAACAAGGTTATAGGCCGTCTTCTCCTTGTTCTCGGCGCGCAGCTGAATCGCCGCCCAAGGACGGCGACCGGTGCGCGGGTCGGTGAGCCCGACGGGCTTCATGGCACCAAAACGGATGGCATCCTTGCCCGTGCGCGCAACCTCCTCGGCAGGCTGGCAGGCCTGGAACAGGTCCCCGCCCTCAAAGTCCTTGAGCACCACGCGATCGGCCGTGGTGAGCGCCTCGATAAAGGCCTCGTACTCTTCCTTGTTGAGCGGGGCATTGAGATAGTCGCCACTCCCCTGCTCCTCGTAGCGCGACTGCGAGAACAGCACGTCCATATCGAGCGTAGAGGCATCGACAATCGGGGCGGCCGCGTCAAAGAACGCCAGGGCGTCACCACCGACAATCTTCATAACTTCCTCGCTCAAGGCCGGCGAGCATAGGGGGCCAGCGGCGATAATCACATGGCCCTCGGGAATATGGGTGACCTCACCGTGGACGACCTCGATATTGGGTCGGGCGGCAACCTCGGCCTCGACGAGCTCGGAGAATGTAACACGGTCGACCGCCAGGGCGCCGCCAGCGGGAACGGCGGCGCGATGAGCACAGTCAAGCAGCACCGAGCCCATGCGCTCGAGCTCGGCCTTCAGCAGGCCGGCA
>CATZIU010000009.1:0-77459 GCA_958420165.1 uncultured Collinsella sp. | reverse complement strand
ACGAGCGGGGGCTCCTGTCGTTTCCGTGCCCTCGGATTGGGTCATAGTGTCTGATACACGCGTCACGTATCGTTTGGCGAGCCCCCTCGCTCACCCCGGTTGCCCAGCAAAACTCCTCAAAATCGAGCGGGAACATCCTAAGCTCGTGGACATACCCCACGGGATAGGACCTGACGCCCTTGAACTGAGTCCCGAGCATTGACCCCGAAAACGCCCAGCGGCACCTCCCGTCCTCAACAAGGAACTTTGCCATCGTCATGATGTCGGGGGCCTCTTGGACCTCATCGATAAACACGAGCGTTTTGCCTGGCGCAATCGACTTTCCCGAAAGAAGCGTCACCCTGCTGATGAAATCATCGGCATTCCGCGCCTCGAGAAGAGCATCTTTTGCCTGGCGGTTTTCCATGAGGTTAAGCTCGATGTAGGTTGCATGGTTGGCTTTGCCAAATGCGCGAATCGAATAGCTTTTGCCAATCTGGCGAGAACCCGTAATGAACAAGGCCTTTTGCTCGGAAGACTTCAGCCAACGCTCCAGCTCTGCCGCTATTTTCCTGCGCAGCATAGGCTCTCCCCTCGGTGTCATCAAATGAAATGCAAAGTTTTATACGCTTGATTATCGATGAAACGCAGAATTTTTAGAACCTAAAATCTGATGAAATGCAGAGATTTGAGATTATAAGCAAAAAGAAGGGACACCACCCGCGAATGTGACAAAAGAACTGTCCCTTTGTCACATTGCGCTCAGCTACTCGTCGACGACCTCGGCAAGCCAAACGTTCAGCGTATCGACCTCGGGGCAGCAGAACTTTGCCGTACCGGGCTCGTTGCCAGGCACGGTTCCGCCGTAGCGCAGGATATCGATATAGGGAAAGCCCACATGGCAGGCCATGGCGCACATCTTGCCGCGGTCTCGGTCGAAGTCAAAGACATCGCCCGGCTTATGACCATGGTGGCAGCGACACGCACCCAGCTGGTCCACGCAGCTCACGCGGATACGCGGACGCTTGCCCCGCGGCGCACCGAACGGCTTGCTCTCGCCCGCAGGCTTGACGCCGCCCTCGCCGGCGTTACTCATGGTCAATCACATCCAGGCAGGCCTCGATGGGAAGGCCGGCCGACTTGTCCTCTTGGTCGGCATTGCGCTCGATAAGCTCGGCCACCACACGCATAGCGTCGGTCGTCGCACGTTGCAGGCTCCAGCCGGCCATAACGCGACCCACGAGCACCGACGAGAACGTATCGCCCGTGCCCGGGAAATACACCGGGATCAGCTCAAAGGGAATCGTAAAGTACTCTCCCGCCACATGGTCGTAGCCGATAACGGCACTCGCCCCGTCGACCTTTGCGCTCGTGATGACCACCGACTTGGCGCCCAACGCGAGCATGGCATCCACGAGCGTACGAGCCTCGTCGGCCGTAATCTGCTCGGCAATAGGCCTATCGGCAAGCAGGCACGCCTCGGTATAGTTGGGCACCGCGTAGTCTGCGCACTCGAGCAGGTGCCTCATGAGACCGATCGTAGACTCGGGCACGCCCGCATAGAGCTTGCCGTTGTCGCCCATGATGGGGTCGACGAACACCTTGGTGCCCTTTTGCGCACGGCGGTGGCAAAAGTCCGAGATGATGCGCGTCTCTTCCTCGGTCACGATAAAGCCGGTCGAGATGGCGTCGAACTCAAAGCCGAGCTCCTCCCAGATAGCGAGGCTTTGGCGCACGTACTCGGTGGTGTCGTGGATGTAGAACTTGGGGTAGTTGAGCGTGTCGGAAACGAGGGCCGTCGGCAGGTTGTGAATGCGACAGCCCATGTGCGACAGCACCGGCAGCATGGCAGAAAGCGCAACCTTGCCGTAACCGCACATATCGTTGATCAGCAGCAGCTGAGTGTTCTTCATGAGTGTCCCCCTTGGGTCGGGCGCGGCGCGACGGCGCCACAGTGCGACTAAGTGTAGCGCAGGGAGCACGGCGGGCGGGCGCTGGCGCCGTGGAGGGCAAATTGTTGCGGATAGGTTTCGAAAATGGGAGGCAAATCACGGCGGCAGCGGCACAGTAGCTGCCACCTATTTATTACCATTCCAAAACTATGCCGGGTTACTACGATAAACCGCCAGTCTCCAACCACAACAAATTGCACTCCAGCAAAACCGCAGGTAGACAGCTTGTGATTTTCCGAAAAACAATGCCGAGGTCTGAGATTTCGAATTCATCGTAGTAATCCGGCATAGTTTTGGGCAAAGCAACTTCGGAAGGGTGTCACCGCAGCCCAAAATGATCCGTTATCCTCCGTCCCCCACGGATCACTCAAATGCCAACCCAGGCAGCGCTGCAGATTGAGGACGGACAGCGAAAGCGTTCCTAAGCGAGCAAGGTGGCGTGAAAGAGGAGGGCATAGGCCTTGTGGCCATGCCCGACGATTGAACGCCAGATTGCCGCTTAGGAACGTTTGCAGCGTCGAGCGGTTACGGCGTTTGGTAAAACGCCGTAACTTAATAAGTTTGGTACCTTGACATTCATTTCTCACGCTCCTAAATTAGTTAGGCACAAAACAATTTCACTACCTAACTAAAGAGAGGAGCGAAGCATAGATATGTGTGTTGAACCACTCGTCCTTCCACATGAGCCCGGCGGTGACCCGTCGCAACCGGTAGACATACCCGAAGCGGTCAGCGCCGAAGACAAACTCGCCAAGCGCATCCTGAGCGGTCTGGGCTTTTGCGGCCATTACATGCACTTTCATGGCGGAGGCGTATCCGGCAAGGCGCCCATCATCTGCCTGCTGGCCAAGCAGCCCGGCGGCGAGATGTCGCAGCAGGAACTCGGCATGCACTTTGACCTCAAGCCGGGGTCGCTTTCCGAGATCCTGTCCAAGCTCGAGGTCAACGGCCTCATTGAGCGCAGCCGTAACCCCAAGGATCGACGGCAACTCACCATTCGCCTGACCGAAACCGGCCGGGAAAACGCCCGCATCGACCAGGCCGCCCGCATTCGCTTTAGAGAGCAGGCCTTTAGCGCCCTCACCCACGACGAGCGTGAGCAGCTCGCCGAAATGCTCGAGAAAATCCGCAAAACTTGGGAGGAACTGGATGATTAAAACCCTCATGGGCAGCATCCGCGACTATATGAAAGTCACCGTTGCCACGCCGTTGCTCGTACTTGGCGAGGTGCTCTGCGAGATGCTGATTCCATTTATCACCGCCAACCTGATCGACGCCATCAAAGACGGCGCCACCGTAGCCGAGATGCTTCCCACCGCAGGCTTTTTGGTGCTCATCGCGCTGACGTCGCTTGCTTTCGGTGCCGCTGCCGGCGTCACCTGCAGCCATGCGAGTTGCGGCTTCGCCAAGAACCTGCGTCACGACCTGTTCTACAAGATCCAGACGTTCAGCTTTGCCAACATCGATGAGTTCTCGAGCTCCTCGCTCGTCACGCGCCTGACCACCGACATCAACAACGTGCAGCAGGCCTTTATGATGATCATCCGCATCGCCGTGCGCGCGCCGCTGGTATTGATCTTCGCCTTTACCATGGCATTTATCATGGGCGGCAGCGTTGCCATGGTCTACCTGGTCATCATTCCGCTGCTGGGCTTTGGACTGTTCTTTATCATCTTTAAGGTGCGCCCCATCTTCTCGCGCGTGTTCCACAAGTACGACGCCCTTAACGAGTCCGTCGAGGAAAACGTCACCGGCATGCGCGTGGTTAAGAGCTACGTGCGCGAAGACTTTGAGAAGGAGAAGTTCGCGACCGCCGCGCGCGACGTCCAGATGGACTTCACCCGCGCCGAGAAGCTGCTCGCCTTTAACAACCCCATGATGAATATCTGCGTCAACGGCGCGTTTGTCGTCATCATCTACCTGGGCTCCAAGCTCATCATCACGAGCCAGGGCACGCTGTTCGACGTGGGCCAGCTCTCCTCGATCTTTACCTATGGCTTCCAGATCCTCATGAGCCTGATGCAGCTGTCGATGATCTTTGTCATGGTAACCATGGCCGACGAATCGGCACACCGCATTACCGAGGTGCTGGCCGCCGAGCCCACGATCGCCGATCCCGCTGAGCCCGTGCTCGAGGTTGCCGACGGCTCCATCGACTTTGACCACGTGAGCTTTAAGTATTCCGCGCATGCAAAGCGCCAGGCGCTCGACGATATCGACCTGCACATTAAGAGCGGCGAGACCATCGGCATCATCGGCGGCACCGGCTCGGCCAAGTCCACGCTTGTAAACCTCATCGCCCGTCTGTACGACACCACCGAGGGTACCGTGCGCGTGGGCGGCGTGGATGTGCGCGACTACGACTTGGACGCCCTGCGCCACCAGGTGGCCATGGTGCTGCAGAAAAACGTGCTGTTTAGCGGCACGATTGCCGAGAACCTGCGTTGGGGCGACCCGAATGCCACCGACGAGGAAGTCCGCGAGGCGGCACATCTGGCCTGCGCCGACGAGTTTGTCGACGGCTTCCCCAAGGGCTATGACACCTGGATCGAACAGGGCGGCTCCAATGTCTCCGGCGGTCAGAAGCAGCGCCTGTGCATTGCGCGTGCCCTGCTGCGTCGCCCCAAGATCTTGATCCTGGACGACTCCACCAGCGCCGTCGACACCAAGACCGACGCCAAGATCCGCGCGGGGCTGGCAAGCTATCTGCCCAACACGACCAAGCTCATCATCGCCCAGCGCATCAGCTCCGTGCAGGACGCCGATCGCATCATCGTCATGGAGGGTGGCCGCATCGCGCAGATCGGCAACCACGATGAGCTGCTTAAGACGAGCGAGATCTACCGCGAGACCTTTACCTCGCAAAGCAAGATGTCTGCCGAGGGCGAAGGGGCCGTCGAGGCCGACACCGAGGCATCTGCAACGCAAGCTCAGACCCAGGAAGGAGGCGAGGCACATGAGTAAAGCAACGACCGCCGAGCGCGCGCTCAACCGCAAGGGCGGCACCATGTCGCGCCTCATCAAGACGCTCTTTGGCTTCTACCCCGTGCTTTTGCCCCTCGTCGTCGTCGGCGTGGTGCTCTGCGCCATCATCAACTCCATCGGCGCGACCTTCCTTCAGAGCGCCCTGCAGATTATTAGCGAGTCGTGGCAGTCGGGCGATTGGGCGACCGCGCAGCCCAAAATTCTGAAGCTTGTGACCACCCTCGCCTGCATCTACGGCGTCGGCATCCTGTCCTCACTCTTCTGGAACCGCGCCATGGCCATCGTTACGCAGGGCTCGCTCGAGAAGCTGCGCGAGAAGATGTTCAACCGCATGCAGGACCTGCCGATTCGCTACTTCGACACGCACCAGCGCGGCGACATCATGAGCCACTACACCAACGACATCGACACGCTGCGTCAGATGATCAGCCAGTCGCTGCCCAACCTGCTCATGACGACCATCGTCATCGTCACGGTGTTCTTTATCATGCTGTACTACAGCGTGTGGATGTGCCTGGTCATTGTGGCCGGCGTCGTCTTTATGACCTTTATGACCAAGCTGCTCGGCTCCAACTCCGCGCGCTTCTTCATTGCGCAGCAGGCTGAACTCGGCGTGGTCGAGGGCCATATCGAGGAAGTCATGAACGGCCAGAAGGTCGTCAAGGCATTCTGCCACGAGTCTGCCGCCGAAGCCGATTTTGACGAGCGCAACGAAAAGCTCTTCGAGGTCTCGCAGAAGGCCAACATGTACGCCAACATCCTCATGCCTATCCTTATGAACCTGGGCAACCTGCTCTACGTGCTGGTCGCACTGGCGGGCGGCATTTTCCTGGCGCTGGGCGTGCCTAACCTGAGCATCTCGGGCATGACGCTGTCCATCGCCGTCGTAGTGCCGTTCCTCAACATGACCAAGCAGTTCTGCGGACAGATCGGTCAGATCTCGCAGCAGATCAACGCCGTGGTCATGGGCCTCGCCGGCGCCGACCGCATCTTTGAGCTCATCGACGAGAAGCCCGAAGCCGACGAAGGCTATGTGACGCTCGTCAACGCGCAGGTGAACCCCGATACCTGGCAGCTCGAGGAGGCCGACCACCACACCGGCATGTGGGCATGGAAGCATCCGCACCGCGCGACCGGCGAGATCGAGTACGTGCCGCTGCGCGGCGACCTGGTCATGGACAACGTGGACTTTGGCTACACGCCCGACCACGAGGTGCTGCACGGCGTGTCCGTGTTTGCCAAGCCGGGCCAGAAGGTCGCGTTTGTCGGCGCCACCGGTGCCGGTAAGACGACCATCACCAACCTCATCAACCGCTTCTACGACATCGCCGACGGCAAGATCCGCTACGACGGCATCAACGTCAACAAGATCCGCAAGGCCGATCTGCGCCGCTCGCTGGGCGTGGTGCTGCAGGACGTGAACCTGTTCACCGGCACCGTGATGGACAACATCCGCTACGGCAACCTGGACGCCACCGACGAGGAGTGCATCGCGGCGGCCAAGCTCGCGGGCGCGGACGACTTTATCACCCGCCTGCCCGACGGCTACGATACGATGCTCACCGGCAACGGCGCCCAGCTGTCGCAGGGCCAGCGCCAGCTGATTTCGATCGCACGCGCCGCCGTCGCCGATCCGCCGGCAATGATTCTGGACGAGGCCACGAGCTCCATCGACACCCGCACCGAGGCCATCGTGCAGGCCGGCATGGATAAGCTCATGGAGGGCCGCACGACGTTTGTCATCGCGCACCGCCTCTCCACCGTGCGCAACTCCGACGCGATTATCTGCCTGGACCACGGCCGCATCATCGAGCGCGGCAACCACGACGAGCTGATCGCCAAGCGCGGGTATTACTACCAGCTCTATACCGGAGCGTTTGAGCTGGAGTAGCTCAAAACAGCCCCTACGCTCCCAACGGACCTCCCCGAGGGAGACGGGGTGTTTACTCCGTGCTCAAACATTCTCGCTTCGCTGCGAAACTGCGCGCGGAGCAAACACCCCGTCTCCCTCGGGGAGGTCCTACGCACACAGTCTTTTCTCGCAGCCTGAAAAGAAGTGGTGAGGCCCTGGCCGTTTGGCCAGGGCCTCATTTTGTAAGGAGTCAAAAAGCCCTATCCCAAATGAGCTACTTGAGAAGTTGGGCCATGGCGTTGACGAATTTTTGGACTTGGAGGGTTGGCTCGAGCGGATAGTGCAAAAAGACCGGCACCTCTCGCCCGCACAGGAACGGCACGCCCACAAAGGCCGGGTGCACCCCTGACCATGCGCCACAGGTGAGTACCGCATCGCCCTTTTCCTCAGCTTCGTTAAAGAGCGCAAAGTCAAAGCTATCCACATCGATCACGTCCACGCCGCCGTCGGCCAAAAGGTCGATGCGTAGGCTGTCCATGGCGTCGTTGCCGTGACGGAGCACGCGCAGGCGCATGCCCTCTAGGTCGGCAACCGTAATGCGATTCTTGCGCGCCAGCGGGCTCGCGCGCGGCAGGTCGATATAAAACGGTACGTTAACGATGTGGAGCTTTTGGCAGGCGTCGCCCCAGCGTGGGGTAGAAAAACTCGACTGCACCACATCGACCTCGCGGCCCAAACTGCGCATGACGGTCTCGCGCTCGTCATAGAGGTCGCTTACCGGCACGATCTCAAATCGTAGCGACGGTTCCAGATCGTGGATGCCCGACCACATCGACAGCGTCTGGCGTCCTGGGCACATCATCGATACGCCCAGGCGCACGGCACCGCCATCGCCCGCCGCGCGTCGGGCACGGCGCAGCGCGTCCTCGGACTGCCGCATGATCGAGCGCGCGTCGTCCACCAGCAGTGCGCCGGCCGGCGTCACCTTGACGCCCGAGTGCGAGCGCTCGAACAACGTGATACCAAACTCGGCCTCAAATCCCGACACCTGCTTGACGAGGGCCGGGGTCGACACGCGCAATTTTGCCGCTGCACGCGAGAAGCTTCCCAGCTCCGCGGCGGCCGATATGGCCTCAAGTCGTCGATCGTACACGTCAATCTCCCGTTTTCGCGCCCGTGGCCACATGGTGCCACAGGGGGTTGTTTTCGCAGGTCACGCGCTCAGTTGAGCATAAACTGCATCGCACAGTGTAAACCTACGGTTAACGCCATTCTAACAAATATGCAATTCATCTGCGCAAATGCAAAGCATACGATAACCTGCGAAAACCACGTGGGTCGATTAATGGGAACGACCCACAGGGAGGCACAAGAAGGGAAGTTCCTATGAGCAACTGGCTTAAGCTCGAGGGCGATGTCTGCGCCGTGACCGGCGCACTCGGCGGTATGGGCGTCGAGATTTGCCGCGAGTTCGCCCGCAACGGCGCCAACGTCGTCCTGCTCGACCTGGACGAGGAAAAGGTCAAGGCCGCAGCCGCTGACCTCGCCGCCGAGTTTGGCATCCACGCCGAGGGCTACAAGATGAACGCCACCGACGAGGCCGAGGTTCAGGCCGCCGTCGATGCCACCATCGCCGACTTCGGCCGTGTCGACGTCCTCGTCAACACCGCCGGTATCCTGCGCTTCGCCGCCATGGAGGACCTGCCGCTCTCCGACTGGAACGAGGTCATCAACGTCAACCTCACCGGTTACTTCATCACCTCGCAGCGCTTTGGTCGCGAGATGATCAAGGCCGGCCAGGGCCGCCTGGTGCACATCTCGACCGTCGCTAGCCACTCCCCCGAGACGTTCTCGGGCGTGTACAGCTCCACCAAGGCCGGCGTCAACATGATGTCCAAGATGCTCGCCGCCGAGTGGGGCCCCTACGGCGTCCGCTCCAACTGCGTCGAGCCCTGCTTCGTTAAGACCCCGATGTCGGCCAACTTCTACGCCGATCCCGAGGTCGAAAAGAGCCGCAGCCGCCTGATCGCCACGCGCCGCATCGGCGAGGTCAGCGATATCGCCAACGCCGTCATGTTCCTGGCGTCCACGCGCTCGGACTTTACCACCGGCGACGCCATCAAGGTCGACGGCGGCTTCTCCAACATGATGGGCGACCTCACCGCCAAGCCCGGCGGCCGTCGCGCCTATGCCGACAACTACCTTAAGAACAAGGGTGTCGAGCTCTGGTCCGATGAGTCCGGCGTCGCAAAGCCGACTGACCAGTAAACCAACCTGGCAGGGAGGCCCGCAGACACGCCCGCTCCTCCCCCGTATCGATTAGAAAGAGTCCAATGGCTTCCACCAACTCCAACAAGGGTCGCGCCGTCGTGCTTTCCGCCGCGTGCGTCACCATGTTCTTCATTAGCTCCATCGCGCTGTATTCCGTCGTGAGCAAGAATCTGCTCGCCGTCTACCCCGAGTGGTCGAGTGCCCTTACCTGGGCTTTCCCCGTCTTTCAGACCATCATGGCCGTAACGGGCATCTTCGCCGGCCGCATCTCCGATAAGATCGGCCCGCGCAACGTCGTGATCGCCGCCGCCGTGTGCTACGGCCTGGGCTGGTTCATGTCCGGCACCGTCACCGAGCCGTGGCAGTTCTACCTGTGGTTCTCGCTCGTCGCCGCCATCGGCAACGGCCTGGGCTACAACCCGGCGCTCACCACCGGCCAAAAGTGGTTCATCGACAAGAAGGGCCTTGCCTCCGGCATCACCCTGGCCGCTTCGACCGCCGGCCCCGCCGTGCTGTCCCCGGTGCTCGCCTCGCTGCTCATCCCGAGCCTGGGCATCTTTGGCGCCCTCAAGGCACTCGGCGTCATCTTCTTTGTGACGATCGCCGCCTCCGCCCTGTTCCTGAAGGCCCCCGAGGCCGGTTGGCTGCCCGAGGGCTTCGAGGCCCCCAAGGGCGGTGCACATGCCGGCACCTTCGGCGACCTCACCCCGGGCGAGATGGTCAAGACCCCGCGCTTCTGGGTCCTCATCGTCACCTTCGCCTTTGCCGCCACCGCGGGCACCCTGCTCGTGGGCAAGGTTGCCTCCATCGCCGCCGTCCAGCTCTTCGCCGACCCCACGAGCGCCGCGGCCGTCGCCCTCGGCGGTGTGGTGGTCTCCGTCAACACCTGCGCCAACCTGGTTGGCCGTCTGTCCTTTGGCCAGATCATCGACAAGCTCGGCGCCTACAAGTCGCTGCTCATCAGCCTTGTCGTCACCATCGTCGCGCTCGTCATCATGTCGATGAGCTTTACGCAGGCCATGTTCTTTGTGGCGCTCGCCCTGCTCGGCTTTAGCTTTGGCGCCCTGCTCGTCATCTACCCGCCGCTCACCGGTGGCGCCTTTGGTACCAGCAACATCGGCGTCAACTACGGCATCATGTTTTTGGGCTACGCCGCTTCCACCTGGATCAGCCAGCCCATCACCGCCGTGCTGTATCACGCCGAGGCCGGCAGCGCCGCCTATCAGCAGTCCTTCTACGGCGCCATTGTGATCGCCGCTATCGCCGTCGTGCTCACCGTCTACATGATGGTCTCCGACAGCAAGAAGAAGTCCGCCTAGTTTTGCCGATGTGACAAAGGGACTGTCCCTTTGTCACATTCCACCGCCACCCACACACATCGTAAGGAGTCGAAATGTCTGAGCTCAACCCCGTCCGCATTGCCGTTATCGGCGCCGGCGCCATGGGCCGCAACCACATCCGCTTTGTCACCGAGGAGCCCGAAGCCGAGCTCGTCGCCATCGCCGACGCCTTTGAGGGCGCCCGCGCCACGGCCGAGACCGCCGGCGTGCCGTTTTACACCGATCCCGCCCAGATGATGGACGAGGTCAAGCCCGAGGCCGTCATTATCGCCACCCCCAACGACCTGCACCTGGGCGTTGCTCGCGAGGCCATCAAGCGCAACATCGTGCCGCTGGTCGAAAAGCCGATCTCCAACGACCTTGAGGATGCCCAGGCCTTCGCCGCCGAGGCCGAGACCGCCGGCGTGCCCGTGCTCGTGGGTCAGCACCGTCGCCACAACCCCTTCGTTAACAAGGCTAAGGAGATCATCGAGTCCGGCGAGCTGGGCAAGCTCACCGTGTCGAGCTTCCACTACATGATCTATAAGAATGACGAGTACTTCGATGTCGAGTGGCGCCGCAAGAAGGGTGCCGGCCCGATCCTGGTCAACCTGGTGCACGACGTCGACCTGCTCCGCTACCTGCTGGGCGAGCCCGTTGCCGTCCAGGGTATGCAGTCCAGCGCCGCCCGCGGTTTTGAGACCGAGGACTCCGCCGTGGTCAACGTTCGTTTTGCCGATGGCGCGCTCGCGAGCATGACCATCTCCGACGCCACCGCCAGCCCCTGGAACTGGGAGGCAACCGCTCGCGAGGATCCGCAGTACCGTCCCTTCGACGCCGACGCCTACTTTATCGGCGGAACCTTGGGCGCCCTGTCGCTGCCCCGCTTGCACCAGTTCTCCTACGACGGCGCCTCCAACTGGCACAAGCCGCTGCAGATGGAGATTCCGGCCGTGGACCCGGCACTACCGCACAAGATGCAGCTCAAGCACTTTGTGAAGGTCGTCCGCCGCGAGGTTGAGCCCGTCGTGACCCCCGCCGACAACGTCAAGACGCTCACGCTTCTCAACGCCGTCAAGGAGGCCGCCGAGACCGGCCAGCTCGTCGAGCTGTAATGCCTTAAGGGCGGGCCGCGGCAAACCCCATGCCGGACCCCTCGGCCCGTTACCAACAAGCCCCTCTTCTTTGCCCCGCGAGCAGCCTCCCGCCCGCGGGGCTTTTGTGCAGTGGCATGTGACAAAGGGACAGTCCCTTTGTCACATCGCGGGTGGTATCCTTGGTAGCCCTGTGCTGCAAACGCACCTTAAACGCAAGGAGTCCCATGGATCTTATCGCCCAGCTCGCGCGCGAGCTCAACCTTAAGGACGCCAACGTCGAGGCGGCCGTCAAGCTCATCGACGAGGGCAACACCATCCCCTTCATTTCACGCTACCGCAAGGAAGCCACGGGCGGCATGGACGACGTCGCTCTGCGCGCACTCGACGAGCGCCTGTCCTACCTGCGCAATCTTGAGCAGCGCAAGGAAGATGTCATCCTGCTCATCGACGCCCAGGGCAAGCTCACGCCCGAACTCGAGCAGCAGATTCGCGAGGCCACGCAGCTCCAGCGCGTCGAGGACCCCTACAAGCCCTACCGCAAAAAGCGCATGACCCGCGCGCAGAAGGCCCGCGAGGCAGGTCTGGAGCCGCTTGCCAACATGATCATCATGCAGGTCTCGGCCAGGGGCAGCGCACTCGACGCCGCCGCGGCCTACGTCAACGAGGAAGCCGGCTTCGACACGCCCGAAAAGGCGCTCGCCGGCGCCGCCGACATCGTGGCCGAGACGGTGGCCGAAGACCCTGAGAACGTCGCCGACCTGCGCGCCTTTACGCAAAACACCGCCGATATCGTCGTCGAGGCCACCGACCCCGCCGAGAAGACTCCCTACGAGCCCTACTACAACTTTGACGAGCCGCTGCGCCGTATTCCCAACCACCGCGTGCTGGCTATCGACCGCGGTGAGCGCGAGGGTAAGCTCCGCGTGCGCGTGAACGTCGACGGCGCCGTCGCCACGGCGCGCCTCGGTAGCCGTTGGCCCCGCCGTCAGGGTGTCTTCGCGCCCGTCTTCGATGCCGCCATCGCCGACGGTTACAAGCGCCTCATGGCCCCCTCGCTGGAGCGCGAGGCCCGCGCCAAACTCACCGTTCGCGCCCAGACCGAGGCCATCAACGTCTTTGCCAAGAATCTCGAGGGCCTGCTCTCGGCGCGCCCCGTGCGCGGCGCCCGTGTGCTCGCGCTCGATCCGGGTTACCGCACCGGCTGCAAGGTCGCCGTCATGGACGAGACCGGCAAGCTGCTCGACCACGGCGTGGTCTACCCCACCAAGCCGCGCCACGACATCGCCGGCACCAAGCGCGAGCTCGCTCGCCTCGTCAAGAAGGACGGCGTCAACACCATCGTCATCGGCAATGGCACCGCTAGCCGCGAGACCGAGGAAGTCGTCTCGGAGTTCATTGCCGAGCAGGCGCCCGGGCTACGATACACCATCGTCAACGAGGCCGGCGCATCGGTGTACTCCGCCTCCGAGCTCGCCAGCCAGGAGTATCCCGACCTGGATGTCACCGTACGTGGCGCCATGAGCCTGGGCCGCCGCCTGCAGGATCCGTTGGCAGAGCTCGTCAAGATTCCGCCCCAGTCCATCGGCGTGGGCCAGTACCAGCACGACCTTGACCAGGCAGAGCTTTCGCGCACCCTGGGCCACGTGGTGGAGGACGTCGTCAACCGTGTGGGCGTCGACGTCAACACCGCAAGCGCGAGCCTGCTGGGATATGTATCGGGCATTACGCCGAGCGTGGCCAAGAACATCGTGGCCTACCGCGAGGAAAACGGCGCCTTTACCGATCGCCGCCAGCTCAAGAAGGTCCCCAAGCTAGGACCCAAGGCATATCTCAACGCCGCGGGCTTTTTGCGTATCAGCGGCGGCAAGAACCCACTCGACGCGACAAGCGTTCACCCCGAGAGCTACGAGGTCGCCACGTCCGTCCTGGAGCGCGCAGGCGTTAAAGCCAGCGAGCTCAGCCGCGGCGGTGTGCCCGACATCGAGCGCCGCCTGGGCAGCATCTCGGCGCTGGCAAGCGATCTGGACTGCGGCACTCTCACGCTCATCGATATCGTCAACGAGCTCAAGAAGCCCGGTCGCGACCCGCGCGACGACGCGCCCGAGGTGGTCTTTAGCCGCTCGGCACTTTCCATCGACGACCTGGAGCCCGGCATGGAGCTCAAGGGCACAGTGCGCAACGTTGTGGACTTTGGCGCCTTCGTCGACGTGGGCGTGCACCAGGACGGCCTCGTTCACATCTCCAAGCTGGCCAACCGCTTTGTCAAGCACCCGAGCGACGTGGTGCGCGTCGGCGACACGGTCAAGGTGTGGGTCGAGAAGGTCGATCGCGACCGCAAGAAGATCTCCCTCACCAGGGTGCAGGGAAAGTAACAGCAAAGGACGAACCACCGCTGCCCATCGTCGAACTTGCAAGTTTTTCTCACCCAATGGGAGCAACCTGCAAATACCGCAACAAAAATGGTGCCGCCCCATCAAAGAGGCAGCACCAGCCAAGTCTTATTCAGCTCAGAACCTACTGGCAAGCTCGTGTCGGCAGCCCCGGTCTTTCCTTTGCCTGGCGCGACCCTCGCGAAGCGCGTGAGCAATAGGGAAAGGAAAGGCCGGTGCGAACAACCCGCGGCGCAGCCAGTGTTCGCGTTGCGGTAGAATATGAAAGCCCAAAGCTGCGATATCCTTGGCAAAACCGCGCACGGTATCGAGCGAGACCTCGTACGGATCACGACCGATGTTCTTACGCTTGGCCAGGATGCTGTTGGGTACCGTGATGATCTGGCAACCGCATCCTTCCGCCTGGTAAATGTTGATGAGCTCGCGCGTGGACGCCCACAGGACCTCACAGTTGGGCTTGGCGGCGGCCTTCTTGACCGACTCCGTCATAAACGGAATGGGATCGACGCCGGTATCGGCGATACGGCCGGCAAAGAGCGAGATAATGGACGGTGTCTCGGCGTCAACAGCCTCGACCATCTCGTCGACCTGCGTAGGCGTAAAGATGGTAGTGACGTTGACCTTGATGCCGTCGGCCGAAAGCTTGCGGACCAGCTCGGCAGTAGACTCGCCCTTGGTGGTCACGCACGGGATCTTGACGTAGACGTTCTCGGCCCAGGTAGCGATCTCGCGAGCCTCGGCCTCCATGGTCTCGGCGTCGTCGGCAAAGACCTCAAACGACACGGACACATTGGTGATGTGGGACAGGACCTCCTTGGCAAACGCGCGGTAATCCGTCACGCCGCCCTTCTTCATAAGGGACGGGTTGGTCGTGAAACCCTGAACGTTGCCGTTCTCGTACATGTCGAGCATGCCCTCGAGGTTTGCACCGTCAGCGAACACCTTGATTGCCATCTGCCTGATTCCTTTCGTCTGCATATGGGCGTTGAGCTGCTAAACACTTTACCTATGTTTATCAAGGCGTGAGCTGCGGGTTTTTATCTTCTCGGCGAACGGTATAAACGCTTTAGCGTTTTTGAGCACACCCTCCAGCGGCAAAACGATTTTGCAGGGCGAGCCGATTTGAGCCGACCGCCGCGGGTGAATGGTAATTGGGCGGTTCCTGCTAAATCAACCCAAAGTAGCGCATGGCGGTGACGGTGCCGTCGTGTGCGACATCGTCGGTCACGTAGTCGGCGAGTGCCTTGACCTCGGGCATGGCGTTGCCCATGGCGACAGCTGTCTCAACGGCGGCGAGCATGCCCAGGTCGTTGCCCGAGTCGCCAAAGCCAAAGGTGCGCGCGTTGCCGGTGCGGCCCAGGTACTCCAGCGCCCGCGCCACGCCCACGCCCTTGTCGATGCCTTTGGGGCTCAGCTCGCGATTCGAACCGCCAGTGTTGCACAGCTCAAACTCGCGATCGATAAAGCCGTCATCGTTGGCTACGCGAGCCAGGTCGCTCGCGACGATGCACACCTTGCCTACGCGCAGACGGCCGTCGACGCGCATTCCCTCGGCGCTGTGCACCACAGAAGTGCCGATCAGAGACGACTGCTCAACACCCGCGGGTTCCAGGGCAAAAGTAGCCACGTTGGTCTCGAAAAAGGCCTCAATCCCTGCCGCAGCCATACGGCGTACAAGCTCCTCGATAACGTCTTCGTCAAAGCAGTCCTCGTGTACCACGCGGCCCTCGACCTCGAGCGTCGCTCCCGCCATGGCAACGACACCCGCAGGCTCCAAAGCGCGCAGGCCATCGGCAATTAGCCACAGGGGACGACCCGTGCAGATAAATGCCTGGTGGCCCGCATTGCGCAGACGACCAAATGCATCGACAACAGCCTTCGACGGATGGACTGCATTGAAGTCCTTATCGGTCATATCGTCGGGATCGAACGACGTCAGCGTGCCGTCCACGTCAAAAAAGAGCACAGCGGGTTCGGGGCACGCATCAATCATATGGGTTCCTTTCGGGGGCGAGAGTAAACGAAGTATCCATCATATAATGGAGCGACGCAACCAGAGAGGTCACCCATGGAATTTTACGCAAGCTGCCCCGAGGGCTTTGAGTCCGCACTCGCCGATGAGCTTAAACGCCTCGGGCTTTCGCATGTCCGCCGCTTGAAGGGCCGCGCTACGTTTGAGGGCGAGCTCGAAGAAGGCTATCGCGCCTGTCTGTGGTCGCGCCTGGCGAGCCGCGTGTTCGTGGTACTCGGGCGCTTTGAGGCGCAGGATGCCGACGAACTGTACGATAGCGTTTACGACATCGCCTGGGAGAGCATCGTCCGCCCCGGCGCCACCATCGCCATCACCGCCCGTGGCGTGACCGAGCAGCTGCGCAACACACGTTTCTCGGCCCTGCGCGCCAAAGACGCGCTGTGCGACCGTCTGGCCGAGACCACGGGCCGTCGCGCCGACGTCGATGCCGCCGACCCCGATGTTCACCTACTGCTTTCGCTGCGCCAGCGCCGCGCGAGCATAAGCCTGGACCTTTCGGGCGACCCGCTGTTCAAGCGCCTGCCGTCCGCGGCGACCCGTGCCGGCGAGGGCGCGCACGTGTTGCGCTCCGACTACGCCGCCCTGGTGCTGGTGCAGGTCGGCTGGACCGCACTGTGCGAGCGCGAGCTGACGGCCGACGATTACGAGAACGAAGCCCTGCCCACGCTGGTCGACGCCTCGTGCGCCGGCGGCGGTCTGCTGCTGGAAGCCGTGAATATTCTGACCGACCGCGCCCCGGGCGCCGCACGCGAGCGCTGGGGCTTTGAGGGCTGGCAACTGCACGAAGCCGCCCTGTGGGAGCAGCTGCTTGCCGAGGCGCGCGAGCGCGAGACCGCAGCGCGCGAGCGCCAGGCGCGCATCGTTGCCGCAGACATCAACCCCGCTGCCCGAAAGACCGCCGAGCGCATGGTCAAGTGCGCCGGCTACAAGCGCTTTGTCGATTTTTGCGCCGCCAAGTCCGCCACCGTGCTGGACCATGCGGGCGCCGTCGCCGGCGCCGCCGTGGTCGCAGACACCACCGAGACCCCGCTTTCGCTCATGCACGACGCCATGACGTTGATCGGCGAGCTGCGCCGCGCGCCCGAGCTTACCGCCGCGCCGGTCGCCGCGCTCACCCGCGATGGCCTTATGGCCCGCGCGCTCCATGCCGAGCCTGCACGCTCCATCGCCATCATGCCCAATAACGAAGAGGCAACTATTGAGGTTTGGCCCTCGCTCGACCACGCCGCCGCGGCATTTGAAGCTGCGACCAGCGCAGACGCCGAGGAGCAGACCGCAGACGCTCAAGACGAAGCCGCCGACACTCCCATGCCCGAGCCTGCCGCCATGCTCGACCTGGGCGACGGCAAGCCGCTGCCCGTGCTCATCCCGGAGTCCGAGCAGTTCGCCAACCGCCTGCGCAAGAACGCCCGTCTGCGTCGCAAGTGGGCAAAGCGCGAGGGCGTGAGCTGCTACCGCGTCTATGATGCCGACCTACCCGACTACTCCGCCGCCATCGACCTGTACGAGGGCTGCCCGCAGACGCCGGGCCGCTGGCTCGTCATCGCCGAATACGCCGCGCCCAAGACCATCGACCCCGCGCTGGCCCAGGCCCGCATGCTCGACATCTTGGCCATCGCGCCGCGCATTCTAGATGTCCCGGCAGAGCATGTGCACGCCAAGGCCCGCATGCGTTCGCGCGGCGGCTCGCAGTACGGCAAACAGGGCGCCGGCAAGGGTGGATCGGGCGAGCGCGCCAACATCGCGCGCCGTCGCCTGCCGCTCATCGAAGAGGGCGGGCTCACTTTTGCCGTCAACTTTGACGACTATTTGGATGTGGGCATCTTCCTGGACCACCGCGTCACCCGCAACCTGGTGCGCGAGCACGCCAAACAGGCGCGCCGCTTCCTCAATCTGTTCGCCTACACCGGCACCGCCACCTGCTATGCAGCAGACGGCGGCGTCGAGGAGACCGTGACGGTCGACCTCTCCAACACCTACCTGGACTGGGCCGAGCGCAACATGCGCCAGAACGGCTTTGTGGGGCCACAGCATCACTTTGTGCGCGATGACGTGCTCGCTTGGATTCGCGACCAGCGCCAGACGCGCAACCGCTGGGACCTGATCTTTGTCGACCCGCCCACGTTTTCGAACTCGTCCAAGATGGGCCGCCGCACCTGGGATGTCCAGCGCGACCATGTTGAGCTTTTGGCCGGCGTATCTCGCCTGCTCGCACAGGGCGGCCACGCCATCTTTAGCTGCAACCTGCGCGGTTTCCGCCCCGAGACGCGCAAGCTCGCGCGCGCGGGCGTCGTGCTGGAGGACATTACGGCGCAGACCATCCCCGAGGATTTCGCACGCAACCAGAAGGTGCATCATTGCTATATCGTGCGCCGCCTGCCCATCGAGGACGCCATGGCCGAGGTCGGCTTTAGCGCCGAGGAGATTGCCGAGCGAACCGAGGAGCTGCGCAACCCCGAGGCCCGCAAGCCTCGAGCAACGACGCCCGCGCACGCGCAGACCGGCAACGGCAAGTTCAACTTTGCCGGCAAACCCTCCCCCGCTGGCAAGCCCAAAAAGAAGAAGTTCTACGCCAGCAAGCCCAAGGGCAAATAAACAAAGTTGCGGTGGAATAGTTCCTAAAAATGCCTGTTAAAGGCGCAAACAGGAACTATTTCACCGCAACTCATATTGGGATGGTGGTTGGCGATCTAGCCTTGGGTGACCAAGCGATAGCCGATACCCACGTGCGTTTGGATATAGCGCGGATGCGCGGGGTCGGACTCGATCTTCTTGCGCAGCGTGCCCATAAAGACACGCAGGCTCGCCAGGTCGCTCTTGGTTGCCGTGCCCCAAATCTCGTGCAGGATAAACTGGTGCGTCAGCACCTTGTCGGCGTTATGCGCCAACAGGCACAGGAGCTTGTACTCGATCGGCGTCAGATGCAACTCCTCGCCATCCATCGTGGCGATGCCGGCATCAAAATCGATATGCAGCTCACCGGTATCGAACGAGCCCTCGGACGCACCCATGCCAATCTGCGCATACGAAAGGCGCCTGAGCGTCGTGCGAATGCGCGCGAGCAGCTCCTCGACCGAAAACGGCTTGGTCAGGTAGTCGTCGGCGCCGGCATCGAGCGCGCGAATCTTGTCCGCATCCTCGCTGCGCGCCGAAACCACAATAATCGGCATACCCGACCATGCGCGCACCGACTCCACCACCTTGACACCATCCATATCGGGCAGGCCCAGATCGAGCAGCACGATACTCGGTGCCTGCGATGAGGCGGCGGCGATGGCGGCATGGGCGGTCTCCACGGCCATATGGCGCAAGCCGTGCGCCTCGAGCGCAGCGACGATAAGATTGCGAACGGCGGGGTCGTCCTCAACGACCAAGATGAGCGGTTTTACGGCAGAGTTCGGCACAGCGCTACTCCTTATCAAACGAAACGTCGGCGGCGGGAAGCTCAATCGTAAAGACCGAGCCGTGCGGGTCCGCCGCGGCAACCTCTATGCTACCGCCATGCGCCAACGCAATGGAACGGCAGAGCGAAAGACCCAGGCCCACGCTGCGATGGCTGTCGGCAAGACCGTGGTTGGCGGTGTAGAACGACTCAAAGACCCGCTCGCGATCTTCGGGTGCGATGCCCGGACCATCATCGGCCACCGAGCACGCCACGCGTCCATCGTCGACGCTAATCGAGATCACGATATGCGAGCCTGTGGGCGTATAGGTGATGGCGTTGTTCACCAGATTGACCACCAGCTGCACCATCAGGCGCGCGTCGACGTTGACGAGTGCCGGCTCATCGCACGCCACCACCTTAAGGTCGTGCTCGCGCACGGCCGGATTTACGTGGCGCAGTGCCTCCTCGACGATATCATCCATGAGCTCGAGCGTAGTCGACAGATGCATGCCGCCACCCTCGAGCTTGGTGATGGCGAGCAGGTTCTCGACGGTAGCGTTGAGCCATTGCGCATCCGAGCGAATGGACAGGAGCAGGCCGCGGCGCGTCTGGGCATCGAGCACGGCCGTGCCAGTCGAGCCTTGGTCGAGCAGCACGTCGGCATTGCCCGAAATACTGGTGAGCGGCGTGCGCAGATCGTGCGAGATGGAGCGCAGCAGGTTGGCGCGCAGCTGCTCGTTTTTGGCAAGCACCGCCGCTTCTTCGCGGGCCTCCATGGCGCGGGCGCGATCGAGCGCCAGCTCGCCTTCGCTCACGATGGCATCGGCAAGCGCCCGTTCCTCGTGCGTCAGCACGTCGGGCTCGGCAACGATAGCCAGCACGCCCACCACCGAGGCGGGGTCGCCCGAGCGCACGAAGCCGTCGCCCGTGCGAACCGTCAGGTAGATGCCATAAAACGCCGAGCCGCCAAACGTGGCATCGAGCGGGGTTCCCACGTAAGCCGACGCCGAGAGTCGCGGCGGCATCTGCGGCGCCAGCTCGTGCACCGGCGCGGCATCGCCCACGGCCGTGTACGTCGCACGCGGCAGCAGGTCCTCATCGTCGGCGTCGGCGCTGTACCATACGACAGGACAGCCCGAAAGACGCGCCAGCTGCGTTGCCATGGCATGCACAATCTGCTGCTGATCGGCACACCGCTGCAGCATGCGGTTGGTCTCGAGCACCATATGCGTGCGGCGGTCGCTAGCGGCAGCCTGTGCCAAGGCGCGGCGCAGGGCCAACGCAATCGAGCTCGACACAAGCGAGACCACGAACATGATGAAGAACATGCCGGGATAGACGCGGTCGATAAGCGACAGCGAGTAGCGCGGGTCGACAAACAAGAAGTTGTAGAGCGCCACGGCGGCAGCCGAGCTCAGCAAGCAATACAGGCGACTCCAGGTAAAGAATGCGCACAGCTGAACGGCGAACACATAGACGATCATGATACTCGGCGCGAGACCCGGATGGTCGAGTAGCGCGCCCACAATCGTCGCCGCGACCAGCAGCCCCGCCGATACGCAGGCGTCATACAGAGGAGTGCGGCGCGTCAGCGTTGTGCGCCGCCACCAAAAGCTATCGGCAATATCGCCGTCCGTACGGACGTCCATCAGCGCCCCGCCCCTCTCTCAAAAACAAAAACCACCACAAAGGGGACAGGCACCTTTGTGGTGGTTTTCCCTCGTGGTGGTTCTAAGTGTAAAGCCTTCTACGACCGGCAGTCGCTAGACAAACAGCACGTGCGCGAGCAGGGCACACACGCACACCGCTCCAAATACCAGTGCCACGATCGAAATTACGCGATCGGCCATGTCCATGTTGGCCCGATTCGTAAAGAACCGATCTTCGGCAGCGTCGACACGCGCCTCACGCATCATTTCGACCACCGCCTCACGGCCATCGAGCGCCTTTGTATCCATGTTTACCTCCCCGGCCTCATGCTTATCCATCAAAAACCAACTCCGTGTAGCCGCCGACGTCTACGGCCGCTCGTTGGGAGCCAGGCGCTGCATCTTGTTCACGGCCTTGAACTTGGTGAACAGCGGCACGTACTCAAAGCTCACGTTGGAGTTCTCCAGGCCGTACCAGCGTGCAGGCGTGCCGGCGGCGCGGCGAATGATGTACTTGAGCGTGATGGCCGTACGCTCGCTGGGCTCCACATCGCTTTCGGGCGCCAGAAGCTTACGGATCAGGACGAACTTGAACGTACCGATGTTACCCGGATCCTTGTAGACCGAGTAGTCATGCGTCTGCGGCGGCAGCTCGCCGGTGGCAGCCAGGTCCTGAACAACCTGACGCAGGTAGGCATTGACGCGCTGGTTGATCTTGTAGCCCAGGTACAGATGCACGCGGAACACGTAGTCGGTGCCGAACGTCTCGACCGAATAGGCAAAGGTGTGCGGTTCGTCCATGGTCTCGACATTCACAAACCACCAGGCGCGGGCGCGCTTGGGATGCTTGTCCAAGATCGAATAGACGATATCGCGGTCGATGTAGTCGGTATGGGCGTCCTTGGTCAGGTACACGACGTTGTCGCTCATGCGCTCGTAACGGTCGTCGTCACGCAGGCGCTTGAGCTGCGGCAGGTAGCTGCGCAGCGGCAGCAGCGTAAACTGGCGCTGCTCGACCGCCGTGCCGTTGTACCAGCACACCATAATGCCCATGATGAGTGCAGCCATGAGGATGGTGAAGTAGCCGCCGTGGAAGAACTTGGTGAGCGAGCTCACGAAGAAGAAGCCTTCGAGCAAAAGGAAGAAGGCCGCGAAGATCCACGGAGCAACCTTGAGCTTGCGCTCCTCGTGCAGGTAGAAGAAGAGCAGCAGCGTGGTGCACATCATAGTCAGCGTAATGGCAAGGCCGTAGGCGGCTTCCATATGCGCCGAGTTCTGGAACAGCAGCACCACGATGACGCAGCCGACAAGCATGACGTTGTTGACCATGGGGATGTAGAGCTGGCCCTTGGTCTCGGCAGGGTAGAAGACCTGCATGTGCGGCATAAGGTCCAGACGGCTGGCCTCGGACACCAGCGAGAATGCGCCGGTGATGAGCGCCTGCGAGGCGATGATGGCCGCAACGGTGGAAAGGCCGACGGCAAAGGGACGCAGGCCCGGGGTGAGCATCTGGTAGAAGGGGTTGAGGTCGGCGATACCCATGAGCTCGGGGTTGGCGGCGTTGTTGATAAGCCACGCGCCCTGGCCCATATAGGAAAGCAGCAGACAGCAATTAACGAACGGCCAGGTGGCGTAGATGTTGCCGCGGCCCACGTGGCCCATGTCGGAATAGAGCGCCTCGGCACCGGTGGTGGCAAGGAAGCAGCTGCCCAGAATCATGATGCCCGCGTGGTTGTTGGGGCTCAACAAAAAGCCGATGCCACGCAGCGGGTTGAGGCACAGCAGCACCGCGGGGTGCTGGAAGACAAAGAACAGACCCGTGCCGCCCAAGAACAGGAACCACAGCGTCATGATGGGGCCAAAGGCGTGACCGATCTTGGCCGTACCGATACGTTGTACCAAGAAGAGCGCGATGATGATGGCAAGCGTGATGGCCACGACACGGCCCTGATCGTCACCCAACACAGCATGGACCGCCGGGATGGTGCGCAGGCCCTCGATGGCCGTGGTAACGGTAACGGCGGGCGTCAGGATGCCGTCAGCGAGCAATGCGGCGCCGCCCAGCATGGCGGGGATGATGAGCCACTTGCCGCAGCGCTTGACCAGGCTGTACAGGGCAAAGATACCGCCCTCGCCGTGGTTGTCGGCGCGCAGCGAGATCAGCACGTACTTGACGGTCGTCAGCAGCGTGACCGTCCACACGACAAGGGAGAGCGCACCAAGCACGAACTCCTCCGTGACGCTTCCGATGCCGCCGTTGCCGGCAACGAGCGCCTTGGTTACATACATAGGGCTGGTGCCGATATCGCCGTACACCACGCCCAGCGTGACGAGCATCGCCGAGATACTCACAGGAATCGCAGCGTGCGAGGCTGCCTCCTTGGCCTTTTGTTCCATAAGCCGGTTTCCTCCTAACTTTAACGTTCGAGGGGATTATAGGTAATCGGCCCATGTTTGAATGGCACTGTTTTCCCAGCTAGATAAAGATTTATACGGCCTTTAGGCCACCGCGGCGATATGGAATGTGACAAAGGGACTGTCCCTTTGTCACATTCGTCATTTTCCGAGCCAATTTTTGAACCACCACTCCATGGAGCGGCTCATCTCGGCCATAAAGGGACTCGTGTGTTTGCGGGTGTAGATATCCACCACGCGCTCGCCCACCTCGCGGGCATGCGGGCGAAACATCGCGTCCATCTCGGCCACCTGCGCGTCCATGGTCGCAGCATCGGCGCGGCAGTAGCGCTCCTCGTGCACCAGGTTCACCACGGGATGCGCAATAGCCGGGCGCTCCTTACGGGGCGTGCCGATGATGAGCATCGACAGCGGCATGGTATAGGGCGGCAGATCGAGCAGCTCGGCAACTTCCTCGGCATTCTCGATAACATCGCCAATGTAGCAGCTCCCCAGCCCCAGGGCCTCGGCGGCGACCACGGTGTTTTGGGCGGCGATCACGGCATCCTGCGCCGCGATGGCAAAGTCGCCCAGACCCGGCGCGCGGCGGGGCGCCTTGCCCATACGCTCTACAAACTCGGGCTCAAAGCAACCCACATGCTCAAACAGATCGATCCACTTGGCATAGTCGACCACAAATATGAGTGCCCAGGGCGCCTTGGCGATCATGGGCTGGTGGTCGCACAGGTCGGCCAGACGATCCAGCGTAGCCTGCTCGCGAATGCTCACGATGGAATACATCATCATGGCGCCTGCCGACGGCGCACGGCTCGCCGCATGCAGAATCGCCGCCCGCTGCTCGTCGGTCACCGCCACGGGGCGGTCGTCGTCATCACGCGCGAAGGCACGCGTGGAGGAACGGTGCTCCAACGTGTCCAGCACCGCATTGCCCGTCGTCTCGACCGGATAGCCACACGTATCCACGCCCACAGCTCCGTCGCAGTACTCGGCGCCCGTCATACAAACCTGCTCGCTCATCGCCCTGCCCTCGCCATTTCTTTAAGAAGCCTTTACGTTTCCGTGTAATTCCCGTCCATTATCGCGCAGGTCGCCACTACATTGCGCCACACCGCCACACGCGCGCGTTAATATGGCTGGTTGTTGTGCGCAGCCACCAATTGCAGCGCATATCTTGGTAACAATCGGGTAAACCCCCGCTTTCGTAGGTTTTAGTTTGTGAGGAGTCTCAGCATGTTCGCTGCCGCCATCTCGCTCGTCGGTCTTGCGGCGACCGTCTACCTTGTCTTGCGCGAGGCCAAGGCCATTCGCGCACAGTCGAGCACCGTTGCCAAGGGCGCTATCGCCTGGAGCGTCGCCTTCGGTCTGTTCCAGGTCTTTTTGACCGTCTGGGGCGCTATTGGTCTCGTCGCGCAAAACGAGCCGCTCGCCTTTGTGATGCTCATCCTGACCAATGCCATTCTCACCGGTTGCGCTTGGGCCAGCATCGCCCGCGACCGCATCGCCCCGCGCGTCTTTGCGTTCGCCAAGCCCGACGCCCCCGCCCCCACCGGCAAGCTCGCCCGCCTGCGCGGCGCCTTTGTGGGCAAACCGCTCGTCGCCGCCGTCCTGTGCCTGCTGCTCGCCGGCGTCTTTGCGCTGCTGGGCATAGAGGTTTCGTCCAACCACGACTTTACCTGGGTCTACCCCCTATGCATCCTGCTCGAGTGGGCCATCATCACCGTGCTCATGACCGGCCTGTTCTTCCTGTTCCAGCGCCACGGCGCAGCTCCCGCGGTCCTGGCCTTTGCCCTCTTTGTCCTGGGCATTGCCGAGTTCTTCGTCATCACGTTTAAATCCATGCCCATCCAGCCGGGTGACCTTTCGGCCATCTCCACTGCCGCCGCGGTCGCCGGCACCGGCTACACCTTCTCCATCTCGCTGTTCTGCGTGCTGTCCATGGGCTTTACCGCCATCGCCATGCTGCTGTGCGAGTACGCCGGCCTGGTCGCGCCGCATCGCCAGAAGGGCGCCGCCAACGCCAAGCGCATGCTGCTCACCAACCTGCTCGTAGCGGTGCTGTGCCTGGGCGGTGTGACCGCGCACGTCACGCTCATCGACTACTACAACACCCTCGGTATAACCGTCTACACCTGGCGTCCGCTCGAGAGCTACTGGCGCGAGGGCTACCTGCCCGCTTTCATTAGCGCGGCGCAGTCCATCAAGCCGCCCAAACCCGCCGACTACTCCGTCGACGATGCCAAGGCCACGCTCAAAAAGTACGCCAAGGCCTACGACAAGTCCGATGCCGCCAAGAGCGACGAGCGCGCCGCCGCAAAGGAGCAGTTCGACAGCGAGAAGCCCACGGTCATCGCCATCATGAACGAGACTTTCTCGGACCTGTCCATCTATCAGAACATGCGCGCCGGCTACGAGGGCCCGCAGTACTTTAAGAACCTGTCCAACTGCCTCAGCCGCGGCAAGCTCTACGTGAGCGCCTACGGCGGCGGTACCGCCAATACCGAGTTTGAGTTTATGACCGGCAACTCCATGGCCAACCTGGGCTCGGGCGTGTACCCCTACACCATCTACAACATGGAAACGACCGGGAACCTGGCAGAGCAGTTCAAGTCGCTCGGCTATTCCACCACGGCCATGCACCCCAACCACGCGACCAACTGGAACCGCGAGAACGTCTACAAGGACTTTGGCTTTGACCAGTTCCTGTCCATCAACGATTTCCAGGGCGCCGACACCCTGCGCGGCATGGTGACCGACCAGGCAACCTACGACAAGATTCTTGAGCTGCTCGACCAGAACGCCGATCCGCAGTTCATCTTCGACGTAACCATGCAGAACCACTCGGGCTACGATACGGGTCTGCTGCCGGTCGACAAGCAGATGCACCTCAACATCGACACGACCGACCTGGACACCAAGACCGTCGAGGACGGCACGCTCTCCGATGTCGACGAGTACGTCTCGTGCATTGAGCAGTCCGACCAGGCACTGCGCTACTTCCTTAACGCCTTGAGCAAGCTCGACCGCAAGGTGGTCGTGGTGTTCTGGGGCGATCACCAGCCGTTCTTCCCGTCCAAGTTCAACGATAAGTGGTTTACCGGCGAGGACGACGCTACGCATCAAGAGCGCCTGTGGCAGACCGACTACATCATCTGGGCCAACTACGACGTTGCCGGCTGCGACCAGACGAGCGAGGTCGACGACCTGTCCACCAACTACCTGTCCACGCAGCTTATGCAGCTGATCGGCGCCCCGCTGACCGACTACCAGAAGGCGCACATGACGCTGCGCGAGTCGCTGCCCGCCATCAACTCCGTGGGCTACGAGGACGCCAGCCTGCGCTGGGCACTCTCCTCCAACGTCACCGGTGACGACGCCGAAGCCGCAGCCGCCACCAAGGCGCGCGAGGATTACGCCAAGATGCAGTACTACGAGATGTTCCGCGACGGCAAGAACGTCTACACCAAGCACTTCCAGACCGAGGCCAACGAGACCGACCCCAACCTGGCACCGGGTACGACCAAGATCAAGTAGCGGGTCGCTCATAACTGAAACGTCTGTCCGGGCGGAGATATGTAAGGCTCCCTGCTCGGACAGTCCTGCGCAAGACGAAGGCCACATTAAGTGGCCTTCTTTGTTTGCGGAAAGTGCGTCCCACTTTGGGGGCTGATTCTGGGACGTGGTTTCCGGTTGGCTCTCATTGGGAAAGTTCATCCCATTTCTCGGCCTAATTATGGGACGCAGTTTCCCGTTGAGGACCCTTTGGGAAAGTGCGTCCCGGTCTGGGCGCTCAAACTGGGATGGATTTTCCGGATGAGGGCTTGACGGAAAATGTGTCCCGTTCCGGGCGCTAATTGTGGGATGCAGTTTCCGCTTGCGGAGTCTCCACTCAACAGAAAACCCGGGTGGCCTGTTTTTTGGCTACCCGGGTTTTTGGGTTGTCGATATGTTCGACTGGCTACTAGTGGGTCTTGCGGCGCTTGATCAGCATGATGAGGGCTATCACTACGAGCGTTGCTCCCGCTGCTGCTGCGGTGGCGACTAGGGCGAATGTTTGGTCGCCGGTGTTTGCGAGGTTCTTCGCTGTGGTCGTAGTCTTGACCTTGGTGTCGGTCTTAGCTCCGTTGTCGGACTTGGGCTTGTCCGGGTTCGTCGGGGTCTCAGGAGTCTCGGGGTCCTTTGAGCCTTCGGAATCGGTTGGGCCGGCGGTGTTTACCAGCGTATGGTCCAGGAACTTCTTGGCGCCCGCACTTGCCTGCGAGAACAGGCGGCGCGTGCGGATCGGGGTGGCGTTCACCGTTGTGGGCGCCGTCTCCTCGGCCTCGATATTCACGAGCGTCGTGCCGGTGTCGAGGCCCACGTCGTTGTATCCCACGTGGCAGTAATACTGCGCACCGTCATCGTCTGCGGTCAGGTCAATCTCGAGCTTTGAGGCCGTTCCAGCCGCGAGGTTGCCATCGGCACCCACGAGCTTAAACTCTGTCTCGCCGCGGCCCTTGCGGTACCACATATAGGTCGATGCCAGCCCTGTTTCGCTATCGTCGGCACCGAGTTGCTTCACATGGCCAATCGCCGAGAGCGTCAGGTGGCTTCCCGCCGCGCGCTCAACCGAAGAGTCGTATCCAAGATCCGACCCCTCCGCAGCATCCGCCGCAGGTCCGCTCACGGTCATCGTCATGCCATCGGGCATGGTCTTGACCGTGATGATTGCCGAGCGAATACCTGTTTCGGTCGTTGATCCATTCTTAACGGCGGCGATGGCGAATCGATACTCCGTATTGGGCTGCAGCCCACCCCACTTGAGCGAGGTCTGCGTGTTGTCGGCAATCTTCCAGCTATTGACGACCGCATCCGCCGCATTGCTCTGCAGCATGCCCACGCCGTAGCTAAAGCCACTCTTGTTTGCGAGTACATCGTCCCAGCTAAACGTAACGCTGGTCGAATCGACGGCGTTTGCCGTAAAGCCCGTCACGGCCGGCGCGTCGGGCATCTCGACGTCCTTAACGTCATAGCCCACGATCCAGAACTGGTCGGTGTCCTTGGTGCCGAGCTTGTCGCCCGAGTCTGCCTCGAACTTGTCGACATCCACCGCGTTGACGCCCAGACGCCACACAAAACCGTACTTGCCCTGCGCGGCCTCGGGCAGGTTGTCGACGGTGCCGCCGTATTCGGTCGATTCACTCGAGGAGTTACCCGTAGTAAAGCCGGCGTTGGCACCAAAGCACAGGCCGCCAAACAACTCGTGCTTTGCGAGCTTCGCGCCCATGACAACGCTGCCGTTCAGCGTCAAGCCGAGCTCGAGCTCCTGCTCCTTGCCCTCCTCGACTTCGATGGTCTACTCAATGCTCGCCCCCGACTGCGCGGCGGCGCCGTTAAACCCATCGTGCGTGTAGGCGCGCGTTACGCCAGGCTTGCCCAGGCCAAAGGAATCCCCAACGGGAGTCTCGCCGTTGAGCGTCGTTTGATAGGTTCCGGGTTCTCCCGACCGGTTGGTCAAAAAGTAGCTGAGCGGCGTCATATTGTGCTGCTTGGCAATGCGGTCATAGGCCTCGACATTAACGACCGAGGTCTGCGCGCCGAGCGACACGGGCGCCGCCATCACGCCCTTGCCACCAGTTTCCTCATTTTCGATCTCATACTCGTAATAGACCATCGGAATCGTGTAGAGCACGGCCTTGTCACCCTCGCCGGCATGCGACTCATAGCTTACGCTTGCGCTGACCGTGCGCTCGCTCCGGTAGTCATAGCATCCCTCGGCGGCAAAATCGACTGAAGCATTCATCGCGACCAGGGGCGGACCGGTCTGCACCTCGACGGCAACGCCCAACTCGGCGCCAATGGTATAGCCCTGGGATGTCCCCGTGCCCTTTTCCTCTCCGTATGACGTGCCGCCCAACACCAGATAGCCGTATGCCTGCTCCAGATCCTCAACATAGGGCGCATCCTGCAGCACGGCAAGCACGCGCGGGTTGGTATAGACCTTGTAGCGGTCCTTGTACGTGATCTTGACGCTGTCGTTGTCGACATCGGGCAGCGCGAGCGAGATAAATGTGCCGTAGGTAGTGCCGCGACGGTTGCTCTCGCTAATCACCTGCTCCTCGCCGCGGCGCACCTTTCCGTTCTCGTCGAGCGAAAAATGCGAGGCGGTCATCCAATAGTAGTCATCGTTCTTGCGCAGGTCCTCGTCGCGGTGCTTGCCCACCACGGCGATAAAGCTCTCGTTATAGCGGTCCGAACCCGAGACGCTGCCCGCCTTGACGTCGCTGATCCACACCTGCTCTATACCCTTGTGGTCATGCTTGTTGCTGCTGTTGTATTGCTGACCGCTCATGCTCATGGTTCCGACCATGGACCCCAAGCCCTGAGCCCCGCTCTGTGCCGTGTTGCAGGCAAAGTCGCGGAACACATCGCCGCCCACGAGTACCTCGTCGACCGCCAGCTGCTCGGACGGGCCGTCAAGGTTGGCAGTGGCAAGGGCAATAGGCGCCAAGGTGCACGGATAGCGCTTATCCTGAGCGCTATCCTTCCATGCGCTGTTGGGCACATGCATCAGCCCATAGGAGGCGAGGAGCCCGTCTCTGTATTCCTTGCAATCGGAAAGCTTGAACTCGCCAGACTCCGAGTCAAAATACGCGTAGCGGTACAGCGCGCCGTACAGCCCCTTGCTGCCGTCAGAAGCGCCGTAATCAAAAGCGCTGCGTTGCCAGTCATAGCCCGCAAGAATAAGGCCCGTGACGGTTTCACCCGTCTTCTTTCCTTCTTCATCGTAGGCGGCAAACGTGCCGAACGTCGCATTCGCAGCGACCATGGTCTTGCCGTTCGCGGAGAGGGAGATTGCGCCCGCGTCGCCCAGAGCATCGACATGGACGAGCGCACCCTTGGATGCATCCCACGAAAACAGCTCGCAATGCGTCGACTTATCAATATTCTTCTTGCCGTAGGGTGCCGAGACCACGATGGCGAGGTCATCGCAAAAATCGCGATCGAGGTCGCCGGCCGCTAGCGAAACGACAGGAGCTGACTGAAGCTGCGTCCAGGAGTCGTTCCCGCCCTTGTTGTGCGTGGTGTAGTCCGCGGCGTTACCGGCATCGATCTTGACGACGCTTTGCTTCCAGTTGCCGCCCTCCAAGTCATACATGTCGACTACAGCCTTGCGCACGCCGTTCTCGTCGACATAGCAGCCCGCGTAGACAAAAAGCTCGTCGACGCCGTCGCCATCGACATCGCCCGCCTCGACATCAAAGACGGAGTCGTGCTCTTGCAGGTAACCGGCATCCAGGTACTTAAAACGGCCTTCGTACATCATATTAGTGTTGACCGTCACCGGCAGGTGTGTGTCGAGAGTGCGCGTGCGCCCGTTGCTAAACGAGTAGAGGACCAGCTCAACCTTTCCGGCGTATGACTTGCCGTCAATCGTCGTGGAGGAACTGTCGCCGTAGGCACGGAGCTCGGCAACGCGGCTCCTTTTGCCCGTGCTGGCATCGCTGCAGAACTCAACACTCGTGGCGTGAATGCCCGAGAAACCGTTGTTGTCGTTGGCGAGTACTGTTGAGGACTCATTGTTGCTTAGGTACGACCAGGTGCCGCCACCGTAGTCGCTATGCTTGTAGAGATCGCTGTTCGTATCGAAGTTGTTGACGTTTTGCCAGAACTTTGCGGCGCCCCACACACTTCCATAGCCATCGGTGAGTTTGCTGCTGCCGCCAATGTCACCGCGCTCGACGTTCTCGAGCTTGTCGCGCAGAGTGTAGCGATTGCCATGGCTACCGTTAGCTGCCATATAGACCTCGCTGCGCGTGGCAAACGTCGTGGGGGTATCAGTGGAATAGGGGCCAACGGTATCGACCGGAATGTCCTCGCTCGTGCCCAGACCCAGGGCTTGATAATCCTGCTCGGTCATATCGGTGATTGCGGGCGCGTCTGCCGCCTGGGCAACCTGGGGCGTGGCCGTGAAGCAGGCGACGCTCGTGGCGATCAACGCAGCAAGCGCCGCCGTCCCAACAAGCGGGATTTTCGACAGCCTACGGATACGGGGGTGTGGAACGTACATGAGGGACCTCGCTTTATTCGAGTGGAGTGGACTCATTTTTGCAAATGATACATCCGATGCCCGATATCACGTGTCTCATTTTCGCCAACGGCGTGTCTCATTTTTGAGAATCCGAGATGCCGCGGAAATCTTATCCCAGCTCAAAGGCCATTTCTGGGATGTATTTTCCGTCGAGCGCCTCATCGGGAAACTGCATCCCATTTCAAGCGTCGATTCTGGGACGCACTTTCCCCTTAGACCCTCAACCGGAAACCGCATCCCACTTTGAGCGCAAATTCCGGGATGCATTTTCCGCTTGAGCCTCATTGGGAAACGGCGTCCCACTTTGAGGGCTGATTGTGGGATGCATTTTCCGGTTTTGCTCTCATTGGGAAAATGCATCCCGTTTCTTGACCGAATAATGGGACGCAATTTCCCGTTGGAGCGCCTTTGGGAAAGTGTGTCCCACTTCGACCGCCCAGAGTGGGATGCACTTTCCGCAAAGCACCTCAACGGGAAACTACGTCCCATTCCAAAGGCAAATTCCGGGACGCATTTTTCGAAAGCCTGCCCATCCGGAAAGCCCGTCCCACTTTGGACGCATCCGGGCACGGAACCATCGACCTATCAGGCCTCCCATCAATAAAGAGGCGTCCTCCCGGACGGCGGGGCACGAAGTTCATCGCGAGTTCCGCACGCAAAGAAGGCCACTTAATGTGGCCTTCGTCTTGCGCAGGACTGTAGAGCAGGGAACTTCGTGCCCCGACGCCCGGGAGGACGTTTCATTTAGAAAGATGGACCGACCGCCGTCAGCGATGAGAGCTACTCCCCCAGCACGGCCTTTTTGGCGGCTGCAGCCATGTTGTCCAGATCTTCCTTGGTGGGGTGATCCTTTGCGGCGACCCAGTTATCGAGCAGCATCTTAAAGCGGACATTGTCGGGATCTTGCTCGAGCATGGCCTCGTAGCGCTGCTTTACGGCAGGGCCCATCTTGCCCTGGCACATCGCCCAACCCGCAAGCTCGGCATCCTCAGCCAAATTGGAGGTCACACGATCGATAATCTGCTGATAATAGCTCTGGTCGGCCCCAAAACCGCAGGTGCCAAACAGAAAGACGCGCTTGCCGTGCAAGGCGGAAAGCAACGCCGCGACCGAAGGCGTGCACGCGCCCTTGTCGCACCAAAAACCGACGAGCACTGTGTCGGCCGCGCAGGCGCCCTGCGCCTCGAGCGCAACCTGATCTGCATCCGCATCGTCGCTCAACGCCGCGGCATGGACAAACTCAACGCCCGCAGCCTGCAGAGTGCGCTTGATCGCACCCGAAACCATCCTGGTATTACCGCTCTTGCTGTTGACCACCAAAGAGCATGTCATAGTCACGTTGCTCGTTTCCCCCAAAACTAAAGCCACTAATGCAATTTATTAGATGAATATCTTAGTACTAACGTGACAGATGTAAACCACCGTCTGTCGATTGATTAATTTGCACCACGGGCTTGCTCACTGGGCAAACTGGCTGCGGTAGAGTTCGGCGTAGAAGCCGCCTGCCGCTAGCAGCTCGTCGTGCGTGCCGCGCTCGATAATCTGGCCGTCGCGCATGACCAGAATGCCATCGGCGTTGCGGATGGTGCTCAGGCGGTGCGCCACGACAAAGCTTGTGCGGCCGGCCATGAGCTCGTCGAATGCCGCCTGAACCTGCAGCTCGGTGCGGGTATCGATGCTCGAGGTCGCCTCGTCCAGTAGCAGAATCGCCGGGTCGGTGAGCATGACGCGCGCGATGCACAGCAGCTGCTTTTGGCCCTGACTAAACGTGCCGCCGTCCTCGCCAATCACCGTGTCGTAGCCGCCTGGCAGCTGCACGATAAACTTGTGCGCGTGCGCGCGCTTGGCGGCTTCGATGACCTGCTCGCGCGTAGCTCCTGGGCAACCGTAAGCGATGTTGTCCGCCACCGTGCCCTCGAACAGCCACGTATCCTGCAGCACCATGCCAAAGGCGCGGCGCAGGCTTGCACGCGTGTAGTCACGCGAAGACCGGCCATCGACCATGATGCGGCCGGCATCGATATCGTAAAAACGCAGCAGCAGATTGATGAGCGTTGTCTTTCCGCAGCCCGTGGGACCGACCAGGGCAAAGCGCATGCCGGGCTTAGCCTCGATGCAGATGTCCTGCAGCAGTTTGCGGTCGGGCACGTAGCTAAAGTCCACATGCTCAAGGGTCACCTCACCCTGCGGGGTGGCAAGTTCCACGGCATCCGCCGCATCGGGCTCCTGCTCGCGTGCATCGAGCAGCGCGAACATGCGACGCGCCGAGGCGTACGCGGTCTGGATCTGCGTAATGACGTTGGTAACCTCGTTGAACGGCTTGGTGTACTGGTTGGCATAGGACAGGAAAATCTGCACGCCGCCCACCGTAAGCGCCGCGGGCACGCCCGTGATCACGCCCGCGCAGCCGATCACAGCGACCACGGCATAGATGATGTTATTGATAAAGCGCGTACCGGGGTTGGAAAGCGAGCCCATAAACTGTGCGCGTTCACCTGCCGTATAGAGCTCGGCGTTGAGGGCGTCGAAGCGCGCTTGGGCGTTCGGGCCGTAGGCAAACGCATCCACCAGTTTTTGCTCGCCCACATACTCCTCGATATGGCCACCGAGCTGCCCTTGAATACGCTGCTGTGCCGTAAAGCTTTTGTTGGAGAGCTTGGCGATAGCACCGGCTGCAAAAATGGAAAGCGGCGTGACGAGTACCACCACGAGCGTCATGGTCAGGTTGATGGAAAGCATAAACGCGAGCGTGCCCACGATGGTAATAACACCGGTGAAGAGCTGCGTGAAGCCCTGCAGCAGACCGTCGCCCACCTGGTCGACGTCGTTGACCACGCGGCTCATGAGGTCGCCGTGGGCATGGCTGTCGATAAAGCTGAGCGGCATGCGGCTGAGCTTATCGCTCGCCTCCACGCGCATGTCGCGCACCGTTTCGTAGGACAGGCGGTTGACGCAGTAGCCCTGCAGCCACTGGAAGGCCGCGGCACCTACCACGACGAGCGCGAGTTTGGTAACGAGCGGCAGCAGCGCGTCGAAGTCCACCTGCCCGGCGGCGACGATCAGGTCGATGCCCTCGCCGATAAGGATAGGCGTGTAGAGCTGCAGAATCACGGAGATGGCGGCACTCACAAACGACGCAACAAACGAAATGCGATGCGGACGAACGTAGCCCATCAGACGGCGAGTCACCGCACCCACGGGATAGCGCTCGGGGTCGCCGGGCTGGCGCGGACCGTCACCCAGGTCGTTGAGGCTATCGTTACCGGACACGTTGGCCGTCATCGTGGCGACCGAACCGGAGGAAGTGTACGGATTCATTTAGCAGCCCTCCTTTGCGCAGACGGATGCGGGGGCGGTCGGAGCGGACGCGGGCGTCGTGCTCCCCTGCTGGCCCTCGAGCTCCTCGCGGCGCAGCTGCGACTGGCAAATCTCGCGATAGAGCTGGCAGGTCGCGTACAGCTCGTCATGCGTGCCCAGGCCCGCAACCGAGCCGTGGTCGAGTACGCAGATCATGTCGGCGTCGCGCACGGTCGAGACGCGCTGGCTCACAATCACCGTGGTCAGCGGCAGCCCGCCCTCGGCGGCACCGCGCACGCTGCGCTCGCGAATGGCATGGCGAAGCGCCGCGTCGGTCTTAAAGTCGAGCGCCGAGGCGGAGTCGTCCATGATCAGAACCTGCGGCGAGCCCACCAAGGCACGCGCGATAGTCAGGCGCTGGCGCTGGCCACCGCTAAAGTTCTTGCCGCCCGCCTCGACCGGGGCGTCGAGCCCCTGCGGCTTGTTGCGCACGAACTCACTGGCCTGCGCCATATCGAGCGCCGCCCAAAGCTCCTCGTCGGTTGCCGCCTCATCGCGCCAGGTCAGGTTGCTGCGGATGGTGCCACTCACCAGCGACGCGCGCTGCGGAACGGTCGCGACCACACGGCGCAGCTGGTCGAACGGCCAGGTGCGCACGTCGGCGCCCATCACGCACACGCTGCCGGCGCTCGCATCGTACAGGCGCGGGATAAGCGAGACAAGCGTGGACTTACCGCTGCCTGTACCGCCGATAATGCCGAGCGTTTTGCCCAGCGGCAGCTTCAGGGTCACATCGCTCACGGCATTTGCCGCGCCCGCGCCAAACGAAAAGCTCGCATGGTCAAAGCTCAGTGCGGGGACTGGAGCAGCACCACCCGCCAGTTCGCTCGGCTCGGGCAGCGCGACCGGCTGGTTGCCCTCGTCGGTAATGCTCGGCACGCAATTGAGCACCTCGTTGATACGCGACGCGCTGGCGCTCGCCTTGGTAAAGACCACGACCAGGTTGGCGACGTACACGATGGAGGTCAGGGTTTGCGTCATGTAGTTGACGAACGCCATGACCTGGCCCTGTGTGAGTTCGCCCACGTTGACCTGGATGCCGCCCACCCACAGGATGGCGCACACGCCCAGGTTCATCACCAAAAACGTTACGGGGTTGAGGACCGACGAGAGCTTGCCCACCGCGATGGCGGTATGGGCCTGATCATCGGCGGCTTGGGCAAAGCGCTCACGCTCGTGATCTTCGCGCACAAAGGCGCGAACCACGCGAGCGCCCGAAAGGCCTTCGCGGCAGATAAGCGCGATGCGGTCGAGCTTTGCCTGCAGCTGCCTGTAATACGGAATGCAGCGCGCCATGACAAACCAAAACACCAGGCCGATAGCGGGCGTGCAGATCAAAAAAATGATGCCGAGCTTAAGGTCGATGGCAAGGGCCGCGCACATGGAGCCCACCGCCAGGAAGGGCCAGCGGATGAGCATGCGCACGCCCAGCGCCACGGCAAGCTGCACCTGGTTGACATCGTTGGTGATGCGCGTGATGAGCGACGGCGTGCCAAAGCGGTCGAGCTCGGCGTAGCTCAGTTTGTTGATGTGCTGGTAGAGCGCGCCTCGAATGTCGGTGCCCATGCCCTGCGAGGTGAGCGCCGCCATCTTTTGGCAGACGAGCGTAAACGAGATGCCGATCACGGCCATAGCGGCAAGTACCATGCCGTAGCAGATAACGGCGTTCACGTCGTGCGCGCCGATACCTTTATCGATCATCTGGGCAATCACGAGCGGCGTCAGCAGGTCAAAGATCACTTCGATCAACTTACACGCAGGGCCGATCACTATATATCGGCGAAACTTGCCACCAAAACGCCTGAGCAGCTCAATCATGTATAGGCGCTCCCTATCATCATCTCTCTTCAATCTGATTCATGATAGTACGGAGAGCCCTGGAGATGCGTAAGCAACTCGTTGCAGATGTAAGGGCGACGCTCGCTAGCGCCCAAGGCATGTAGCAGCCGATGTTTTGGCAACGCCAGCGAGCGGCATAACGCCAGGGATTCAATTATCAGATAAATGTGACCTTTCAGGCGGTTTTGGTCGGCTACCCGCGAGTGCCGGCAGGGCGCTTGGTAGTCGAGCGATCCCGCAGGCGAAGCCGAGGACCAGCGAGACACCAAGCGCCCTGCCGGCACTCGCGGGTAGCCGCGGCACCAAAAAGCGCCTGCGCACTCGATGGATTCGGATGCCCGACAGAGGCTCCTTATGGCTGCTTCCTTCCGGACCTGACCAGATTCGGAACATGTCGTCATCCGAACCCATCGAACGCGCTAGGCGCTCGGTATATCTTACCCGCTCCCGCCCGATGGGGCAAGATAGCTAATTTGGGACAGGGCCAAAAGACCACTTTTGAGTTGCGGTGGAATAGTTCCTGTTTTACGACCCAAGGCCAAAAACAGGAACTATTCCACCGCAACTTATTGAGACTTGCCCGGAAAGACTTAGATACGGGCGAGGTCGTAGGATCGGGCGGCGGCTTCACCGGCGCAGATGAGGTTGGTTGTGGCTTCCTGGGGGTCGAGCGCTTGGTCAAGGGGCATGGGTCTGCGACAGACCGGCAGAACTAAGTCGACACCCTGCCCATACGCCGCATCCAGGTTGTCGGCACGACCGCCCACGACGGCGACCACCGGCTTGCCATATCGCTTCGCACGACGGGCCACGCCCACCGGTGCCTTACCGGCGGCGGATTGCTCGTCCATATTACCCTCGCCTGTAATGACCAGGTCGACATCGCGTACGCGCTCGTCAAACCCAATCAGATCGAGCACCGTCTCCACGCCCGAACGTAGCTCGGCGCCGAGCGCCAGCAGCGCGGCACCCAGGCCGCCTGCGGCACCGGCACCGGGCACGCCGAGCACCGAGCCAAATGTCCGTGCGCCCTCGGGCACGCGCAGCAACCCCTGAGCCCGCGCCCCAGCAATCGCCGCATCGAGCAAGCGACCGTAGCCAACCATCCAGCTGTCGTACTTGCCCAGGGCCTCGGCATCGTCTGTCGGCAGGCCCTTTTGCCCGCCAAACACCGCAAGCGCCCCGCGACGCCCCACGAGCGGATTCTCGACATCGGAAAGCACCACGATGCGTGCGCCGCCCAGCACCCGAAGCGCCGGCGTCAGGTCAACACCGGCGACTCGTTCAAGGCCCGCGAGCCCCGGCGCGATATCGCAGCCACGGTCATCGACAAGACGCGCGCCCAGCGCCTGCAGCATGCCGGCGCCGCCGTCGTTGGTGGCACTGCCGCCCAAGCCAATATAGATAGTCTTTGCCCCGGCACGGACCGCACGGAGCATCAGCTCACCCACGCCATAGGTTGTGGCCGCCAACGCCGCCGACTCCGTGCAAGGCGAGTACCCGATGCCCGCGGCTTCGGCCATCTCAATTACAGCCGACTCGCGCTCGGCATCCACCAGCATCCGTGCAGACACGCGGTCGCCCAAGGGGCCTGCAACCTCGCAGGTTGAAAGCTCGCCACCGCGTGCGGCGATGGCGTCGAGCGTTCCCTCGCCACCATCTGCCAGCGGCAACGCGGCCATCTCGGCGTCGGGCCACACACGGCGAACGCCTTCGGCAACCGCCGCCTCCGCCTGCGCGCTCGAAACGCTACCCTTAAAGGAGTCGATTGCCAGCAGCACACGGCGGGGCCGGCGGCACGCGGGGCCAAAGTCAACCGCCTCAACGGCAATATCTTCGGCACACGTGAGCGCCTCGGCATGAGCGGCATGCGCCTCAAGATCGGCCCCACAACCGCAGCCAGCACCATCGGCGCCACGCAGCCCACTAAAATAGCCGCTCAACACCTCACGACACTCATCCGCCAGCACGCCGGCGGTTACATTAAACCGATGGTTCAGGCGCGAATCGGCATTCAGGTCATATAGCGAACCCAGCGCGCCCGCCTTGGCATCAGCCGCGCCATACACGCAGCGCCCCACGCGCGCGTTGACCATAAGCCCCGCACACATGCAGCAAGGCTCGAGCGTTACATAGACCGTGCAATCGGAAAGGCGCCAGCGACCGAGCGACCGAGCGACAGCGCACAGGGCCGCGAACTCTGCATGCGCCGAAGGGTCCTGGTCGAGCTCGCGACGATTATGCGCCCGCGCGACAATCTCGCCCGCGCGCACCACCACGGCACCAATCGGTACCTCGCCCACCGCAGCAGCGGCGCGCGCCTCGGCCAGCGCCTCGCGCATGAACTTCTCGTCGATTTCGGTGCTCGTCATCGTTCGCCTTCCCTGTTGCAAATTCAAAACGATGCTATCATTACGACTCACGGAGAGATGGCAGAGCGGTTGAATGCGGCGGTCTTGAAAACCGTTGAGCGCGAGAGCGTTCCGGGGGTTCGAATCCCCCTCTCTCCGCCACTTCTAGTGATGCACCGGCGTCATGGTGCGCTCAAACAGTGCATCAACCACGTCGGCCATCTCGGGTCGACGCTCAAGATCGTGACCCGACTCCCACCAATTTGTGAACAGTCGAATAATGCCACCGGCGATAAACTCCGATGTTGTCTCGAGCGAAACGGGCGCCAGGGCATCCTCGGCAAGCACGTTCATCACACGCTCGCGAATGGAGCGGGCAATGCGGTCGCAAATAACGTTGGTCAACATGCCCGACATGCTGCTTGCCAAAATGTTATCCATGAGCTGCTCGTGCGCCAAAATCAAATCCATGGCATCGTCCAAAATCGCGTGTCGAAGCGCGCGCACGTCCTCGGCAGACACTGCGCCGGCCTCATCGGGCTGTTTTTGCGGCAAGCCCGTCATAAGCTCATCGATATAAAAGGCAAAGTAATCGTTTTTATCGCGAAAGTGCTTATAGAACGTCGTGCGACGAATCAGGGCACGGTCGCAAAGCATAGCAACCGTCAAATCCTCAAACCGATGCTCTTCCAAAAGCTCGGTAAAGGCATCGAACAGGGCACGATAGGTTTTCTTGATGCGAAGGTCCATCCGTATCGCCATCCTCAAGGCGTAGACAGCATTCCTTAATTTGTCGCATATCTTACACCTGTACCGCCCGTTCGATATTGGCGCCCCCTCCCTGGTTGAAACATAACGCTTACCGGAAAGTTCGGCACCGCCGAAGGTTGCGGGTATACTAGATACGTTATACCAACAACGGCAGGCGCAAAACGCCGCTGCCATTCGAAACGGAGACATCATGCTTCCCGTCATCATCGGTATCGTTGTTGTCGTTGTGATCGTCTGCGCCATCGCCGGCATCTACAACAACATGGTCACCAAGCGCAATCGCATCGATAACGCCTGGCAGAACATCGACACGCAGCTGCAGCGTCGCAACGACCTGATCCCCAACCTGGTCGAGACCGTCAAGGGCTACGCCAAGCACGAGCAGGACACGCTCGCCGCCGTAGTCAACGCGCGTAACGCCGCCGTGAGCGCCACCACCCCCGAGGCCAAGATGGAAGCCGACAACGTGCTGACCGGTGCGCTGCGCCAGCTCTTTGCCGTCGCCGAGGCCTACCCCGACCTTAAGGCGAACACCAACTTTACGCAGCTCCAGGCTACGCTCGAGGACACCGAGAACAAGGTGAGCTACGCGCGCCAGAGCTACAACGATTGCGTCCTCAGCTACAACAACGCCATCCAGACGTTCCCGGCTGTTATCTTTGCCGGCATCTTCCAGTTTAAGGAGCGCCAGGGCTTCGAGGCAGCTGAAGCCACCCGCCAGGCACCGACCGTCAAGTTCTAACAATCACGGCCGAGTCTTAAGCCAGTTCATCAGCCCTTTGGGGCCCAAGGCACAAACCTTGGGCCCTTTTCTTATCCACGCACAACGCGCGACCAAACAAAAAGCGCGGCCTAAAAGGCCGCGCACCATATTCAATTCAGCCAAGTAATCCCCTGTCGCGACAGCGCCGAGCCGCAGGGCAGAGAGCAAGTTCCCTCCCAGCGCACTCCGCAGGACGCAAGAAGCCCTCGCCGCACGAAGTGCGCAGCGAGGACTTCTTGCATGTCCGAGGACGCGCTGGGAGGGAACTTGCTCTCTGCCCGGACGTGCTCGCCAAGAGCTGTAAGGCAGGTTACGCGACGGTGTAAACCCAGTTGTGCTTATCCTCGACAGCACCGGACTGGATACCGATCAGGGTCTCGCGAAGCTTCTTCATCACGGGGCCGATCTCGGTGCAGCCAGCCGGGAAGGTCACGGTCTCATCGGCACCGTAGACCTTGTTGTCGATCTCGCCCACCGGGGAGATGACGGCAGCGGTGCCGCACAGGCCGCACTCCACAAAGGTGCCGGCCTTGACCTCGGCCCACTCGACGGGACGCTGGTCGACGGTCATGCCCAAATCCTCGGCAACCTGAACGAGCGAGCGACGGGTGATGGAGGGCAGGATGGAGTCGGTGTGCGACTGAGGAACGACGAGGGTGCCGTCCTCCTTCACGAACAGAACGTTCGCGCCACCGGTCTCCTCGACATAGGTGCGGGACTCGGAGTCGAGATACAGGTTCTCGGCATAACCCTCGCGATGGGCCTCCATCGTGGGCTTGAGGGACATGGCGTAGTTGAGGCCGGCCTTGATATTGCCGGTGCCATGCGGGGCCGCGCGGTCATACTCGGAAACGCGCAGCTTAACGGGCTTAAGGCCGCCCTTAAAGTACGGACCGACCGGGGTCACGAGAATGCGGAACGTGTACTCAGGAGCGGGAGCCACGCCGATCACGTCACCGGAGCCGATCATAAACGGACGCACGTACAGGGTCGCACCGGAGCCGAAGGGCGGAACCCAGGCGGCGTTGGCAGAAACGACCTGCTTAACGGCCTCAACGAACTTGTCCTTGGGGAACGGGGGCATCTCGAGGCGCTGGGCAGAGTTATACATGCGCTCGGCGTTCATGTCGGGACGGAAGCAGACGATGCTGCCGTCCTCGGCGGTGTAGGCCTTCAGGCCCTCAAAGACCTCCTGGCAATAATGGAAGATGCCGCCGCACTCGGAGACATGCAAGGTGTGGTCGGTGGTCAGGCCGCCCTCGTCCCACTCGCCGTCCTTCCAATGAGCCTCGTAGCTGTAATCGGTCTTCATGTAGCCAAAGCCGAGGCTACCCCAATCGATATCCTTCTTCTCGACAGTCATATGTCGCTCCTTACATACACAGTTGCATACTCGCGAACTCGCACGCAAGGACCGAGGCCGACCGCGTCGCAACGTCGCACGTCCGGAGCGTAGAGCCGGACGGGACACGCGAACGGCATCAAAGCCGATGGCACGTCGATTCGCATGCACGAGATTGTACTCCCCGCACGCGTCTGATAAAACGCTTTTCTTTAACTAAGTAAAGTATTTTCATTTGACCGAAACTAAAGAGGCCCGCCACCGTAAGCGGTGACGGGCCTCAACTGCACGGTCTGCGCGCTGGCTCGAGCTACACGTTCTTTTTGCCCAGCTTAGCCTTAACCAGGCCGACCACGGTCGGGATGATCGACACGGCGACAATGCCGATAATCAGCAGCTCAAAGTGCTCCTGCACAAAGGGAATGCCGCCAAAGAAGTAGCCCAGCAGCGTAAAGAGCGTCGACCAGGTAATGCCGCCCAGCACGTTAAAGACAACGAAGTTGCGCCAGTGCATGCCGCCCATGCCGGCGATAAAGGGCACAAAGGTGCGGATAAACGGAAAGAAGCGGCCCAGGAAGATGGCCAGGTGGCCCCACTTATCCAAGAAGTCCTCGGACTTTTTGATGCGCTCGGGCGTCATGGCCTTTACCTTGCCCGAGGCGATGATCTTGCGACCAAAGAAGTGGCCGATCATAAAGTTGCACTGATCGCCCAGGATGGCTGCGGCCCATGCGGTGGCCAGCAGGGCCACGATGTTAAAGCCACCGTTGTGGGCAAAGAAGCCCGAAGCAAACAGCAGCGAATCGCCAGGGAGAAACGGGAAGAACACCACGCCTGTCTCGATAAAGATAATCAGGAACACGCAGCCGTAGGCCATAAGCGGGCCGGCGGCGATCCAGCTGGCAATCGCGGTGCGCGGGTCTTTGAGCAGCTCGGCGATAAAATTGATGAAACCCATGAAGTAAAACCTCTCAGTTGTGGGCGCGGACACGTCCAAGTTGACCAGTATACGGTTGCGGTGCCCCCTCGTGCGCAACCCCACAAAAGCATGACTCCATTACCAGCAAGTTTGCATAACTGACACCTGTCGTGCAAAGCCGCCAAGATTGTCCTTCCTAATCCCTAGCGAATCGCTATACTTTATTGAATCGCATTGCCATGGCGCTAAGGGAGGGCGGTCGGTGAGCTTTATCAATACCATTCGCGAGGACATCAAGACCGTCCAGGCGCAGGACCCCGCCGCGCAAAACGGTCTGGTCATCTTCCTTTCCTATCCCGGCCTGCACGCCAAGTGGAACCACGTGCCAGAGCACTGGCTCTGGGAGCATGGCCATCGCTCGCTCGCCCGTGTGCTCTCGCAAATCACCCGCCACATTACCGGCGTCGAGATTCATCCCGCTGCACAGATCGGCAAGCATTTCTTTATCGACCACGCCATGGGCGTCGTCATCGGCGAAACCACCATTGTGGGCGACAACTGCGTGCTCTACCAGGGCGTCACGCTTGGCGGCACCGGCAACGAGACCGGCAAGCGCCACCCCACCCTGGGCAACAACGTCACCGTGGGCACAGGCGCTAAAGTGCTCGGCAACATTCGCATCGGCAACAACGTCAAAATCGGCGGCAATTCGGTCGTCGTCAAGGACGTACCCGACAACTGCACCGTCGTGGGCGTGCCGGGACGCATCATCAAGCGCAACGGCTGCCGCGTGTTCGAGGAGAGCTTCGATGCCAAGCAGCATCGCGAGTACATGCCCGACGCCGCCGCCGAGCAGTCCGCGCTCAACCGTCAGGGCATCACCGAGAACGCCCGCCGCGTCAAGGAACTCGAGCGAGAGGTAGCCGAGCTCAAAACCCTCGTCGCCAAGCTCGTGGACGAACGCTAGAGCCGAACGGCCACCGACAACATTGACGCCAACGCAAAGGCGCGCCAGAGGATTCACGCCCGGCGCGCCTTATTTGCGATGTGACAAAGGGACTGTCCCTTTGTCACATTATGCGAACTGACTCAGATAGAGGTCGGCGTAGGCACCCTCGGCAGCCAGCAGCTCCTTATGCGTACCCTGCTCGATAATGTTGCCGTGATCCATGACCAAGATCAGGTCGGCATCTACGATCGTCGACAGACGGTGCGCGATCACAAAGCTCGTACGCCCACGCATGAGCGCGTCCATGGCGCGGCCGATGGCGAGCTCGGTGCGCGTGTCCACACTCGACGTCGCCTCGTCCAGGATGAGAATCGCCGGGTTGTTGAGCAGCACGCGCGCAATGGTCAGCAGCTGGCGCTGACCCTGGCTAATGCTCTCGGCATCGTTGGCCACGCGCGTGTCATAGCCCTGCGGCATGGTGCGCACAAAGAAGTCGACCTGCGCGGCGCGTGCGGCCGCCACGATCTCCTCGCGCGTCGCCTCGGGGCAGCCATAGGCGATATTCTCGGCAATCGTTCCGTCGAACAGCCAGGCATCCTGCAACACCATGCCAAACTGCTGGCGCAGCTCGCCACGATCCATGCGGCTCGTGTCCACGCCGTCGAGCGTAATGCGCCCGCCGTCAATCTCGTAGAAGCGCATGAGCAGGTTGATGAGCGTGGTTTTGCCCGCGCCCGTGGTTCCCACCACGGCGATCTTCTGGCCCGGCTCGGCGGTAAACGACACGTCGCGCATGAGCGGCTTGTCGGGCGCGTAGCCAAAGCGTACATGCTCAAAAGCGACACGGCCCTCAACGCGACCCGGCAGCCTGGCGGCCTCGCCCGGCTGCGGATCCGCCTCCATCTCGGGTTCATCGAGCAGGTCGAACACGCGCTCCGCACTCGCCAGCGCGCTCTGCAGCGAGTTGAAGGTAAACGACAGCTGCGTCATGGGCTCAGATGCCTCGTAGATAAACTGGAAGAACGCCTGGAACACGCCGACGGTCATGTGGCCGGCAACCAGCATACTGCAGCCCACAATCGCAATCACGATCTGTGCCAGGCGGCCGATAAAGCGCACCGCGGGGCCGACGGCGTTAATCATGAAGTCGGCCTTGGCACTCACGCGTGCCAGCTCGCCCGAGGCCTGGTGTACCTCGGCAGAACTTTGGCGCTCGCGGTTAAACGCGCGAATCACCAGACGGCCCGAGTAGCCTTCCTCAACCGCGCTCGTAATCCTTGACACCCACTCCTGGCGCTCACCGGTTACGTCATGCGTGCGGCGCGAGACCACCTTGGTCACCAACAGCGACAACGCCGTAAAGAACAAAAAGACGAGCGTGAGCGGCACGCTAAACACGAACATCACGCTCACAGCGCCCACCACGGTACCGATCGACACCAGAAGCTGCAGCAAGCCGCGCTGCATGCTCTCGGACATCTTGTCCAAGTCGTTGGTCGCACGGCTGACGACCTCACCGGGACGATGCGCGTCAAAGAAGGCAAGCGGCAGACGGTTGAGCTTTTGTGCGATGCGGTTGCGTAGGAGCAGGTTGAGGCGTTCGGCCACGCTCGACATCAAAAAGCTCTGGAGTGCGTAGAACGAGGCAGCGGCCGTCCAGATCATAAAGTAGATGAAGATGGTCCTGCCGCAGTTCTCCCAGGTGATGTTGAAGGTGGTGTCGTTGGCAAACGCCACCTGAATGTGGCCCCACAGCTCATCGATCACGCGGGCGCTGTATGCCGGCGCGGCGGTGTTAAAGATGGCATAGAACACAATGCTCGCGAACACGATATAGAAGCGCCAGTGGTCGCCGGCAGCCTCGCTCCACAGGCGGCGCACCGTCGCCCAGGTGTCGCGGGGTGTCTCGTCCTCATCCTCGTCGTCAACGTCGCGCATGCGCTCCGCCTCGGCGCGGGCGCGCTCGTCCTCGGCGCGCTCATTTTCCTCATAGAGTGCCTGGCGACGAGCCTCGCGCTCCGCCGCCTTGGCGGCTTCGTCCAGGTCGGGCGTGGCGCCCGTCTCCTCAACTGTCTCTGCATCCGCGGCGCCATCGGCGATGCCCTGCTTCTTGAGCTCCTCGGTCATGCTACTCACCTCCCTTCATCTGCGATTCCGCGATAGCACGGTACACCTCGCAGGTTTCCATGAGCTCGTCGTGCGTGCCTAGGCCCACGACCTTGCCATCCCTGAGCACCACGATCTGGTCGGCATGCAGAATGGTCGAGATACGCTGCGCGATGATGAGCACCGCAGCGTCACGCGTCTCGTCTTGCAACGCATGGCGCAGGGCGGCATCGGTCTTAAAGTCCAGGGCCGAGAAACTGTCATCGAAGATATATAGATCGGCATGCTTCATGAGCGCACGGGCGATGGCCAGACGCTGGCGCTGGCCGCCCGAAAAGTTCGTGCCGCCCTGCGCCACCGGGGTATCGAGCCCCTGCGGCTGATCGAGCACAAAGGTGCTCTGGGCAACCCGGAGCGCATGAAGCATGTCGGCCTCAGTCGCGTCTTCGTTGCCAAAGCGCAGATTGCTTGCTACGGTGCCCGAGAACAGCCATGCCTTTTGCGGCACATAGGCAATGCGCCCGCGAATCTCGTCTTGCGAAAGGTCGTGCAGATCAACGCCGTCCAGGCGAATGGCGCCCTTGGTGGCATCGTGGAAGCGCAGCAGGAGCTTGGCCACCGTCGATTTGCCCGAGCCCGTCGAGCCGACGATCGCGGTCGTCTGACCGCGGCGACAGGTAAAGCTCAGATTGCACAGCGTGTCCTCGTCGGCGTCGTCAAAACGAAACGACATATGATCGAACACGGCGACCGCGTCGGCTCCGTCTGCGGACTCAGGCGCCCCGTCGCCCAGCGTAGCCTTGCCGTCCACGATGCTCGGCTCGATTTCGAGCACCTGCTGCGCACGGTTGAGGCACGCCGCGGCGCGCGGAAGCGTCAGAATCACCATCTGCGCCATCATCACAAAGAAAAGAATCAGGATCGCGTATTCCAACACGGCCGAAATGCTGCCGATTTGCATGGCGTGGACGCCCACGCGGTTGCCGCCCACCCACAGCACCGCCACCTCGGCGATGTTCATCAAAAAGAAGCTGGAGCTGTCGAGGCCCACAAACAGGTGGTTGACCTTGATGGCGTTGGCCGCGTAATCGCTAAACACCTCGTCCAGGCGCTGCTCCTCGTGGCGCTCCTTGTTAAATGCGCGGATGACGCGCACGCCCACGATGTTCTCGCGCAGCACCACGTTCATGCGGTCGATAAAGCTCTGCAGGCGCATAAAAATCGGCGCGGCGTTAGCCACCGTAAAGACCGCCGCCACCAGCACGATCGCAACCACCACGCCCAGCAGCGTGCCCATGGCGGGATCGATGAACCAAGCAAAAATGATGCCTGCCACGGCCAAGAATGGCACCGGCAACACCAGCTGAATCGTCTGAAGGACAGCTTGCTGAATCACGTTGATGTCGTTGAGCGAGCGTGTGATCATCGAACCCGTGCCAAAGCGCTCAAAGTCGCTGGCGGACAGCTCGAGCGACTTGTCGTACACAGCATTGCGGATATCGCAGGCCACGTTGGCGGCCAGGCGCGCCGAAAGATAGCAGCCCAGCACCGTGCCGCCGCTGGCCATGCCGGTCGCGATAAGCATGTATAGGCCGTTACGTAAAATATAGTCGACATCGCCCGTGGTAATACCGGTGTTGACCATGTTCGCCAGCATCGTGGGAACCAACAGCGTACCGACGTTATCTATCAGCACCGCAAACAGCGTCACCGCAATCAGACCGCGGTACGGCCTCATAAACCTCATTAAGAGTCGCATGTGTCCCCCTCGCCCTTATCGTCAGCCTCGTTCTCGGCGGCCACTTGCCGTTTAAATGCCTCGCACTCTTCGTTCAGAACATGGGAGAATTTACCGACCAGGCGCATGATCTCGCGCTGTTCCCACGGCTCGAGCGCTTCGAATGCCTGTTGCTCGGCTTTTTGCGCCGGTAACGCGTAGCGCTTGGCAAACCGCACGCCTTCTTCGGTCAATCGCACAACCTTGTTCTTACGACTGCCCTCGGCAAACTCCAACGTCGCAAGCCCTCGCGCCCTAAGCGTCTTGATCGCCGAATTGATGGTCTGTTTGCTGTAGAACCATTCACTCGTCAGCCGACTCACGGCAACGCTTCCGCCCGCTGCACTCGTGTCGACGAGCATCCAGTAGGCGCAGTCCGAAAGACCGCAGGTACGCGCGAACTCCGAATAGATACGGACAAGCCCGTTAAGCATCCGGTCGAAATCGACCAGGCTAACTGCACTATTCATCTCTCCCACCATTCGATAGTCCGAGTTTTGACCAATTTATATCTCTACATTAGTCCAAGTTTTGACTATCGTCAATACGCTCGTTGTTTATGGTCGGCTCTACATAAGCATATCGACAAAAAAGACCGCCGGCGCGGGGGCGGCGCCGGCGGTTGCGAGAGAATATCAGTTGTTGGCCGTTAGGCAGCAACGGCCTCGTAGACCGTGGCGCCCGAGAAGCTATCGTGCAGGCTCTTGCCGCAGATCCACGGCAGCTCGACGACCTCGCAGACCGTGTTGACCAGCTCGGAGCAGTCAGTAAAGTGGCCCTTATCGTTGAGGGCCTCGCAATCCTGAACACGCCAATAGCCATCGGTGTGCGTGATGTAGTACTCGTGATCATTGATCGACACGAAAGCGCGCGTCTTGGAACGCAGCAGCTTCAGAAATCCTTCGAAGTCGGTCTCGACGACATCTCCAGCCTGGAACATGATGTTACCTCCTGGCCCGGCGCCACCATGGCGCGTTGATAAACGTTGGTGCTCCTTTAGTAAAACCTTTATCAGAGCTTATGCGCGCATCATTTAGGCAAGTGGTAAAAAACCGCAGGGTAGACGGGATAAAACGTTTAACCATCCCACCGGTTTGTCACATTCTGGCTGAAGTTTTATGCAAACCAACTTTTCCACTTGGTAGCTTGCGTTGTTTGGGGCCGACTACGCGATTACGGTTTTGGTTCGGCGGGTAAGAACGAGGCATCGAAACCAACGTCAGGAGGACCCATGGAGACCATCGAAGCACTCATCCACCGCCGCAGCTGCCGCAAATACAGCGATCGCCCTGTCGAGGCCGAGAAGCTCGCACGCATTATCGAAGCCGGCCAGTACGCGCCGAGCGGCATGGGACGCCAGCCGGTCACGTTCGTCGCCGTCACCGACCCCGCAACCGTCGAGCGCCTCTCGCAGCTCAACGCCCAAGTTATGGGCAGAGAGGGAGATCCCTTCTACGGCGCCAAGACCGTTGTGGTGGCGCTGGTCGACCGCAGCGTGCCCACGCACCTGGAAGACGGCTCGCTCGCCATGGGCAACCTGCTCAACGCAGCCTATGCGCTGGGCGTCGATTCGTGTTGGATCCACCGCGCGCACGAGGTCTTTGACTCACCCGAGGGACTGGAACTGCTGACCAAGTGGGGTCTGCCCGCCGACGGAAGCCTGCGCGGTGTGGGCAACTGCATTCTGGGCTATGCCGAGGGCACGCTTCCCGAAGCAAAGCCGCGCCGCGACAACGTGGTGTATGTTCCGCCGTTCTAACGAACGGCGGAACCGTTGACGCTGCGCGAGCCGCATTAACGCCAATCTGACGTTCAATTTCGAGGGCGCGACCAAAAGGTCAGCGCCCTCTCATTTCACGTCACCTTGGCGCAAATGCGGCCCGCTCGCTGTTGGTGCCTGACATCGAGTGAGCCACTGTCTTGGGCAGCTAAAAGGCCCCGTCCCATATTTGCTGCCCCACTCGCAACTTATCTTGCCGATGGAGTTGTTGCCGTTTCGCTCGTCTGACTCGCATCGGCGTCGTCGCTTTGCCCGCCTTCGTCCTTTTGAGCATCGGCAATGGTGGCAGCAGCTGCGACCATACCGCGCTGGGGCGCCACACCCGTCTGGTCTTGTGCGCCTTCAACAAGCTCCGTGCCAGCATGCGCAAGTTCAGGCGATTTGAACATCGCGCCCAGACTCGCGCCGTCGCCGGCATATCCGAGCGCCGCGAGCGCGATGACGATTATCGCGGCAACGACCACGATCGGCACGTAACGATGCCAGCCTGCAGGATTGAGGCCGCTACGGCGGGCAGCACCGCGGCTAATGTAGCCAAGCGTTCCATCGTGCTTGAGCTTTGAGCCCACCACGCGCCTTCGTCCCCACAACGAGGACTCGGCCTGCATGGCCAAGCGAGCGCTTGCCGAAGGATAGCCATATTTTATGCGCTTGAACGAGCCGTCGAACCCCGAGGCGCTTTTGCCCCACGTCCGCGAAGTCGTACGCCGGCCGACCGGCGCCGCACTTCGCTTTGTTCGGTTCGTTTTTGAAGTCTCCGCCATACTCCCCCGCACGCCGTAACACAATCGAAACAATGCTTCTTTGGACTGTATCACACGCGCCGCACGCGGTCACGGCGCCTCGCTCAGCGGTCGTTGTCCTTCAGCAGGCGCCATAAAGTCGTGCGGCTTATACCGAGCACCTCTGCCGCACGTGTCCTGTTGCCGTGAAGGTACTGCAGGACCAACCGTGCGACATCGCGCTCGGTATCGGCCAGGGGACGCAAGATGTACAAATCGCTTTCGAGCGCCGGGGCGCCAAAGGTCGCGGTCTTGATAACGTCCTCCTGGGCAAGCACCTCTTTCGCCACGGCACGCTCCACCGTTCCAGCCCCCACTAATATATAGAGTCGTTCAGAGACTTCACGCAGCTGCAGGTAATTGCGGGGCCAACGGTACGCATCGAGCGTCTCTGCCGCGGCGGCGGACAACATGGGGGCACCCGTCTTAAACATATCTGCCAGATACCCCAGATAGCGCGCAACCTTTTCCGACGCGCCGCCCTGCTCGGCAATCGCCGGCGCCACACTCACTGCACAGGCCAGACGCTCGGTTACAAAAGCAGCCTGATCGCTTTCGCCGCCGCCCGGCATATCGTTTGCCGTCAACACCACATGGCAACGAGTTGCGAGCGCCGTGTCGATCATTGCGGACACGAGCTCGCGCAGACGTTGGGGGCCAACAGCATGCCAGCCGCTCACGCAAAGCGTCAGCCCCGTTTGGAATAGCGGCGATTCGGAACTTTTGAGCAGATGGCGCCAACCGCGATCCGTAAGCTCATCGAGCGCAACGGACACAAAGGGCTGATCGGCATAGGGTCCATCCAGGTACAGGCGTTTTGCAATCTGGTCCTGCCCCGCGCCCAGTTCACCCTCGAGCATAAGGGGCACCCCGCGTGCGTAGCTCTCCCGTACGGGGGCAGCGACCGCTGCCGCATCTTCGACGATGCCGTGCGTGCTCGACTCGTAGCGAGCCTCGACTTCGTCGGCATTGAGCCACTCGATGCCCGCATGCGTCGCAGCGGCGCGCACCTCATGCGCCACGACCACCCAAAGCGCTCCGCGCTCCTTGGCCGTCGGGCGCACCGTCAAGCTCAACCGCACGCCCTCGTGGCCCATCACCAGGCGTGCCCCATCGCCCACGCGAGCGAGACGCTCAGAAACAAAAGCAGCGATATCCTGCTCGAGCGCCGCGTCACTCATAGTCGAGATTACAACGCCACCGCGCCCGTCGATTGCCAGCGCCGATACTCCGGCTGCGGACAATGCCTCAATCAGAATCTGCAGCTTGGCATCGCTGTCCATGGTTCGCCCCGTCTCCAGCCGCGGCCCTTATCTGTGGCTTGGCATCTCAAGTGTTTCAAAATTGAACGATAATGTTCACCAAACACTATAGGGCCCGCGGTGCCTTCTTGCGAATATATGAATTGCCCCGCATCGCCATCCTGGCGGGGCGATAAGAGCTCTTCGGGACCTATCAACCTGCGGACAAGCCATACCCGCAAGAGCTCCTATCGCTCCACCGTGAGAATGCGCTCGCCAGCACGCAACACGCAAATCAGCTACTTCTCTACCAGATTCCCAGCACGTGCTGCATTCCCAAACTCATGCATGCAATGCCAATCCAGCAGCAAAAGCCCAACGCGATGGGTTTGCCGCCCTTTTTGACCAGCTCGACGATTCGGTATTAAAGCCAATAGCCGCCATGGCCATCACAATAAGGAACTTCGACAGCTCCTTGATGGGCGCCGTAATGGACGCGGGAAGCTGAAGCACCGTGGTGATCACGCTCGCCAGCACAAAGAACAACACGAACATGGGAAACGCACGTTTAAGCGAGAACGTGCTTTTGGCGTCGCCGCCGGCCTTGCGCGCCAGATGCATCTGCCAGCATGCGAGAGCCAATGTAATGGGAATAATGGCCAGCGTCCTGGTGAGCTTAACCACTGTGGCGCTTTCGAGCACATTGGCGCCGGGATGCATGCTATCCCAGGCGCTCGCCGCAGCCGTTACCGACGAGGTGTCGTTGATGGCGGTGCCGGCAAACAGGCCAAAGCCCTCGTTGGTCAGCCCGAGCATGCCGCCGAGCGTCGGAAACACGAGCGCCGCGATAACGTTAAACAGGAAGATGACCGAAATGGCTTGGGCAATCTCGCGATCGTCGGCATCGATGACGGGCGCGGTCGCAGCGATGGCCGAACCGCCGCAAATCGACGAGCCCACACCCACAAGCGTCGCAATCTTGCCCGGCACGTTCATAACGCGGCAGAGCACGAAGGCGATGACAAGCGAGGTCGAGATCGTCGCCACGATAATCGGCAGCGACTGGGCGCCCTTGGACAGAATCTGGGAGAGGTTCATGCCAAAGCCAAGCAGGATAACCGCGTACTGCAAGACTTTTTTAGACGTATAGGTGACACCGGCGGCGAGCTGTTCGCGGCGATTCTTGGGAAAGACAAGCGCCAGAACCATGCCAAGGAGGATGGCAAATACCGGACCGCCGACCACCTCAATCTGTTTGCCGAGCAACGTCGCGGGGATGGCGATGATCAGGCAGAACAAGACACCCTTCCAGCGCTCGCGTACGATATTCGCCAGTTGCATATGGGATTCCTTCTTTCTATTTCACGTTTGCGACGGCTTATGATACGGCAATATTGAGCACAGCCTTGTGCAAATACAGACTAAGATGCCGCAATAGTTCTTGGGCAACAGCCGAATTACCCACCGCGGAGAGCTGATTCGCGGCATAATTAACAGCTGATATATGAGTGTGATAGAACGGTTGTGAGGCACTATGGAAGAATCGATGCACGTCGGCGAGCAGGAAACGAGCCTACAGGACCAGTCCTACCACACCATTCGACGCAAAATCGTCTACCTGGACTACAAGCCGGGCGAAAAGCTAGGCGTCAAGCAGCTTTGCGACGACCTGGATATGGGGCGCACCCCTGTGCGCGAGGCACTGGTGCGTCTGGCGCAAGAGGGCCTGGTGCGCACCGTGCCCCAAAGCGGCACCTATGTCTCGCCCATCAACCTCACCTTTGCCGAGAGCGCCTGCTACATTCGCGAACACCTGGAAAAACAGGTGATTGTGGAGTGCTGCGCCCGTGCCACCTCGGCAGGCATCGAGCAGCTCGACCGAGCCATCGCGCTGCAGGAAAAGGCCATGGCCGAAGAGGATCGCATCGGATTCTTTTTAAGCGACAACCTCATGCACCGCATGATCTTTAGCATCGCGTGCCGCAGCACCGTGTGGTCGTGGCTCGAGGCGACCAATGCCGACCTGGAGCGCTTCCGCTGGCTGCGCGCCGCCACGCAGAGGCTCGACAATCAGGAGATTGCTAACGAGCACAAGCAAATCCGCCGCGCCATCGCCGGCCGCGACCCCATCGAGGCGAGCTTTTTGGTCAGCAAGCACCTGCATATGATGTTCCGCAACCAGACCGAGGTCCTGGACCAATATCCCAAGTATTTCGAGACCAGCAAGCTCCGCTAACCTGCCAAAAAGGGACAGGTTTATTTCGGCAGGTTTTACCTGGTCAAATGAAACAAGGCCCGGCTCCGCCACAACGGAGCCGGGCCTTGGTCGCCAGAACGGCGGAACAACAACTACTCCACGGTCACGCTCTTAGCGAGGTTGCGAGGCTGGTCAACGTCGCAACCGCGCAGGATGGCCACCTCGCGGGCGAGCAGCTGCAGCGGAACGCTCGCCGTGATGGGGCTGAACACGTCACGGACGGACGGCACGCGAATGATACAGTCGGCAATCTTGTTGATTTCCTCGTCGCCCTCGGTAGCAACGACGATGACCTTGGCGCCGCGAGCCTTGCACTCCATGAGGTTCGACACCGTCTTATCGTACGTTGCGCTCTTGGTTGCCACCGCGATGACAGGGAAACCCGGATCGATCAGCGCGATGGGGCCGTGCTTCATCTCGCCGGCGGCATATGCCTCGGCATGCAGGTAGCTGACCTCCTTGAGCTTAAGCGCGCCCTCATAAGAAATGGCGGCGCCCATGCCGCGACCCACGAACAGCGCGGACTGCGCGTCCTTGCACACAAGCGCGGCCTCGTGCACGGCCTCGGTCTGCGTATCCAGGATCCACTGAATCTGCTCGGCCGTATCGGAAAGCTCGCGGAACAGCATGCGCGTCTGCTTGGTGGTCAGGCGGTACTTGACCTGCGCCAGCAGCAGGGCCAAAAGCGTGAGGCTCACGACCTGACCGATGAAGCTCTTGGTCGAGGCGACTGCGATCTCCTTGTTGGCCTTGGTATAGATGACGCCGTCGCTCTCGCGCGCCACGGGGCTGCCCACCACGTTGGTGATGCCAAAGACCTTGGCGCCCTTGATACGCGCGTCACGAATGGCGGCGAGGGTATCGGCCGTCTCGCCCGATTGGGACACGGCCACGACGAGCGTCGTCGGCGTGATGATGGGGTTGCGGTAGCGGAACTCGCTAGCCGCCTCAACCTCGGTAGGAATACGAGCCCAGCCCTCAATAAGGTTCTTGGCGATGAGTCCGGCGTGGTAGCTGGTGCCGCAGGCAATCACATATACGCGGTCGATATCGTTGAGTTCCTCGAGCGAAAGGCCCAGCTCGTCGATATCGAGCTCACCGGCAGGGGTCATGCGGCCCACCAGCGTGTCGCGCACCACGCGCGGCTGCTCGTGAATCTCCTTGAGCATAAAGTCGGGATAACCGCCCTTTTCGGCCATGTCCAGGTCCCAGTCGATATGGGTGATTTTGGGCTCGATAACGTTGCCGGCCTCGTCGGTATACTCGACGCCTGCGGGCGTGAGCTTGGCAAACTGACCATCTTCGAGCACCACGACATCGCGGGTGGCATCGATAAGCGCGATCACATCGGAGGCAACGTAGGAGCCGATCTCGCCCACGCCGACCACAATCGGGGAGTCCTTGCGGGCAACGGCGATCACGCCAGGTTCGTCGGCGCACACGGCGGCCAGGCCATAGGCGCCCACCACGTGGGTGCAGGCCTCGCGCACGGAAGCCATCAGGTCGCGCGTCTCGGCATAGGCCTCTTCGATCAAGTGCGCGAAAACTTCGGTATCGGTCTCGCTCTTAAAGTGATGGCCGCGGCCCTCCAGCTCTTCGCGCAGCTCGGCGAAGTTCTCGATGATGCCGTTGTGGACGATGGCGATGCGACCATCGCAGCTGGTGTGGGGATGGGCGTTGACAACGGAAGGCTTGCCGTGAGTGGCCCAGCGGGTATGGCCGATACCGCAGGTAGCGTCGCTGTCGATATTGGAAAGCTCGCTCTCCAGGCCCGCAACCTTACCCACACGGCGGATGACGTCGAGGTGAGCCGCGGCGCCCTCGCCCACCTCGAGCGCGACGCCCGAGGAGTCATAACCGCGATATTCCATACGCTTAAGGCCCGTGACCAGAATGTTCTTTGCAATATCAGAGCCGGTGTAGCCGACAATTCCGCACATAGGATAAATCCCTTCGCTCGCGTGACTGCAAAACGCCCACGCACGACGGGCGCTGAGACGTATAACGTCCGAGTATTGTACTCACACAAACGCAAGCTGATATACCAGAAGTGGTATCTTAAACTGGATACCACTCGATGCACACACCCTACCACCACAACGGTGACAGGCACCTTTGCGGTGGTTGGCACTCCCCTAGGGACGCAGGCGGCGTTCGAGCCGATTGCCCAGGGCCGTGAGTGCCATAACAATGACGTAGTAGATCACGGCCGCCACTAAAAACGGTTCAAAGGCTCGATAGGTGAGCGCCTGCACGCTCTGGGCGGCGCGCATCATATCCATCAGGCCGATGGTTGCCACCAGCGAGGAGCTCTTGAGGACCGTGATCACTTCGTTGACCAGAGCAGGGGCAATCGAGCGCATCGCCTGCGGAACGATGATCTTGCGCATCATGGGAACATAGCGAAGCCCGATGGCCCGAGCGGCATCGTACTGCCCCCGGTCAACGCCCTCGATACCACCGCGCACCGTCTCGGACACCGTCGCTGAGCCGTTGAGCCCCAGTGTAATGGCACCGGCGGCAAACATCGAAATTTTGAAGCCCGTGAGCTGCGGCGTCGCAAAGTACGCCAAAAAAAGTAACACGATGAGCGGCACGCCGCGAAAGATAGAGGTGTAGAAGTTGAGCACCGCACGCAATGGGCGACAGGGCAAAACCTTGAGCACGGCAATGAGAAAGCCCAGGACGAGTGCTATGGCCAGCGCGGCGGCCGTCACCTGACAGGTCACGACCAGGCCGCTCATAAACATCGGTATATATGGTTCTAGCAGTTCAAACTTCATCAGCATGCCCTTGGCGCGCGCCTCACCGGCTCGCTATTTTCCGGCAACCGTCGACGTACCGGAAGCGGAATAGTCGCCGTTCCACATGAAGTCGGCGCCCACATACTGCTTGATGCAGTCATCGATGGTGCCGTCCTCGAGCATCTCGCCGATGCACTCGTCAAGCGCCGCGACAAATCCGGCACCCTTCTTGGCCATCAGGCGGTACACGCCCACGTGGTCGCTCGTCTCGGAGCGATCGAGCAGGCCCAGCACCAGGCCCTCATTCGCATCGCGCATGGACTGGCCCTCGGCGCCGTCACACAGGTAGGCATCGATGCGCCCGGCGAGCACCTCTTGCAGGCACTGGTCGCCACCGTCGTACGTGTGAATATCAGCATCGGGCATGACCTTGGCGATGAACTTGTTCTGCACGGTACCGGTAGTGCAGGCGATAGACTTGCCGGCGAGGTCCTCAACGCGCTTGACGGGATCGCCGCCGAGCGTGAGAACGCCCACAAGCGGCTGATAGTAGCCGCGCGTGAAGTCATAGGTCTGCTCGCGCTCTTCGTTGGAGCTCATCGCCATGGTAAAGGCCTTGTCATCGCTCTGCACCGATGCAAGCGTGGCGGCAAAGTCCTGCGGCTCAAAGTCGTAAGAAAAGCCCAAGCGCGAGGCCATCTCGTCAGCGATAGCGATGTCCAGGCCGACAACCTTCTGCTTGCCGTCCGACTGCGTCTCCAGATAGCGATAGGGCGCAAAGGCATCGTCGCCCACAAAGGTGAGCTTGGCGCCCTTGATATCGTCGCCCGCAACCGCAGCAGAACCAGCGGCAGAGCCCTTGTCAGCGCCACTGCCAGCGCAACCGCTCGCCGCAACCATTGCAGCACCGGCGATCAAACCCAGGAAATCACGACGAGAAACAGCGCGAGTCATACCAAAGCCTTTCAATCTACGTTCAAAGCGGCTTCCATTGTAGACACTCCACCGTTTAACGCGCAGCCCAGCCGCGCCAAAACCACCACAAAGGGGGACAGGCACCTTTGTGTGGTCTGGACTCCGGTGTTTGCCCAGATAAAACCTGCCAAAATAAACCTGCCCCTAATTGGTAGGTTTTGACACCCTGGGAACAGGCGATGCTACAATCTGACTCGTACTTGAAACGCATCAAAGGGGCCGCTATGGCAAAGGTAAAAATCAGCGACGTCGCGCGCGAAGCAGGAGTCTCGCTGGGCACGGTATCCAACGCGCTCAACCACCCCGAAAAGCTGCGCCCCGAGACCCTCAAGCTCATCAACGAGACCATCAATCGCCTTGGCTACCTGCCCAACCAAAGTGCTCGTCAGCTCGCGGGCGGCGCCACCAAGTCCTTTGGCCTGGTCCTCCCCCGTCTCGACCATGGCTTCTCGCTCCAAATTGCCAGCGGCGCCCATAACGAGGCCCGCAAGCACGGCTATGACCTGCTCATCGCCAACGCCGATAACGACGACATCCTCGAGGACCACTACCTGCGCTATTTTATGGGCACGCAGATGTCCGGCGTCATGGTTCAGCCTATGGCGTCCCCCGATTGGCACCCCGCAATGGCCAAGATGCCCGTGCCGATCGTCCATCTGGACATCCACTGCTCCGAACCCGGTTACTACGTGGCCGCCGACAACGAGGCGCAAGGGCGCATTATCGCCGAGCTCGCCATCACCCGCGGCGCGCGCCATATCACCGTTGTGGGCAGAGCGGCATTTATGCAGCTCACCCTGCGCGTACTTGGCATTCATAAGGCCCTCGTCCTGCATCCCGATATCAAAATTGAGGTCATTGACGCCGGAGAATGGAATACCGCTGCCGATGGTTACAGCATCGGCGCTCAGATTGCCGAGCGCTCTACCGGCGAGCGTCCCGATTTTGTCATCGGCCTTACCGATGTATTGGCCTCGGGCGTTATCTCGGCGTTGACCGACAAAGGCATCTCCGTCCCCGAACAGGTTCGCGTGGCCGGCTGCGACGGTAACCCGCTTGCATGGAGCGGGTCGGTCCCCCTCACCACGGTGGCACCCCCGGGCTACGAGATTGGCCGCAAGGGTGTCCAGCTGCTCATGGAGCAAATCGAGAACAAGGCACCGGCAAAAACCAAGCACACCCGCATTGGTTCCGCAGCGAGAACCGTTACTGCGGTCACAGCCGCCGAGGACATCAACCGTCAGGAACTCGTGCGGCCGTTCCTCTTGGAACGCGCCAGCACCCAGGCAAGCAGCCAGACCGACGCCACGGCCATCAACCTCGGTGCGTATCTATAGCACGCCCGCAAGTATGCTAAGTCGCCGCTCAAGCAAAAGGGGCCCGACCATTGCCGGACCCCTTTTGCTTGAGCGCAAACGTGGGCAATTGCTCGTTTCAACACCGCAATTGTCTAGCGCACGGCCTTGACCGCCGCCGCCAGATCGAACAACGTATCGAGCACGGCCTCGCAGCCATCCACCACGTCCTGCGGCAGCGGCACGATATCGGGGACGGCGAAGACATGGCATCCGGCCGTGATGCCCGAGACGCAGCCGTTGCGCGAATCCTCGACCACAGCACATTCCTCGGGGGCAAAGCCCGCGCGCTCGCAGGCGAGCAGATACATCTCGGGGTCGGGCTTGCCGTGCACGACGTCCTCGCCACACGTTACCGTTTCAAACTTGTCAAAAAGACCGACCATCTTAAGGTTGCGCTCGGCCGTAACGAGGCGCGACGACGTCGCTAGGCCCACGTGATAGCCCGCAGCCAGCAGCTCGTCTAGGCACTCGGCGGCGCCGGCCTTAAGTTCCAGTTCGGTCTTGACCATCTCGTCGCGAATCTCCTTGTGGCGACGATAGATCGCCTCGGTGGTTTCGTGGCTGCCATAATGCCTATCGAGGATGTCCATAACATCGGGCAGCGTGCGGCCGATAAACTGATGGATCAGCGCTTCATCAATCGCGAGCCCCAGCTCAGCGGCGCCTGCCTTCCAGGCCTTAATCCCCAAACGCTCGGTATCGACCAGCGTTCCGTCCATGTCAAAAATAACAGCCTTGATCATATCGGCCCCCTCACCGGATTGCATTACTGCCACTCTACCGCACTTTACAAACTTGTATATAACGTATATAGCATATTGCACTTTCGTTACATAAGCGGAAGTCTTATGACAGGCAGCTCGGTAGGATTATAGTTTTCGACCGAGTACTCAATGGTAAGGATCGTTTCATGCTTTCAGACACTACTGCACCTGCAGAGGAGCTTCAGGACAAACTCGCGACGCTCGAGCAGTTGCTTTTGGCATACGGACGCGTCGCCATCGGCTTTTCCGGTGGCGTCGATAGCAGCTTTTTGGCCGCGGTCTGCGCCCGCATTATGCCTGCCAGCACGCTTCTCGTTCACCTCACCACGCCGCTCATCGGCACGCCCGAACAAACCTCGTTTGAGCGATCCGTTGACGGACAAACCAATGAGGGGCCGCATTTTAAGCTCCCCGTGCTCAATCTTTCGGTCGATCAGCTGCAGCTCCCCCAAGTAGCCTGCAACGACGCCAATCGCTGCTACCACTGCAAGCAGGCCGGCTTTACCGCCATCGTCAACCACGCCAAGTCGCTGGGCTTTTCCACCGTCATCGATGGCAGCAATGCAAGCGATCGCGGTGACTACCGCCCTGGCATGCGCGCGGCAGAAGAGCTCGGTGTACGCTCCCCTCTTATGGAGGTCGGCTTTACCAAGGACGAAGAGCGCAAGCTGCTGCGCGCATGGGGCTATCCCGTCTGGAACCTGCCGGCGGGAGCCTGCCTTGCCACCCGCGTCCCCACGGGCGAGGAGCTTACGCGCGAGAAGGTCGATTTAATCCGCACCTGCGAGGATTACCTGCACGATCTTGACCTGGCCCAGGTTCGCGCGCGCTTGGTCGGCGGCTGCATGCATATCGAGGCCGCACCCGCAGATGTCGTCAAGATTGCCGCCCTCGGCGGCACCGCCGTCGATGCCGAGGGCAAGACCCCGCTGCCCGCCACCATCGAGTCCGCACTGCACGAGCTGGGCTGCGACCACGTCTCCCCCGAGGTCACCCCCTACATCCACGGCAACATGAATCAGTAACTTGCCAAAAAGGGACAGATTTATTTTGGCAGGTTTTATCTGGTGAAACGCCGGACAGCCCCATATACACAACCGCCGCAGCTCCATATGAGGCAAATGAATCAGTAGCGCCTATTCCAAATCATGAGTATTTGTTCGGCGGGACGGCCTCTGCCGGCTCCTGCTAGACTGGTAGACTCCCAACCGTCCATCCAGGAGCCTCAATGTCGCGCAAGTCCGCCTACAAGCAAGTGCTTTCCATCGGCACCGCCGTGGTGCTGGGGTTTGCACTGTTCACAGGGTCGCTCGACGGAGCGCCCAAGCTGCTGTCGCCGCAAAGCGATGAGCAGGCGGTAGCTCTGGCCGAGAAACAAAACGAGAGTCCCAGCCGCACCGACGACGAGGCAGACCTGGTTGCCCGACTCGAATCGGGAACAGCGAGCCCCTCGGACTCTCAAAATAGCCAAGCCTCTGGCGATGGCTCCGATTCCGCCGCAACCGACACCGGTGACGACGGCTCAGCCGACAGTACCGTTACCCCCATCGACGAGGTCGAAAACCCCGATCTCGACCGCGCCCGCGGCGTATATCTCAGCAGCATTCCCGACTACGCCGGCAATCCCTACGTTGCCCTTCGCGCCGACAGTACGCACCCGCTCGGCACGCCGTCATTCACACTCGATGAATACGAACGCGCTGCAGAAGAGGGCTGCTTTAAGAAGTTCACCAAGCTCGACAGCTTGGGCCGCACCCGTAAGGCGCTCGCCTGCGTGGGCCCCGAATCGCTCGGTCAGGGTAAGCGCGGCGATATCTCGCGTATCCACCCCGCCGGATGGCACCAGCAACGCTATGACTTTGTTCCGGGCCAGAGCCTCTACAACCGCTGCCACCTTATCGCCTGGTCGCTCTGCGGCGAAAACGCCAACCGCAAGAATCTCCTCACCGGCACGCGCTATCTCAACGAGACGGGCATGCTACCGTTTGAAGAGCAGATTCTCAACTATATTCGCGATACGGGTAACCATGTGCTCTACCGCGTCACGCCCATGTATAACGAAGAGGAACTTGTCTGCCGTGGCGTACGCCTTGAGGCGCAATCAGTCGAGGACCACGGCAAGACCCTCTGTTTCCACGTATATTGCTACAACCTGCAGCCGCATGTGCAGATCGACTACGCCACCGGCCGCAATCAGGCCTCGGGAGACTAGGGCCGACCAAGCTGCCCGTAACCCAAAAAAATGATCCGTTTTCCTCCGTCCCCCAGGGATCAAATAAGGCCGCCCCGGTTACCCAGAGCGGCCCTTGTATCGGCATGCATGTTGCAGGCAAAGCCCCACGCTATTTGGCGCGGCCCTCCTCATAGCGCTCGACCAGCTTGGCCTGAACGTCATAAGGCACCTGCTCATAGCCTGCGGGCTTCATGGTAAAGTCGCCCGTGCCGCGCGTGATGGAGCGCAGACGCGTCGAATAATCCGTCAGCTCGGCCAGCGGCGCCTGGGCAATAACAACGGTGTCGCCGCGTTCATCGGTCTCCATGCCCGTCACGCGACCGCGCGAGGCCGAGATATCGCCCATCACGGCGCCGGCGTAGCTCTCGGGGATGGTCACCGTGATTTCCTCGATGGGCTCCAGCACCACCGGGTCGGCATCGGCGCATGCCTTGCGCAGGCCGATGCGAGCCGCCGCGCGGAACGCCATCTCGTTGGAGTCGACGCTGTGATACGAGCCGTCGTACACAGCCACGCGGATGCCAGTAAGCGGGTAGCCGGCAATGATGCCGTCCTTCATGGTCTCCTGAACGCCCTTGTCCACGGCGGGAATGAGCGAACGCGGAATGCGACCGCCCACGACCTCGTCTACAAACTCATAGCCATCGCTCGTGCCGTCGGGCCCAATGAGTGGCTCAACGCGCAGCCAGCAGTCGCCATACTGACCGGCGCCGCCGGTCTGCTTCTTGTGGCGGCCCTGGGCACTTGCCGTGCGGCGAATGGTCTCACGATACGGAATGCGGATCGGCACGCTCTTGGCCGCGACCTTGGTGCGGTCCTCAAGGCGATTGAGCAGGACCGAAACCTGCGCCTCACCCACGGCGGAAATGATGGTCTGACCAGTCTCCTCGTCGCGGTCGATGCTCATAGTCGGATCGGCCTTGCAGGCCTTCTCGATAAACGTGTAGAGCTTCTCTTCGTCGCCGCGGTTCTCGGCCTCGATGGCAATGCGGTACTGCGAGTTGGGGAACTTAAACGCCGCCGCCTCGACCTTACCGGTAATGGAGAGCGTGTCACCCGTCTCTGCCGCCAACTTGGGCGCCACGATAATGTCGCCGGCATAGGCGTGACCGACCTCGGTCATGTCGCGGCCACACATCACATACAGGTGAGCCAAGCGATCGCTCTTGCGGGTGCGCGCGTTGATCAGCTCAAGGCCCGGCTCAAGCGTGCCCGTCAGCACCTTGATAAAGCTGATGCGGCCCTGCTGCGGATCGGCCAGCGTCTTAAACACAAACGCCACCGGACGGTCATCGTCGCTCGAAATCTTGAGCGAATCGCCGTCGATGAGCGGCATCTCGCCGTAGTCCGTCGGCGCCGGGAAGTACGTGGCGATGTCGTCCATCAGCGAGTTGACGCCCTGCTCCTTAATGCAATCGCCCGCAAAGACCGGCACAAAGATGCGCTCGGCGATCGCCTTCGACAGCAGGCCTTCAAGCTCCTCCTGCGTCAGCGTCTCCTCGCCTTCCAAGTACTTCATCATCAGTTCGTCGTCAGCCTCGGCCACCAGCTCGCACAGATGGTCATGGGCCTCCTCGGCCTGGGCACGATACTCCGCGGGAATCTCCGACTCAACGGCTTCGGTGCCGTTGCAATGGCGCGCCTTCATGCGCACCAGGTCGATAATGCCGTCAAAGTCCTCGCCCTCGCCCCAGGGAAGGGTCACGGCGCCCAGGCGCGTGCCAAAGCGCTCCTGCAGCAGGTCCATCGTAGTCGCAAAGCTGGCCTCGGAGCGCGACAGGCGGTTTACGAACACCGCACGCGCCAGGCGCAGGTCCTCGGCGGCATACCAGAGCTTAACCGTCGTAGGCTGCGGACCGGCCTCGGCGTCGACCACAAACAGAGCCGTCTCGCAGACGCTCATCGCGGCAAAGGCGTCGCCGATAAAATCGGGGTAGCACGGGGCATCGAGCACATTGATGCGCGCGCCCTTCCAGTCGATCGGCGCAATGGTCGTCGAGATGGAAAACGCACGCTTGACCTCTTCGGGGTCATAGTCGAGCGTGGGCTTGGTGCCGTCGTGGCCGCCCAGGCGGGCGGTCTTGCCGGAAAGGTGGAGCATGGCTTCGGCGAGTGAAGTCTTGCCCACCCCGCCTTGGCCTACGAGCACCACGTTCCTTACGTTACCGGTCTTGGGAGCACCCATGATGACCTCCTTGCAGGGCCGCGCGCAATGCGCGACGCCAACGGGGAGAGTTCGCGGTCGGTGCCGTCCCGGGAGCAGCATGGTCGGCAGCCGAGCCGACTCACCCTCCAAATGTCCTATGCCACCACCCTACCCTCACGGGCGACCGTCCATGCACACCTTTCGGCGCACGTATGAATACAGGCGGCGAGAGGACAGAGCAAGTATGCCAGACGATTATTAAACCCCATCGATACAAATAAAAGCCGCCGCAGACCATAAGACCTGCGGCGGCTTCTTCTCAATACATAGATGAGCCTAGCCCTCGATACGGCTCAAGAACTCACGGGTACGTTGCTCACGCGGATGATCGATAACCTGCTCGGCCGGGCCCTCCTCGACAATGCGACCGCCGTCCATAAAGACCACGCGATCGGCAACGTCGCGCGCGAACTGCATCGCATGGGTCACGATCACCATCGTCATATTCTGTGCGGCAAGGTCTTTAATGGCACGCAGCACCTCAGCCGTTAGCTCGGGATCGAGCGCCGAGGTCGGCTCGTCAAAGAACAAGATCTCCGGGTCGAGCGCCAGGGCGCGGGCGATACTCACACGCTGTTGCTGACCGCCCGAAAGCTCGCAGGGCACCTTGTTCTCGTTGCCCGTCAGCCCCATTTGTGCAATCAGCTCGTGAGCGCGGGCTTCCGCCTGCTCGCGCGGACGCTTAAGCACGCGAATCGGCGCATCGGTGATGTTTTTCATCACCGTATAATGCGGAAACAGATTGTAGTTCTGAAACACCAAACCAAAACGCGAACGTGCTCGCTTGGGAACATCGCCTTTCGCATATATCGCACCCGATCCCGCATCCGTCGCAACGGCAAGGTCGCCAAACGAAAGCGAGCCACCGTCGAGTGTCTCGAGTAGCGTCGCGCAGCGCAACAGCGTTGACTTACCGCCGCCTGAAGGCCCGATAATCGCCACGACCTCGCCACGCTTTACCTCGAGTGAGATATCCTTGAGCACCTCATTGCCGCCAAACGCCTTGTGTGCGCTTTCGATTTTCATCACTGAGTTAGTCATGATAATAGTCCAGCTTCTTTTCGGCGGCGCCCAGCAGCATCTCGACCACAAAGTTAAAGACCCAGTAGATTAGCGCCGCGATCGCAAACGGCACCATGCTCACCTGCGAGGCAACCAGCGCCTTGGCGGTCGAGAACATCTCACCCACGCCGATGGCGAACGCCAGCGACGTGTCCTTGACCAGTGTGATGATCTCGTTGCCCATCGCCGGCAAAATGCGCTTGGCGACCTGCGGCATCACAATGTACAAAAATGTCTGCAGACGCGAGTAACCCAGCACCTCGGCGGCCTCATATTGACCACGCGGAATCGACTGCAGGCCCGAGCGATAGATCTCGGCAAAGTAACCGGCGTAGTTGATGATGAACGCCACAACGCACGCCGTCCACTTGGAATCAGGCGTGAGCGAAATGCCGAACACGTAGTACGGGGCAAAGTAGATGGCAAACATCTGCAGCATGAGCGGCGTACCGCGCATGACCGAAATGTAGATGCGCGCGACCCAACGCAGCGGCGCGATTTTACTCATGCGCATGAACGCCACGGGGATTCCCAGCGGAATCGACCCGAGCAGCGTCAGCACAAACAACTGCAAACTGACCAAGAATCCCTGGCCAAGCATCTGCATCATGACCTGAATAGACAACCCAAGCTCTCTTTCACAGTAACAGAACAGCAAACCCAATGCTAAAGCGGGTTTTCCAGGTGCCCGAGTTTGCCGTGAAAGAGGAGCGCCGCGTACTAAATGTACGCAAGCGACGGTTTGAACGGCAAAATCGGGTGCCTGGGAAAGCCGCTATTTCAAAACCCAGTTGTCGAAGGATAGACCGTAGCTCGCATACTTGTCGCACAGGTCCTTGACCGTACCGTCCTTGTAGAGCGCCTTGAGCGACTCGGTCACGGCGTCGGCCGACTTGGTGTCGCCCTTCTTAAAGCCGACGGCGTAGTGCTCGCTGGACAGCGGTTCATCAAGCTGCGTATAGGCATCGGGCTTGGCGGCAAGCTGATACTGGGCAATCGAAAGGTCGCAAGCCACGGCGTCGACCGCGCCGCTCTCAAGCTGCATAAAAGCCGTGTTGTACTCGCCGATGGTATCGAGCGTGGCAAATGTCGCCGCCAGATCCTTCTGGTCGCCCTCGAGCACATCCTGCGCAGCGGAATCGGTCTGAGTAATCACGGTCTTGCCGGCAAGGTCATCCCAGCTCTTGATGCCCGCATCCTTCTTGACCACCAGCACCTGCTCGTTGAGCATATACGGCTCGGAGAACGTGTAGTCGTCCTCGCGGCCCTCCATGGTAAAGCCGTTCCAGATGCAGTTGATGGCGCCCGAATTGAGCAGCGTGTCCTTGGCGTCCCAATCGATGGCCTCGTATTTGACCTCCCAGCCCTGCTTATCGGCAACAGCCTTGGCCAAATCGAGATCAAAGCCGGTGTACTCGCCGTCATCGCCCACAAAGCCGTACGGAGGGTAGGACTTGTCAAAGCCCACCACGAGCTTCTTGGACTCCGCAGCGCCCTTCACATCCTTGGCCGCGGCAGAGCCAGCAGCAGAGCCCTTACCGGCACCACCACCGCAGCCGACAAGACCAAGGCCAAGCACCGTGGCGAGCGAACCGGCTAGACCAACAAACTGACGACGAGACATATCGGTATTCATGGTATTCCCCCTTGATGGCACTTTAGTTAAGTAAAGTGAGTCATGTAACGTCCAGAATCATACACTTTAGCGTGATAGAGCACAAGGCGAGTTTGCCCGCCGCGTGAGGGGTGTGGGGGTTAAGTTTCCTGCTCTACAGTCCTGCTCACGACGGAGGCCACATTAAGTGGCCTCCTGTTCGTGCGGAACTCGCGATAAACTTAACCCCCACACCCCTCACGCGGCGGGCAACCGTCGTTGGGCTTATCACTGACACGAATAAACCGCTTGTATATCGTCTGCTGGCTTGGCACGGTACAATACTTGCAGCTTTAATTCATGAATTAGTGGAGTTATTGATGGCAGAATCTCGTACGGAGCGTAAGGCTCGTCGTGCTTTGATCGAGGCGGCTGAGGGGTCGAAGGAGGAGAAATCTTCTACGAAATCCAAGTCTTCTAAAGCTGCAAAAAGCAAATCGACCAAGAACAGGGCTAAGACCAAGCGTTCTGACTCTCGTCGGAGCGAGGTCAAGGCATCTCAGACTCGCTCCAAGCGCTCGCATAAAGATCCGGTTTCGTCTGCGCGTAAGGCTGTGGACCCCAAGTCTCCCTGTTCGATCATGAAAGCTTGCGGTGGGTGCACGGCGCTCAATCGTCCTTATAAAAAGCAGTTGGCAGCTAAGCAAGCTGTTATGGAGGAGCTTTTTGCTGCTCTATGCGAGCGCGAGGGTATTAGCGTCGACCCCATTCGCGGTATGGGCGTCACCCTGGGCGACCCGGGCAAATATCCTGCTCCGCGCGGTTTTCGCCATAAGGCCGCCACTCCCTTTGCCCCCGGCAGAGAGGGCACTGTCCGCTGCGGCTTTTTTGAACGTGGCACGCACAGAATCGTTGCTGTTCCCGAATGCCCCGTCGAGGCACCGGGCGCCCGACAGATTCTTAACGGCATCGCGCGTGAGGCCGAGCGCCTGCACATTCCCGCCTTTAACGAAGACAAACATCTCGGGCTGCTTCGCTATGCCGTCGTTCGCTGCGGCTGGCGCACCGACCAGATCATGGTCACCCTCGTGACCGCCCAGCGCGACCTGCCGCATACACAGGATTTCTTTGAGGCCGTCGCTGCACTCGATCCGCGCATCGTCACCGTCGCCCAAAACATCAACGGACGTCCCGGCAACGCCATCCTCGGCGAGGAAACCCGCATTGTATATGGCGCCGAGTGCATGCGCGACCAGCTGCTCGGTTGCGAATTCGATATCTCCCCTACCGCGTTCTACCAGACCAACCCGCAGCAGACCGAGCTGCTCTACCAGCTCGCTATCGACGGCATGGATCTGCACCAGGGCGATGTGCTTATGGATGCTTACTGCGGTAGCGGTACCATCGGTCTTTGCGCAGCTAAAGATGCCCAGAACAAGGGGATCGGCATCATACTGCTCGGCGTGGAGCGCAACCCGGCGGGCATTGCCGACGCACGCCGCAATGCCGAGCTCAACGGTCTTACCCGCAGCGCCTGGTTTATGGCCGACGATGCCACCGATTACATCCTAGATGCCGCCGACAACAACGAATGGGTCGATGTCCTTTCCATCGATCCGCCGCGCGCCGGCTCTACCCCCGAGTTCCTCGAAGCTGCCTGCGCGCTTAAGCCGCGCCGCATCACCTATATCAGCTGCAACCCCGTGACCCAAGAGCGCGACCTGCACCAGCTCCTCGACGGAGGCTATCGCCTGCTCAAGATCACGCCCGTCGACATGTTCCCCCACACCGACCATACCGAAACCGTAGCGGTCCTCGAACGCCGCTAATTCTCTGGCACAAGAAGGGGCGGCCCGCCCGGGCCGCCCCCTTCACTTGGTTTATAAACTCCGCTACATCCCCTTGCGCAGGTCGCACACGCCAGCTGCCGCCATCTCGCGCAACAGCGTCTCGCGGTCGCGCGTCACGATCAAATCCAGCGGGAAGTGAATCTCGTCGAGCAACTTGCGGGCGTGATCGAGCTTGCCAATGGCCATACCAATGTGGGCATCGGTCGACACACCAATACCCACGCCCAGCTCGGCGCAGCGCTCGGCGATCTTGCGGCATACGGCCCAATGCTCAGTGTCGACACCGTGTTCAAGACTATGGTTGTTGATCTCGATGATCTTGTGCTTGGCCTTAGCCGCCAGCAGCACCTCGTCGATATCGAACGGCACGCCCGAGCGCCCCGCGTGGCCCAGCATGAACACCTTGGGGTGCTCCAGGGCATTGATATACATCTCGGTCGTCTGGGCCAGCGTCGCGCCTTCAGCAATCTGCGGATTATGCACGCTCGCAACCAAATAATCCAAATTGCGCGTCACTAAATCGAACAGTGAATGCTGACGGCTGTATGAATCGCCGGCGATATCGAGCGTGACAGGAGTGTCCTCGCCAAACAGGCTTCCGTCCAGCGAAACGATATCGGCCTCCGCACCACGCAGCACCAGCACGCCGCTCCATATGCGCGGCCAGATATCCTGGTTGATAAAGAACTGGTAACTGCGCAGGTCATTGGGGCAAGCCGTAACCATAGAGCTCAGATGGTCGGCGGATCCGAGCACCTGCAGGCCACGCTCTGCCGCCCAGTACACATTCTCCTCAATGGTCGAATATGCATGCGCAGAGAACATCGTATGGGTATGAATGTCACAAGAAAGCAGGTAGGGCATCGGGTCTCCTTATCTGGCACGGCCGTCGCTTATATTCATTGTACGCATAGCCTTCAATGGTCGTAAAACCACTCCATCCCAAAGACACAACGTCCATGACAACGGGGTCCGGCTTAACACCAAACCCCGTTTCACGTAAAACATTGCAGGCAGAGCGCTCTACTTTTAACGATACTCGTCCGCCAACTGTTTCCAAGCGGGTAGCGAATTGATAATCGTTTCGTAACTCACGCAATAGCCCAGGCGGAACCAACCCGGCATACCAAAGCTGTCCGAGGGAACCGCAAGCAGCTCATACTTCTTTGCGCGCTCGCAAAACGCATTCGCATCGGGCTCGAGCGCCTTCACCCACAGGTAGAAAGCGCCGTCCGGCTCAACATAGGTATAGCCGTAGTCCGCCAAGGCGTCGGTGAGCGCCGTGCGGTTGCGAGCATAAGCCTCGATATCGCTCGGCTCATCGATGCAATCGATGATCACGCGCTGGAAGAGCGCCGGTGCACATACAAAACCCAGCGTACGGGCAGCACCCGCAACAGCCGGCATCAGACGCGCAGCCTGCGGATTGGTGTTGGGAACCAAGATCCAGCCCACACGCTCACCAGGCAGCGACAGCGACTTAGAATACGAGTAGCACACCACGGTGTTCTCGTAGATTGAGGGTACCCAAGGCACCTCGGCACCGTACACGATCTCGCGATACGGCTCATCCGAGATGAGGACAATCGGATTCTCGGGATCGCGCTTGGTGTTGACCTCGCGCAAAACATTGGCCAGTCGCGTCAGCGTGTCGCGCGTATACACGGCACCGGTCGGATTGTTGGGCGAGTCGATAATGACGGCCGCCGTCTTATCGCTGATCGCCTTGAGTACGTTGTCCACGCTCAGCCGGAACGTATCTTCATCGGCGAGCGCCTCAACACACGTACAGCCGGCCTTCTCAATCCACACGCGATACTCCGGAAAGTACGGGGCGATAACAATAACCTCGTCGCCCGGATTTGTAACGGCGTTGAGCGTGCAGGTGAGCGAAGCCGCGGCGCCCACCGTCATAAAGACGTCCTTGCCCTCATAGCTCGTGCCAAAGCGGCGGTTGAGCGATTCGGCAACGGCTGCTCGACATTGCGGCAGGCCCGGTGCGGGGGTGTAACCGTGCAGCTGGTCACTCGGCAGCTCCAAGGCCTTCTTAATGGACTCCGCCACGGCAGCGGGCGCCGGAACACTCGGGTTGCCCAGCGAAAAATCGAATACGTTCTCCGCACCGATCTGTGCCTTGCGCTCAAGACCATAGCTAAAGATCTCGCGGATGATGGAGCTTTCCGCACCGCGAGCATACATAGTTTCGTTGATCATCTGTTCCCCTTTCGCATAGGCGGTATTGTACGCTTTAGTCGGGCAAAGTGCCGCAGCAATGTTGATTGGGGACAGACTTAAATGCGTGAAAACACTCATTTAAGTCTGTCCCCAATCAACAGATGGCCCCATATCGCTCAAAAGAAAAAGCCTCCGCAGGTTTCCCCGCAGAGGCTTTCGCCACAAAGGCTATTTATCGGCGTCGGTGTCGGCACCGGCATTGGCGGCACGGTCATCGCCGGCATCATCGGATGCGACTTCGGCATCCTCCTGCATAGCCGCCTGCGCAAATGCCGCGGCATCGGCCGCCAGCTCCTCCTCGCTCATACGAGGCGCGCGCTTCTTGGTCGGCATGCCAGCCGCCTTGGCATTGCGTTCCTCCTTGGCCGCCAGGATATCGCCCTCGCGCTCAAGGTAGGCATCCCACTCGTTGTCGAGCAGGGCGTTCACGGCGTCGCCTTCAACGGTCTCGCGCTCAAGCAGCACCTTGGCCATCAGATCGAGCTGATCGCGACGGGCATCCAAAATCTCGACCGCACGGCGATGGGCCTCACGCATAATGCGCTGGACCTCGATGTCGATGCGGCGTGCCGTCTCCTCGGAGTAATCCTGGTGATCGGCGTAATCGCGACCAAGGAACACCTGATGCTGTGCCTCGCCAAACACCTGCGTGCCCAGCTCCTCGCTCATGCCCAAACGCGTAACCATCTCGCGTGCCATCTTGGTCGCGCGCTCCAGGTCGTTGCTCGCGCCCGACGTGATGTCATCGCACATGAGCTCCTCGGCAACGCGGCCGCCCAAGAACACGGCGAGCTCGTCGAGCATCTCGTTCTTGGTCTTGAGGAAGTGGTCCTCCTGTGGAAGCTGCAGCGTGTAGCCCAGGGCCTGACCGCGGCTGACGATCGAGATCTTATGAACCGGATCGGAGTGCTCCAGGATGTGGCCCACCAAAGCGTGACCGCTCTCGTGGTAGGCAATCGTGGTGCGCTCGGCCTCGGTCATCACGCGACCCTTGCGTTGCGGTCCGGCAATCACGCGCTCCATCGACTCCTCGACCTCGTCCATCGAGATCACGGAACGATGACGGCGAGCGGCCAGCAGCGCAGACTCGTTAAGCAGGTTCGCCAAATCGGCACCGGTAAAGCCAACGGTCATCTGGGCGAGCTTCTCAAACTTAACGTCCTCGTCCATCGGCTTGTTCTCGGCATGCACGCGCAAGATCTGCTCGCGGCCCTTTACGTCCGGACGGTCGACCGTAACCTGGCGGTCAAAACGGCCGGGACGCAGCAATGCCGGGTCCAGAATATCGGGACGATTGGTTGCTGCGATCAGGATGACCGACTCGCTTTCCTCAAAACCATCCATCTCGACCAGCAGCTGGTTGAGCGTCTGCTCGCGCTCGTCGTGGCCGCCGCCCAGACCGGCTCCGCGCTGACGTCCCACGGCATCGATCTCGTCAATAAAGATGATCGACGGAGCCTGAGACTTGGCCTCCTTAAAGAGGTCGCGCACGCGGCTGGCACCGACACCCACGAACATCTCGACAAAGTCGGAACCCGAGATGCTAAAGAACGGCACGCCCGCCTCACCGGCAACGGCCTTGGCCAGCAGCGTCTTACCGGTACCCGGAGGGCCCACCAACAAAACGCCGCGCGGAATCTTGGCACCCAGTTTGCGATAGCGGTCCGGATCGCTCAGGAAGTCGCGAATCTCCTCGAGCTCCTCGACGGCCTCGTCCACGCCGGCAACGTCCTCGAACTTGACCTTGGGACGTGTGGCCTCGTTGGTCTTGGCATTGGTCTTGCCAAACTGCATGTTCCTATTATTGGCGCCCATCATCTGGCGCATAAAGTAGAACATGATGGCGATCAGGGCAATCGTCGGAAGCACACTCATCGCCAAGTCGCCCCAAAAATCGGGGTCGTTGGTGTTGACGATATACTTGGTGTCGGGGTGCTCCGCCATGAGCTCGGCAAGCGAATCGGAGCCGACATAGGTCGAAGAAAAGCTCTTGAGCTCGCTCGTGTCGCCCTTGTCCTTTTTCGTCTTCCAGTAATGACCCGCCACGCTTCCGTCTTGAACCGTATAGGTCAAATCTTCGACGCGATCCTGCTTAATGGCGCTGACCATCTCGCTCGTCGCGAGCTTAACGGTATTGCTGGAGCTGGCAAAACCGGAGCCCATATTAAAGAAGGCATAGCCCAGAAGCGCGCAAGCCAAAAGAAAATACAGCCAGCCCGTACGCGTGGGCTTCTTGCCTCCGGGCATCCCCGGAATCTTTGGGTCCCGGGGAGTCTGGGAATTGTTGTCGTTACGGTCGTCGGGCATCTTACGAATAAACCTCCGGTTTCAAAATGCCCAGATACGGAAGGTTGCGATAGCGCTCGGCATAGTCGAGGCCGTAGCCCACCACAAAGGCATCGGGGCAATGGGTTCCAACATACTTGGGCGTGATGGCCGAGGTACGGTTCTCAACGTCCTTCCACAGGAAGGCAGCGACCTCCAGCGAGGCAGGCTTGCGGCTCTCGAGGTTCTTCATCAGGTACTTGAGGGTCAGGCCCGAGTCCAGAATGTCCTCGACGATCAGCACGTCGCGACCACGGATGTCGATATCCAGGTCCTTAATGATACGCACGATGCCCGAAGACTTCACACCGTCGCCATAGCTCGAAACAGCCATGAAATCGATGTTGGTCGGCAGCTCAATCTTGCGCATCAGGTCGCCCATAAAGACAACAGCGCCGCGCAGGACCGCGATCAACACCAGATCCTTACCAGCGTAGTCGCGCGTAATCTCCTCGCCCAGGCGAGAAACGATACCTTCGATATCCTCCTGCGTAAACAGAACCTTCTCGATATCCGGATGTTGAGAAGCCATGACAACCCTTTCTTGTGCTTAATCGCCCACACACCGCCGTATGGACGCGAACTACACATTCTAGCAGCGCACGGGGTATATTTTCCAGCCCGCGCATCATCAGCGCGGGAATACCGTCAACGCCGCACAGAAAAGCTGGTACGAGGGGCTAATCCGCGTCAACCACGCGAAGCAGATAGGCCACACGCGTCGCCGCCGTGCACTTAAAGCGTTCGTCCGCGCGAACTCCGGCGACCCACACCACGGCACCTCCCGGCGCCGTCCTCACCATGGGCACGCCGGCGCGCTCGGAAACGGGAATGCGAGCCTCTCCTAGCAAGTCGGATACCTTCTTGCTTCGGCCACTCATTCCTAACGGGCACATCACGTCTCCCGGTGCGGGACCGTCCACCCACAGGCGCGCCAATCGCGCCTCGGCAGGGATCTCGCCACGCGAGCCCGCCAGGATCCGCTCACTATCGCTGTCGGCAAAACCCAGGGCAGCCGCGTCTACCAAAGCTGCCACTTCCCCGGCAGCCGCAAGCTCACGGGCGCGGCGCACGATATCGCATCCCGGTTCAACGGCCATCGGCTCTGCGACCAGCATACGTCCCCCGCCCAACGGCAAACGACCGGGTACGGTAACCCAGTCCGCGACCAGGCCCTCGCGAGCCACCGGAGCCTTAAACGCCAGCATGCCAAATTCGACGCGTGCGTCAATCCCCGCCGGAAGCGTGACCGAGCCTGCGCCCTCGGCAACGCAGGAAAGGACTCGCTCCACATGTCGCATCTCTGGACGAGCGTCCGGATCGATGCGTTTGATCGCCAGTCGCACGATGCGCCGCGCGATTACCACCTCGGCCGCAGCAAGGCGTCTGGCATCGAGCACTAGCGCACCCGCCGCCTCCTTGCGCAGGCAGCTTCGAAACGCCTGTGCCGACAGCTGGGACAGAAACGCATCTTCGTCACCAAGGATCTCGCAGGCGGCGCCGATCGTCTTGCACACGCTCGCATTACGCTGTGCCACCACTGGCATTACCCGATGGCGCACGTAGTTTCGCAGATACGAGATATCCTCATTGCTCTCGTCCTCACGCCACGGCTGACCATGTACCTGTAGATAGCCCACGAGCTCGCCATGAGTTAGGTCGAGCAAGGGGCGCACCACGATATTCCTCCGGCGAGGAATGCTCGATAGGCCAGCGGGCCCTGAACCCTTAATCGCGTTCATCAAAAACGTTTCCGCGCGATCCGAAGACGTGTGCGCGGTGCAGATACGAGCCGCCGTTCGCGGTGCCCCCGTCTGGGCGCAGAGCTCGCGAACATACCTCCGCGCCGCGGCATAGCGCACCTCGCGGGCCGCGGCCTCAATATTGCCCGACTCCCCATCAAAATAAGCGTGCTCCACGCACAGCGGTAAACCATATTTCGCGCAGAGCTCACGCACAAAGGCCTCGTCGCCGTCGGACGCCTTGCCGCGCAGATGATGGTTTACATGCAGCACATGCAGGCGCTCGCGAGCAATGGGGGCAACACCGCGTCCGTCTTGGATATCCAGCTTTGATGTGCACGCCATAAGAAGCAGTGCCGTCGAGTCCGCGCCGCCTGATACCATGAGCACGACAGGAGCAGCCTGCTGCCTCGTCCGGGTCTCATCGACTGCCCCAGGCACGGCATGGTGTCCATAATGCTGAGATACCGTAGGCATTTGCTTCCTCCTCTATTCGTCCGCACCCATTGTATCCTTTGGAATCTTATGTCTCGTCTGCACCTTCATATCCTCGGCAGCGGCTCAAAAGGCAACTGCGCACTCATCGAGGGCCCGCAGGGGCTCATTATGGTCGATGACGGACTGTCTCGTCGCGAAACGCTCAAACGCATGGCGGAGCTCGGCCTTACGGCAGACGACGTGTCCGCCCTTGTTGTCACCCATGAGCACAGCGACCACATCAAGGGGCTTGAGGTATGGTGCAAGCATTGGAATGGCCCGGTCTTTTCCAGCAGAGGCACACTCGCATCAAAAGAAAGCCTCGCACATCTGCCTGTTGAGGAATTCGATCCAGGCGACACCCTCTCAATTGCCGGAGTCCACATTCAGACGTATTCGACATCCCACGACGTCGTCAATCCCGTCGGCTACCGTTTTGACGCCCAGGGTGATTCAATTGGCTTTGCCACCGACACCGGCGAGTTGTCAAAGCATGCCATCGATACGCTCAAGGACTGTCGCATTCTCGCACTCGAAAGCAACCACGATGTAGCCATGCTACGTCAAGGAGATTATCCTCGCTTTCTTCAGGAACGTATCCTGTCTGCAAAAGGGCATCTCTCCAACGATCAGGCCGCCGATGCCGCACGCGCGCTGGTAACAGATCGCACCGAGCAGCTTATCGCGATGCACATTAGCCAAGACAACAATCGTCCAAGCCTTACCGTCAAAAGCTACGCAAGCTCCCTCGACGCAACACTCGACAACGAGCTTGGTAGCACCGCCACCCGCGTTGAGGGGCTGCATAAACTCACGATACGTCCCGCGGGGCAATATCGGCCCATGACCATTCGGTAGGGCATCTCAAATAAAAAGGGGCCGGGAATCACTTCCCGGCCCCCTTAACGCAGGCACCAATGTTAATAGGCGATAGCCTTAGTCGATGGAAATCTTCGTAACGTTCTTCTTCTCGACAATCTTAGGAACCGTAACGGTAAGGATGCCATCAGCGTACTTTGCAGAAAGGCCCTCGCTCGAAGCATCCTTCAGGTACACACCGCGCGTCGCGCTGTACGAGCTGAACTCCTTCTGCAGGAAGTTCTTACCCTCGTTCTCCTCGTCTTCCTCGACATTCACGCTAATGGACAGACGACCCTCGTTAAGCTCGACATCGATATCGTCCTTGGCGACGCCGGTCAGATAAGCCTTGACCTCATAGCCATCGCCCTTATCCTCAACGTCAACGGGGAACGCCTTAGAGGCAATCGAGCTGTTCGCTAGGTCGCTCATATCATCAAAGAGATCAAACAACGAGCTAGCAGAGGGACGAACACCAAAGACCGAACGATAAGGAACCATGCTTGCCATGACTACTACTCCTTTAAGGGACTGCCGAGCCATCTTCTAGGTGGCAGGGACTTCTTTTGACGCTCTTATATATGCCCACCCAAATCGTATATATACACTTTGCTATAAAGTTTTTTAAGTCTCTTTCTATAAGCATATCTAAGTCTGTATGACTAAGGTCTTAACAAGGTTAAGGTTCTTTGAACCGTGCCTTAAATACCGTATACGCGCCAGTCAAAACGAGACAAGGGGCTTACAATGGGCACAGACACGTTGTTAATGACAACCTAAGGGCATCATGGACGATCAGACCTCCGACAATTCGTTTGAGCCGCTGCAGAACGATAGTTCTGCCTATTCACAGCCCATACGCTACCATCGTCCCCATATTTCCCAAGAGCCCATTAACGATGCGGAACCTGAATATGTAACTCGAAATCGTTATCAAACCCTTGAAGAAACTCAATCGGGTCGCAGACACATGGGAGTCGCCTCGAGCGATCCGGTGTATCTAAAAGATGCCCCCTTATCCAAAAACAGCGCATGCAGCCAGGAGCAAACACAAACACCCACTAAGCAACATCGTAGAGGGCCCCGTCCCAAGCAAACTCTAACGCATTCCGCCCGCTATCTCGAGACGCCTAAGCAGGGGAAATCGATATTTACATCGTCAAACAGACGGCGCAAACAGCACCGCCTCCAAATCGCGCTCTTAATCATTGCCGTCGTGGCAATCGCGCTGGTCATTCATTTTATTTTCTTCAAATAGAGAAGGCTATTAAGCCATAGAGGCGTTTAGCCAATATCGACCAAACGCAAAAAAGGGGGAGGCCGCGAGGCCTCCCCCTTCTACATTCCCAATGGCGGCTCGGTGCCGTCCACCGGTCAGCGGCGCCCTGGCCTCCCACGGGCTGACCCC
>CATZIU010000008.1:0-79286 GCA_958420165.1 uncultured Collinsella sp. | reverse complement strand
CACAAAATGCGCCGCGAATGGGTGCATCTCCATACGCCTCTACAAAAACCTGTACCTTTTTGCACAACAAAAAAGCCGCTCTAACCAGCGGCTTTTCTTCTATAGACAACAAAAAAGGCGATCGCCCACGAGGACGATCGCCTTTGTTAATTCTTGTGTTGTTTGTGCTAGGCGCGAGTCTTGATCTCCTCGAGCACCTTGGCAACAAACTCGTCAACGCTCATCTGAACGGTCTCGTTGGAGCGATCGCGGACGGAGATGTTGCCGGCCTCGACCTCCTTCTCGCCCAGGATGAGCATATAGGGCACGCGGTCAATGGAGCGGGCCTCGCGGATCTTGTAGCCGATCTTCTCATCGCGGTCGTCGCAGACCACGCGAATGCCGGCCTCCTCCAGTTTGGCGCACACCTCGTGGGCGTAGTCACGGCTCTTCTCGGAGACGGGAAGTGCCTTGACCTGCACGGGAGCCAGCCAGGTGGGGAACTTACCCGCAAAGTGCTCAATCAAAATACCGATGAAGCGCTCGATGGAGCCAAAGCACACGCGATGCAGCATGATGGGGCGCTTCTTGGTGCCGTCGGCGTCCACGTACTCCAGGTCAAAGTTGAGCGGCATCTGGAAGTCGAGCTGGACGGTGCCGCACTGCCAGGTACGACCGAGCGAGTCCTCCAGGTGGAAGTCGATCTTGGGGCCGTAGAAGGCGCCGTCGCCCTCGTTGACCTCGTAGTCCATGCCAAGCTTCTCCAGAGCGGTGCGCAGGCCCTCCTCGGCGCGAGCCCAGTCCTCGTCCGAGCCCATGGAGTCCTCGGGGCGGGTGGAAAGCTCAACGTGGTACTTAAAGCCAAACTTCTGGTACACGGAGTCGATGAGGTTGACCACGCCCACGATCTCGTCGGTCAGCTGGTCGGGACGCACAAACAGGTGGGCGTCGTCCTGGTTAAAGCAGCGCACGCGGAACAGGCCGTGCAAGGCGCCGCGCAGCTCGTGGCGGTGAACCAGGCCAATCTCGCCAACACGGATGGGCAGCTCGCGATAGGAGTGCGGCTTGGAGGCGTACACCAGCACGCCGCCCGGGCAGTTCATGGGCTTAATGCAGTACTCTTCGTCGTCGATGACGGTAGAGTACATGTTGTCCTTGTAGTGGTCCCAGTGGCCCGAGGTCTTCCACAGCTGCTTGTTCATGATGAGCGGCGTGGAGATCTCCACGTAGCCGGCCTTGTGGTGGATCTCGCGCCAGTAGTCCAGCAGCGTGTTCTTAAGGATCATGCCGTTGGGCAGGAAGAACGGGAAGCCGGGGGCCTCGTCGCGCATCATAAAGAGGTCCATCTCGCGGCCGATCTTGCGGTGGTCGCGCTTCTTGGCCTCCTCCAGCATGTGCATGTGCTCGTCGAGCTCTTCCTTGGTGGCAAAGGCGACGCCATTGATGCGGGTGAGCATCTTGTTATCCTTGTCACCCTTCCAGTAGGCGCCCGAGACACCGGTGAGCTTAAAGGCCTTCAGAGCCTTGGTATAGCAGATGTGGGGGCCGACGCACATATCGATATAGTCGCCCTGCTGGTAGAAGGTGATGCGGGCGTCGTCGTCCAGGTCGCCGATGTGCTCGACCTTGTACTTCTCGCCGCGCTCCTCCATAAGGGCGATGGCCTCGGCGCGGGGCTTCTCGTACACGGAGAACTTGAGGTTCTCCTTGACGATCTTCTTCATCTCGGCCTCGATCGCGGGGAAGTCGTCCTCGCTGATCTTGACGCCCTCGGGCAGGTCGACGTCGTAGTAAAAACCGTTGTCGGTCGCGGGGCCGTAGGCAAAGTCGGCCTGGGGGTACAGGCGCTTGATGGCCTGCGCCATGATGTGCGCGGCAGAGTGGCGGATGACGTGCGTGACCTCGTCCTGCGGGAGCTCGGCCACCGAACCGTCATTGTAGAGTGCCTTCATGGGTATGTTTTCTCCTCTCGGATGCCTGGTGTACAAGTGCGGACGCCCGGCGCTGGTGTGGCGCTTGGTGGGCGCGGCGTTTTTGACTTGCATCATTATAGGCAGGTTACCTTGGTATACAAGCGCCCGCCGCACCTTAATGGCACGGCGGGCGATTTTCTACGCATGCTTCATCGTGTGGGGGCGGGATGTGGGGCGCGCGCCTGCCTTTCGCATGACGCGCGGTGCCCGTGGCTTGCGGCCGGCCCGGCGATGGATGCGTTACTGGATGCGAGTTCGGCAGTAGGGGCAGACCTTCCAGTGCGCGTCGAGCGGGCGATGGCAGCTGGGGCACACGTTGCGAACCTGAGTGTCGCACACCGGGCACACGACAAAGTCCTTCTCGATGGGGGCGCCGCACTGCGGGCAGGTGCCGTACTGGGCGAGCTGACGCTCGCGCAGGGCCATGTCCAGCTCCTGCTCCTCGCGGTCGGCCGCGTAGGAGTGCGGGCGCAGGACCAGGTAGGCGATGAGGCCCACAAACGGGATCAGGGCGATGATGCCCCATGCCACGTAGGCGCTGGCGCCGCGGCGGCGAGCGTCGATGAACACATAAACGACCGACAGCACGTACAGGGCGATGATAAAGCCAACGAAGGCATAGATGACGCCCATAAGCTGCGGCGACATGAGCTCAGAGATGTACTTGGACATTGGGGTGTACCTTTCGGAATATTTACAGTCCGGTCAAGTTTACCACGGGGTTTGTTTATATGGGACCACGGTTGGGTACGGGGCTGGCGCGGACACAAACATCTCAATCTGTAACAGGTGGGAGCGGAATCCGGGTCTAGATGTTACAGATCGAGACACAGGGATCCCTCCCCGACTTCAATCTCGATCTGTAACATCTTGGGTCCCAAAACCCCTCTTACTGTTACAGATCGAGACATTCAAAATCCATCGGAAGGTTTGTCTCGATCTGTAACATCTAGAACCCAAATCATCAGCTAACTGTTACAGATTGAGATGAACGGTGAGCCCTCCGTTAAATATCTCAATCTGTAACAACTAGGGTTCAGAAACCCTTCTATCTGTTACAGATCAGGACAAAGGAAAACGTCCAATCTCAATATCTCAATCTGTAACAACAACTCGGCAAAAACAGGTCTAGCCGTTACAGATTTAGACATTCGAAACCGACTGATAGGTTCATCTAAATCTGTAACATCTGGACCCCAAAACGGTCCCCAGATGTTACAGATCGAGACAGAAGAATCTCTCCCAACTTTAAATCTCACTCTGTAACACTTAGGACCGATTATTCCCTCTTACTGTTACAGATCAAGACGAACGGAGAGTCCGTCTGGCAAACGTCTCGATCTGTAACATCTGGAACCCAGTTCTTCTGCTTACTGTTACAGAAAAAGACAAACCTCTGACACCAGGGGCGGCAGACGAGGTCACCGATGGTCCTGAATCTCCCCTCGCCTGCCGTTGGCGGGTGTTGCGGGGCTGTTCGCCGCATTGCCGCTGCGCTGGGGTGTGCAGACCGTAGGATAGTCCTATTGACAGCCTGTCAACTCGTCTGGGAGGCACCGTGGCAGAAACGTTTGATATCGCGATTGTGGGCGCGGGCATCACCGGGTGCGCCATCGCGCGGCAGCTCGCGCACTATGACTTGTCCATTTGCGTGGTCGAGGCGGCCAACGATATCGCGCTGGGCGCGTCGAAGGCCAACGGCGGCCTGGTGCACGCCGGCTACGATCCGGCGCCGGGCACGGTCAAGGCGCAGGTCAACGCCCGTGGTTGCGAGCTATATGGCACGTGGGCCCAGGAGCTAGGCTTTTTGTTCCGCCGCACTGGGTCGATGGTACTGGGCTTCAACGATGAAGACCGCGCGCACCTGGAGAAGCTGCGCCAGAATGGCCTTGCCAACGGCGTTCCCGAACTGTCGATTATCGGCCCCGAGCGCATCCACAAGCTGGAGCCGCGCGCGAGTGCTAAGGCGACGTACGCGTTGTGGTGCCCTTCGACCGGTTACGTCGACCCGTTTGAGGTCGCCATCGCCGCGTTGGAGAACGCGGTCGTCAACGGCGTGACGTTTATGCGGTCTGCGCCAGTGGAGGCCATTAATGTTGCTGGCTCGGATGACGGAGTCGCGCGCTTTACGCTGGCGACGCCCGCCGGCAATGTGCGCTGCCGTTACCTGATTAACGCCGCGGGCAACGGTGCCGCAGACATCTCGCATATGGCCGGCGCCGAGGATTTCCAGATGGTCTGGCGCCAGGGCAATATTGTGGTGCTGGACAAAGAGCCGCGCGCGCTCATGCCGCTCTACCCCGTTCCCACGCCGGTTTCCAAGGGCGTTATCGTCACGGGTACTGTACACGGCAACACCGTAATTACCGCGACCGCCGCCGTGCGCGAGCCAGGCGATACACAGACCTACGCTAGCGATGTCAACGCGTTGCTGGACGGCGCACGCAAGTTAGTACCCGATCTGGACACGCGTCGCGTGGTGCGGGCGTTTGCCGGCGGGCGTCCGGTCATTCAGGGTACGAACGACTTTTTTATTGGGCAGTCGACCGTGGTGTCGGGACTGTTCCAGGCGGCAGGTATTCAGTCGCCGGGCGTGGCGAGCGCGCCGGCCATTGCCGAGCGCATGGAGCAGGTGCTGCGCGATGCCGGCGTGGTCCTGCGCGAACGGAACGATTGGGACCCGATACGCCGCGCGCCGGATGACTTTGACCGCGCCCCGCTTGCGCGCAAGGAAGAGCTCATTGAGGCTGACCCCGCGTGGGGGCAGATCGTCTGCCGCTGCGAGACGGTGCCCGAGGCCGAGATCGTGGCCGCGATTCGACGCCGCCCAGGCGCGGTTTCGGTCGAAGGCGTCAAGCGCCGCTGTCGTGCCGGCATGGGTCGGTGCCAGAGTGGCTTTTGCCAGAGCCGCGTGGTGGCGATCCTCGCGCGCGAGCTGCGCTGCGACCCCAGCGAGGTGCTGTTGGAGGATACCGGATCTTGGTTGGTTGAGGGACCTTTGAAGGGGGTGCGTTAGGATGGCGACGCTTGATATGCGCGACGGACACGCGGAAGCCGGAGCTACGGAAACGGTGCAGGCGCAGGCGTTCGACGTGGTCGTTATCGGCGGCGGACCTGCCGGCATGGCGGCCGCGCTTGCCGCGCACAAGGCCGGCGCGCGCGTGGCCATCGTGGAACGTGAGCAGCATCTGGGCGGCATTCTGCGCCAGTGCATCCATCCCGGTTTTGGCCTTTCGCACTTTAAGCAGGAGCTCACCGGTCCCGAGTACGCGCAGCGCTTTATCGACCAGGTGCGCGCGACCGACATCGTGCTGTTCTTGGACAGCATGGTGCTCGGGATTGATTCGGTCGAGGACACGTCGGGTGCGGACGAGGCCGCGGGAGCTACCGCAGTCCATACCGTCACGCTCATGAGCCGCGCGGGCATGTTGCAGCTCACCGGGCGTGCGGTCGTCCTTGCTATGGGATGCCGCGAGCGCACGCGCAGCGAGATCAAGATCCCCGGCAGCCGTCCCGCCGGCGTGTTTACGGCGGGCCTGGCGCAGCGATACATCAATATCGAAAACCTCAAACCCGGCTCGCGCGCCGTCATTTTGGGCTCGGGCGACATCGGGCTGATCATGGCGCGTCGCTGCACGCTCGAGGGGATTTCGGTCGAGGGCGTATACGAGCTCATGCCGTACGCCAACGGACTGCGCCGCAACGTCAAGAACTGCCTGGACGACTTTGGCATTCCGCTGCACCTGTCCACCACTGTGACGCGCGTGATTGGGCACGATCGCGTAGAGGCCGTCGAGGTGAGTCGGGTCGACGAGCGCCTGGCACCCATTCCGGGGACCGAGCGCATTGTTCCGTGCGACACGCTACTGCTTTCGGTGGGCTTGATTCCCGAGAACGAGCTTTCGGTTGCCGCGGGCGTTGTGCTTGACCCGCGCACGCGCGGCGCCGTAGTGGACCAGAACCTGCAAACGGGCGTGCCGGGCATCTTTGCCTGCGGCAACGTGCTGCACGTACACGACCTGGCCGACAACGTGACGACCGAGTCCGAGCGCGCCGGTGCGGCTGCGGCGGCATACGCGCTAGGCCGTGGCGCTGGGGTCGATGCGGTCGCTGCGGGCCCGGGCTGTCAGCTTACGGTCTCCCCCGCCGGCATTGCGGGCTACGCGCTGCCGGGACGCATTACGGCTGTGGCACACACCAAACTCAACTTCCGCGTACGCCGACCGGTCGACGCCGCCCGCGTGCGCATTCTGGCAGGCGACGAAGAACTGTTTGCAGGCAAGGTCCGCCCGTTTAAACCGAGCGTAATGGAGAGCTTCCCGCTGACGGCAAAGGTGATTCAGCGCGCGCTCGACCTGGGTGTCAGCGAAATCGTCCTGTCCGTCGACCCCGTTGAGGAGGCGTAAGGCCATGAGCATAAACGCGATCGAAACGCTGCAGTTCAACTGCACCACCTGCCCATCCGAGTGCCTCCTGACCGTAGAGGTAGAGCGTGACGCAGACGGCGCCGCGGTAGAGGTGCGCTCCGTGACCGGCAACAGCTGCCCGCGCGGTGATAAATTCGCGCATCAGGAGCTCACCTGCCCCATGCGCGTGCTCACCACAACCGTGGCCGTATCCGGCGGCGACGAGGCGCTGCTACCCGTGCGCACGGCCGAAGCCATCCCGCTGGCGCTCCACACCCAGGCGATGGACCTCATCCGCGGCCTAGTCGTCGAAGCCCCCATCCGCATGGGCAACGTCGTGTTGGAAGACCTCCTCCACACGGGCATCGACCTAATCGCCAGCATGGACATCGACCCAGCCTAGGTGGTTCATTTTGGACGGGGCCCTTTTAGCTACCCCGCATCCACCCCGCCCCTCCTCAATTGCGGTGAAATAGTTCCTGATTTCCGTCAAACCCCGGCATCCAGGAACTATTCCACCGCAACTATCTTTGGGATTGGTATATAGCTTGTGCCTACTTTAGTGCCATTTCAAAACTATGCCGGATTACGGGGCTGATTCGGAGACCCCCATCCATACCGGCAATTATCGATTTTTGATAAGCTCTCTACCTGCGGTTTTAATTTCGCGATTTTTCCCATGGTCAAGTAATACAGGTCCAGCCCCGTAATCCGCCATAGTTTTGAAAGCAGCCCATTTGGGACGGGACTGTATTGACTACTTTTACTGCTTGCTACGCTGGCCATGCCGAGGAGTGTCCCGAAGTGCCGGCAGAAAAGAAACGTCCCTATCTGCCAGGCATGGGATACCATGGTGGCACCCTAGCGAAAGGATATTTCATGGCACATGTCGATGACCAGCGTGTGGCGCGCGTGCTCGATGCGCTCGAGGCTCAGCACCCCGGCGCGCAGCTGCTCGTAAACGACCCGTGGTCGATTTATTACCTGACCGGCTTTTATGCTGATATGTTCGAGCGTTTTTGCGGCGTGCTGCTCGCACGCGATAGCGAGCCTGCGATCTTGGTCAACGCGCTGCATCAGCTGCCCGAGTACGACAATGCCCGCGTGGCCCACCACAACGATACTGACGTCGTGGCCGACGCCATCGCGAGTGAGATCGATCCGACCAAACCGCTCGGCATCGACACCGTTATGCGCTCCGGCTTTTTGATGCCCCTTATGGATCGTCACGCCGCGAGCGAGTTCTTCCTGGGCGACTTTGCCGTCACCGCCGCACGCGCCCACAAGGATGTCACCGAGCAGGAGCTTATGCGCGCGTCCTCGGCCGCTAACGACGCCGTGATGGCCGACGCCATCAAGCTCGTCCACGAGGGCGTGACGGAGCGCGAAATTGCCGACCAGATGCTCGGCCTGTATCGCAAGCACGGCTGCGAGGGCTTTAGTTTTCCGCCCATCGTAAGCTTTGGCGCCAACGCCGGCGACCCGCATCACGAACCCGACGATACTGTGCTCAAGCGCGGCAACGTGGTGCTGTTCGACATTGGCGGACGCCGCTGCAACTACTGCTCGGACATGACGCGCACGTTCTTTTGGGGCGAGCCGGACGAGGAGACGGCGCGCATCTACGATATCGTGCGCCGCGCCAACGAGGCCGCCGAGGCGATCATCGCCCCGGGCGTGCGCATGTGCGACCTGGACCGCGCCGCGCGCGACGTGATTGAGGAGGCGGGCTACGACAAATACTTTACGCATCGCCTGGGCCACTCGATCGGTCTGCAGGACCACGAGCCGGGCGACGTCTCACTCGTCAACGAGCAGGTCGTAGAGCCGGGCATGACGTTCTCCATCGAGCCGGGCATCTACCTCCCCGGCCGCACCGGCGTCCGTATCGAGGACCTGGCCCTGGTTACCGAGTCCGGCGTCGAGATTCTCAACGCCTACCCCCACGACCCAGTCCGCCTAGACTAGCCTGGTCCCCAAGCCCCCAAACTAAGTTGCGGTGGAATAGTTCCTGGATGGGCTGCTAGAGCCCAAAAACAGGAACTATTTCACCGCAACTACTGGGGGGATGGGCTAGCGCAGCAGCCCCGCTACTTCGCCGGCTAGGGTGATGGTGCCGGCTGCTACGAAGGGCTCGCCGGCGGCATCGAGGGCTGCGAGGGCCTCGGATACGCTGGGGTACACGCCCGCGAGCTTGTCGGCATCCACCAGGGCAGCAAGCTCCTCTGCCGGCAGGGCGCGATCGGAATCGGTCTGGGTCGCGACCACACGGGGGAACGCCGGAATCAGCACGTCGACGATACCCGCCACGTCCTTGTCAGCCAATGCGGCGCAAAGCAGCGTGGGGCGATTCTCTACACACGGATCGATCTCGTCCAGTGCGCTCACAAAGTTCTCGCAGCTCTGGGGGTTATGGCAGGCGTCGATCAGTTTGAGCGGATCGGTTCCCAGCACATCAAAGCGACCCGGCGTGGGGCAGCCCATAAGAGAAGCGTCGAGCGCCTCATGGTCGAGCTCGCGACCCAGATAGCCCTCGCACAGCATAATCGCGCACGCGGCATTCTGCGGCTGATACGCCGGCTTAACCATCCTCGACGTATAGATCGCGCGCGGCGTGGTGCAGCTAAACTCCACCGTATCACCAACGTGTGCCGGAACCTTTGTTGTGGCATGGTTCACCACGAGCGGCACAACGCCGCACTCACGGCAACGGGCATCCATCACACGCTGAACGCTCGCCTCATGCGTGCCCTCGCCCAAAACAACCAAACGCCCAGGCTTAATAACCGCAGCCTTCTCCCCTGCAATAGCCTCGAGCGTATCGCCAAGGACCTTCGTATGGTCGAGTCCAATGCCCGTAATGGCGACGGCCACGGGATCGGTCGCGCTCGTAGCATCCCAGCGTCCGCCCATGCCAACCTCAAGCACGGCCACGTCCACGCAAGCCTCGGCAAACATAGTCAAACCAGCCACGGACAAAAGATCGAAGGGCGTAATAGAACGGAGCTCCTCGCCCGCCGCCTCACGACGTGCGTTGAGACGACGACCTGCCTCATACGCCGCAGAGACACCATGGGCAAAGACCTCGTCCGAAACGACCTTTCCGTCAATCTCCATACGCTCGGGATAGCGCACCAGATGAGGCGACGTAAAGAGTGCCGTCTTAAGGCCCTCACCACGAAGAATGGCAGCCGAGAATCGCGTCGTCGAGGTCTTTCCATTGGTACCGGCTATCTGGACGCAATCATAGAACTCGTCAGGACGACCAAGCTCATCGAGCATCTCGACGACGGTCTCGAGCAGCGGCGTGGAATAACGCGCAATCTTGCCCGTATCGGCCGCAAGTGCAACAGCCTCATCAAAAGAAAGTTCCGGAACCCCAAACGGCACCGAATACAACCCAGAACGCTTCGCCATAACCAAAGTCCCCTCAACATAAAAAGAGGCCCGTAAGCAACAACGAGCCCCTCCCATTCAAAATATCAGCCAAACACCGCTTGCAGCAGATTCAAGGCCACAACCCAGTGGCCCAAACGCGCCAGATGCAAACAACCACGTAACCGCACAAGGAGCGGCCCGACGCTTTGCTCGATACAAGTTCCGCACGCAAAGGACAGCACTTAATGTGCTGTCCGTCTTGCGCAGGACTGTCCGCAGTAGCGAGCAAAGCGTCGGGACGCGCCCCTCAGTAAGATCTACGAGAAGTCAGCAACCTGAGCAGTCAGCGCCGTCAGGATCTCCTTGAGCTCAGCTGCACGGTCCCTCTTCTTCTGGACCACCGCGGGCGCGGCCTTGGCCACAAAGCCGTCATTGGCGAGCGTCTTCTCGCAGCCGGCGAGCTCCTTCTGGGCCGCGGCGATCTCCTTCTCCAGGCGCGCCTTCTCGGCCGAAAGGTCAACCTTGCCCTCGAGTACCACAAAGGCCTCGACTCCGCTGTCGACCACGGCGATGCTCGCAGCCGGCTTCTCGACGTCGGTACCCATGACCAGTGAGGCAGTGTTTGCCAGCGGCTCAATCGTGGAGCGAAGGCTCTCGAGCTTCTCGATGTCCTCGGCACCGGCACGCACGACCACGTCGAGCTCGGCCTTGGGGCTCAAGCGATAACGCGAACGGGTGGCGCGGGCGGCAGACACGACGGCGCGGCACAGCTCAAACGCGCGCTCGGCGTCCTCGTCGACGTACTTGGCGTAGTCGGCGGGCTCGGGCCACTTGGCGATCATAAGTGCCTCGGCGCGGTCAACGTTGCCTTCCACGTCAAGATCGAGCACGCTCGCCGGCATGTTGTCCCAGATTTCCTCGGTGACAAACGGCATGAGCGGGTGCATCAGGCGAATGGAGGTATCGAGCACAAAGATCAGGTTGCGCTGCGCCTGCAGACGGCCCTCGCCCTTCAGGCGGGCCTTGGTGACCTCGACGTACCAGTCGCAGACCTCGTTCCAGAAGAACTGCTGCACGCCGCGGGCCATGTCGCCAAAGGTGTAGTTCTCGATGCCCTCGGTGACCATCTTGACGGCCTTGGCCAGGCGGCTGAACATCCAGGCGTCGGCCGGCGTCTCCACGACGGGCTCGCCAGGGGTGTAGCCTTCCATGTTCATAAGCAGGAAGCGGCTGGCGTTCCAGATCTTGGTGACGAACGATTTGGCCTGCTCGGTGCGCGGGCTGTCGATGAGCTTCTTGGTCTTCTTGTCGATGTTCGCGTCGAACTTGACGTCCTGGTTATTGGTGCACAGCGTGAGCAGGTTGAAGCGCATGGCGTCGGCACCGTACATGCCAATGAGGTCCATGGGGTCAACGCCGTTGCCCTTGGACTTGGACATGCGGCTGCCGTCCTTGGCAAGAATCGTCGGGTAGATGACGACGTCCTTAAACGGCACCTCGTCCAGGAAGTACAGCGAGCTCATGACCATGCGGGCGACCCACAGCGCGATGATGTCGCGCGCGGTGACGAGCGCCGTCGTGGGGTGATGGCCCTCGAGCAGCTCCGGCTTTTGCGGCCAGCCCTGCGTGGCGAAGGTCCACAGCTGCGAGCTGAACCAGGTGTCCAACACGTTCTCGTCCTGGTGCACGTGATGGCCGCCGCACTTGGGGCACACGTCGGTGTCCTCGGTAAGGGCGTCCTCCCAGCCGCAGTCCTCGCAGTAGAACACGGGAATGCGGTGGCCCCACCACAGCTGGCGGCTGATGCACCAGTCCTTAAGGTTCTCCATCCAGGTGGTGTAGGTCTGCGTCCAGCGCGCGGGATGGAAGGTGACCTTGCCGGAGTTGACGGCGTCGAGCGCCGGCCCCTTGAGCTTATCGACAGCGACGAACCACTGCTCGGACAGCCACGGCTCAAGCGCGGCATCGCAGCGGTAGCAGTGCATGACGGAGTGATCGAGGTCCTCGACATGATCGAGCAGGTCGTGCTCCTCAAACCACTTGATGACGGCCTCGCGGCACTCGTCGCGGTTCATGCCGGTAAACTCGCCGTAGCCCTCGACGACCACCGCGTGCTCGTCGAAGATATTGATCTGCGGTAGGTCGTGGGCCTGACCCATGGCGTAATCGTTGGGGTCGTGGGCCGGGGTGACCTTGACAAAGCCGGAACCAAAGTTGGCGTCGACATGCCAATCCTCGAAGATGGGAATCTCGCGGTCGACGATGGGGAGCTTGACGGTCTTGCCCACAAAGGCGGCCTTCTCGGGATCCTTCGGGGAGACGGCGACGCCCGTGTCGCCGAGCATGGTCTCGGGGCGCGTGGTGGCGACGACGATGTAATCCTGGCCGTTGACCGGCTCGGTCAGCGGGTAGCGCAGGTGCCACAGGTGGCCCTTCTCGTCCTTGTACTCGGCCTCGTCGTCCGAGATGGCGGTAGTGCAGTTGGGGCACCAGTTGACGATGCGCTTGCCACGATAGATAAGACCGTCGTGGTACCAGTCGCAGAACACCTTGCGCACGGCCTGGGCGTAGTCCTCGTCCATGGTGAAGCGCTCGTTGTCGAAGTCGACGGAGCAGCCCATGCGCTTGATCTGCTCGACGATGATGCCGCCGTACTCGTGGGTCCAATCCCAGCAGGCGTCGACAAACTTATCGCGACCGATTTCCAGGCGGCTGATGCCCTCGCTCTTGAGCTTCTTGTCGACCTTGGTCTGCGTGGCGATACCGGCGTGGTCGGTACCGAGCACCCAGCGCGTGGACTTACCGCGCATGCGGGCCATACGGATGATGGCGTCCTGAATGGAGTCGTCGGTGGCGTGACCCATGTGGAGCTTGCCGGTCACGTTGGGAGGCGGAATGGTGACGGTGCAGTCGCCCACGCCCTCACGGCGCTTGTAGTAGCCGCCGTCGAGCCACTTCTGCAGGATCGCCGGCTCGTTGGTCGACGGATCGTAGTTCTTGGGCATCTCTTCCATATATCTCTCCCTGTCCCGCCGGGGAGGAATGTAGGCCCGATTTTCGCTCGGTCAGGTCCTGGGCTCGCTCGAAGACCACATTAAGTGGTCTTCGGCTCGTGCGGAATCTACGAAAATCGGGCCTACATTCCTCCCCTTAGGTATCGATTACTTCAGTCTGAGTTGACTTCGCTGAGGCTTAAACAACCACACAGAATAACACAGGTAGTTGGGGTTATTGCGTATATATAAAATAGCCTCCGACCGCGGGTGGTCGGAGGCTATTTGCAAACACGTTTTAGGCAGGTCTAGCCGTAGATGCGCTGGGGCTGCTCTTCACCCTTTACGGCCGCTTCGGTTACGACGACCTTATTGACACCCTCCTCGCTGGGGAGGTCGAACATCGTCTGCTGCAGCACGTCCTCGCAGATGGAGCGCAGGCCGCGGGCGCCGGTCTTGCGGGCAAGCGCCATACGGGCGATCTCGTGCAGGGCAGCGTCCTCAAACTCCAGGTCCACGTCCTCCAGCTGGAACATCTTGCGGTACTGACGCACCACGGCGTTCTTGGGCTCGGTCAGGATCGAGACCAGGTCGTCCTCGTCGAGCGCCTGCGTCTGGGTGACGACGGGCGTACGTCCCACAAATTCGGGGATCATGCCAAAGGCGTTGAGATCCTGCGGGAGCACCTGACGCAGCAGGTCGTTCTCGTCGACCGAGGTGGGGCCGGCGATCTCAGAGTTAAAGCCCACGCCCTTGTTGCCCACGCGGTCGGCGATGATCTTGTCCAAACCCACAAAGGCACCGCCACAGATAAACAGGATGTTGGTCGTGTCGATCTGCAGCAGCTCCTGCTGGGGATGCTTGCGGCCGCCGGTGGGCGGAACGCTTGCCACCGTGCCCTCAAGAATCTTAAGCAGCGCCTGCTGAACGCCCTCGCCCGAAACATCGCGGGTGATGGAGAGGTTCTCGGCCTTACGAGCGATCTTGTCGATCTCGTCCACGTAGATAATGCCGACCTGCGCGCGCTCAATATCGCCATCGGCGGCATTGATGAGCTTGAGCAGGATGTTCTCCACGTCCTCGCCCACGTAACCGGCCTCGGTGAGCGCGGTGGCGTCGGCGATGGCAAACGGCACCTCGAGGATGCGCGCGAGCGTCTGGGCGAGCAGGGTCTTACCGGTGCCGGTGGGACCGAGCAGCAAAATGTTGGACTTGGCGAGCTCCACCTCGTCCATATCATCGTCAAGCTGCGAGCCCAAGCCATCGTCAAAGGCCGAAAGCGCGGCGCCGCCCTCGATCACGCGGCGGTAGTGGTTGTACACGGCAACCGACATGGCGCGCTTGGCGTCCTCCTGGCCCATGACATAGGCCGAAAGCTCGTCATAGATCTCGTGCGGCGTCGGCACGTGCGTAATGACCTGGCGGGCGTCGTCCTCGAGCTCAAAGCCCTCGGCCTCGGGATCCACGGCAGGCTGGGACGCAGCCTGGCCGTGATCGTTGAGGAAGCCCGGCAGCTTGCCGTTGCGGGCAGCGTCCATAAAGTCCGAAGCCAGCGACTCCTCCAGGATCTCGGAGCAGGCGGCGACGCACTCGTCGCAGATAAAGATGTTGGTCGGACCCTTTACGAGGCGGCGAACCTGCCCCTGCTCTTTTCCGCAGAAGGAGCAGCGGATGGGGTTGCCGTTCTCGTCGAAGTTGTCCTGCATGTTACCGGCCATCCTAGGCGTCCTTCGCGGCGAGGTCGCGCGAGGTGACGATACGGTCGATCAGGCCGTAGTCGAGGGCTTCGGCAGCGGTCAGGTAGTTATCGCGCTCGGTATCGGCCTGGACCTTCTCGATGGGCTGGCCCGAGGCGTCGGACAGGATCTGGTTGAGCTCGCGGCGGGTCTTCTTGATCTCCTCGGCCACGATCTCGATCTCGGTCTGCTGGCCCTGGGCACCGCCGCTGGGCTGGTGAATCATGACCTTGGAGTGCGGCAGGCAGAAGCGCTTGCCCTTGGCGCCGGCCGAAAGCAGCACGGCAGCCATAGACGCGGCCATACCGACGCAGATAGTGGAGACCTGCGGCTTAATGAAGTTCATGGTGTCCAGAATTGCCAGGCCGGAGTAGACCTCGCCACCGGGCGAATTGATGTAGAGCGAGATATCCTTCTCGGCATCCTGGCTCTCAAGATGCAACAGCTGGGCAACGACCAGGTTGGCGCTGACGGAGTTGATCTCCTCGCCCAAGAAGATGATGCGGTCGTTGAGCAGGCGCGAATAGATATCGTAGCTGCGCTCGCCGCGCGGCGTCTGCTCGATAACGTATGGCACGAGGGCGGAATCGAACTTAGCGATCATACGCATCTCCATTTCTCTCTTGCGGACCAAATTGGTTCTAGATAAACGTACGGTGCCCGCATGCTATGCATTGGCTGGCACCGTACGAAGCAACCGGATAACCGGTGTATAACTTTACCCCATCACGGGCGCACCCATGCGCTCGCGGGCAAGGTGGCGAGAATTACTCGGCGTCCTTGGCGGTCTCGTCGACCTCGGTCACCTTGGCGTTCTCGACCAGGTGGTCGACGGCCTTGGAGCGACGGATGGACTCGCGGACGGCAGGCATGCGGCCGTCGGCGATGAACTCGGCCTTGGAAGCCTCGACGTCCTTGACGCCGGCCTTCTCGAACTCGGCGTTGATGTCGTCCTCGGTGACCTCGATCTTGAGCTCGCGGGCGAGGGCGTCGAGAGCCAGGGACTCACGGGCAACGTCGTTGGCCTGCTTGTGCAGGTCGCCGATGAACTGCTCCATGGTCAGGCCGGAAGCGGGCAGCCAGGTGTCCAGCGTCATGCCGCGGGCAGCGAGGTTGGACAGGAAGTTCTGGCCAAGCTCCTCAAAGACGGACTGCTCGTAGTCGGCGTCCATCTCGTCGAGCTGCAGACGCTCGGCGAGAGCGGAGACGCAACGGTTCTCCTTCTCGGCCGGGAGACGGGAAGCCTTGTCCTGCTCGATCTCGAGCTTGATGGCGTCGCGCATGGCGTCGATGCTGTCGAAGCCAAAGTCGGACTTGACGAGCTCGTCGGTGAGCTCGGGGGTGTTGCGGACCTTGATGCCCTTGACGGTGACCTCGACGGTGTGGGTCTCGGCCTCCTCGCCCTCCTCGACCTCGTCGGTCCAGGTGACGGTCTTGACGTCGTCAACGTTAGCGCCGATCAGGGCCTCGTTGAACTCCTTAGGGTTGCTGTCGCTACCGGCGATGAGCATGCGGCCCTCGGCGGCGAAGTTGTCGGCGTTCTCGACGGCCTTGAGGTCGACGGTGACGTAGTCCTCGGCCTCGACGGCGCGACCCTCGACGTCCTCGAAGGTGGCACGGTAGCTGAGGAGCATCTCAACCTGGTTGTTGATCTCGGACTCGGTGACCTCCGCAGGGGGCATCTCGATCTCGACAGCGTCGAAGGAGGAGAGCTCAGCGGCGGGACGCAGGGAGAACTCGACGGTGTAGGCGTAGTCCTCGTGATCCTTGGCGAGGTCGAGCTCCTTGTAGTCACCGTTCTTGGTGGGGACGATGTCCAGCTCGTTGAGGACGGCGGGCTCGTTGGCGGCGATCAGGTCGTTGGTGGCCTGAGCGAGGGTGGCCTCGGCGCCAAGAGCGGAGTCGATGACCGGACGGGGAGCCTTACCGGCGCGGAAGCCCGGGAAGCGGTACTTCTTGGCGGTATCTTTGTAGGCCTTCTTAATCGCGGCGTCGACGTCGGCGGCCGGGATGGTGACCGTAGCGGTGAGCTTGGCGTCCTTGACGTCAGAAGCGGTGATGTTCAACACGTTCCTCCTCATACTGCCCAGCTTATCTGAGGTGCTGGTACCTTTATGCAACAAGCGTCGCGACGGCCGAAGCCGACGCAGATGCGTTGGTGCGGGCGAAAGGACTCGAACCTTCACGGGAATCCCACCAGAACCTAAATCTGGCGCGTCTACCAATTCCGCCACGCCCGCATGAGCGCACAGACTAGGAATGATAGCAGATACGAACGACAAGCGCACGCACACGTTTTACAGGCTCACGACCTCACCACGAGTGCAAAAGGCGGGGCGAGTTGCCCCGCCCCGCCAATTACGACTTGTTCGCTGACCCGTTACTCCCCCAGCAGGGCCTTCTCGGGCGTGATGGGCAGCGAGCGAACCTGATGGCCGGTGGCGTGCGCCACGGCCGAGGCAACGGCGGCGAGCGGCGTGTTGATGACGACCTCGCCGATCGACTTGGCGCCAAACGGGCCCGTCGGCTCGTAACTCGGCTCAAAGGCCACGCGAATGCTGCCGATATCCAGGCGCGTGGGCAGCTTGTAGCTCATGAAGTTGCCGGTGCGCAGGCGGCCGCGGCCGTCGTGCTCGACTATCTCGTAGAGCGCGTGACCGATACCCTGGGCAATGCCGCCCTCGGCCTGGACGCGCGCGAGTGCCTCGTTGATAACGGTGCCGCAGTCGACAGCCGCCGCGTAGTCCACAACGGTCACCTTGCCGGTGGCCTTGTCGACCTCGACCTCGGCGATGCCGGCCATAAACGGCGGAGGCGAAACGGGCAGGCAGGCAGAGGCATGCGAGGTGAGCGCGTCGCCGCCCGCGATGTTCTTGACGCACAGGTTGGCAAAGTCGCGCAGCGTAAGGTAGCGGTTCTGCTCACGCGCGGCGCGCTCGTCGGACAGTCGCACGTACTGACCATCGAAGACCACATCGGCGGCGTCCACATCCCACATCTGGGCGGCCTTGGCGCAAATCTTCTCACGGAGCTCGGTTGCGGCGTTCTTGGCTGCCAGACCCGTCACGTACGTGCCCGAGCTCGCGTACGAGCCGGCGTCGAACGGCGACACGTCGGTGTCCACGCCGCGCACCACGATCAGCGAGCTTTCAACGCCCAGTTCCTCGGCGGCAATCTGTGCCAGGATCGTGTCGACGCCCATGCCGTTATCGGTAGCGCCGGTCGAAAGCGTAATGAAGCCGTCCTCTTCAAGGCGCATGTCGATGCCGGCAATATCCACGTTGGAGATGCCCGAGCCCTGCATGGTAAGCGCGCAGCCCAGGGCGCGCACGCGGTCGCCCAGGTCCACGGCCAGCGGCTTGTCGCGCCAGCCGATCATGTCCATCGCGCGCAGCAGGCAGCGGTCGAGTGCGCAGGCGTTGAGCTTCTCGTTGTAGTACTGCGGCATGATCTCGCCCTCGCGCACGATGTTCTTAAGGCGCAGGTCGGCGGGGTCCATGTGCAGCATGTCGGCGAGCTCGTTGACAGCGCTCTCCACGGCAAACTGGCCCTGGGTGGCACCGTAACCGCGATACGCGCCGCCGCGGTTGGTATTGGTGTAGACGGCGTCCCAGCTAAAGCGGCTCGCCTTCACGTGGTTGTAGATGGGCAGGCTCTTGTGGCCCGAGAGGCCGATCGTCGTGGTGGCATGCTCGCCATAGGCCCCGGCGTTGGACAGCGTATGCAGATCGATGGCCGTGATGGTGCCGTCGTTCATGGCGCCCAGCTTAACGGTCATCTGCATCTGGTGGCGCGAGTTGCCCGCGGTGATGGTCTCCTCGCGGGTATAGCAGCAGTAGCTCGGACGGCCGGTCTGCTGGGTGACGAACGCCACGAAGATCTCGCAGCAGCCCGTCTGCTTGGAGCCAAAGCCGCCGCCGATGCGCGGCTTAATGACCTGCACCTGCGACTGCGGAATGTCGAGCGACTGCGCGACCATGCGGCGCACGTGGAAGGGCACCTGCGTAGAGGTGGTCACCGAGATACGCCCGAACGCGTCTGTCGTCGCGAAGGCTCGGAAAGTTTCCATGGGCGCGGTCTGCGTGGCCTGGCTGGTGTAGGTGCGGGTGAAGACGATGTCGCTCTGGGCAAAGGCCTCGTCCAAGTCGCCAAAGTCGCTCGTGCCGCTGCATACCAAGTTGCGCGGGACGTCGCCGCCCTGCGGAAACATAAAGGTCACGTCGCCCTCGGGGTGAACCACAATGTCGTTATCGAGTGCCTTGGTAAAGTCGAGCAGGGGCTCAAGCACCTCGTAGTCGACCTTGATGAGCTTGAGCGCCTTGTCGGCGGCCTCCTCAGTCTCGGCGGCGACGATCGCCACCTCCTCGTTTTGGTAGCGCACCAGGTTCTCAAGAATCAGACGGTCGTAGGGCGAAGGCTGCGGATAACTCTGGCCGGCGATGGTAAAGCGGCGCTTGGGCACGTCCTCGTAGGTGTAGACGCCCACCACGCCGGGCACCTTCAGGGCACGCGACGTATCGATGGAGCGGATCTTGGCGCGGGCATACGGGCTGCGCTTGAGCTTGACGATCAGGGCGCCGGCGGGCACCAAGTCGCCCGTGTAGACGGGACGCCCCTCGAGCAGGGCCTTCGAGTCCTTCTTGGGCTGCTTGTGGGTGATCTGCTTGTAGGAGACACCGTCGCAGCTGGTGTCGTTGACCGGCAGCTCGGGCATCTCAAAGCCCACCTGAACACCGGACTCGTTAAGGAAGCGGACGATAGCGCGCAGCTGGCTCTCGTAGCCACTGCAGCGGCAGAGGTTGCCGGCGAGCTGGCGCGAGAGCTCCTCGCGCGTGGCGACGAGGCTCGGGTCCTCCTTGGCGGCGCGGGCAAGCGCCAGCACGTTCATGATAAGGCCGGGGGCACAAAAACCGCACTGCTCGGCGCCTTCGGCAGCCATCGCACGGGCCAGTGCCTCAGACTCGGCCTTGAGGCCCTCGAGCGTGGTGATGGTGTGGCCCTCAACACGGGCGGCGGGAACCGAGCAGCTCAGCACCGGGTCGCCGTCAAGCCACACCGTGCACAGGCCGCAGTTGGTGGTCTCGCAGGCACAGCGCACCGATGCGCAACCCTGCTCGCGCAGCAGCGCAAAGAGCATGGTGTCGGGGGCAATCTGAACCTTGACCTTGCGGCCGTTAAGCGTAAAGGAAAGATCGATGAGTTTGGCAGCCATTAGCGCACCTCGCTAGAATCGACGCCGGGCACGCGGCGGCAGGAATACTCGTCCGTGGCAAACTTGGGCACTTGCACGGTCTCGAGCTCGCGGGCAAGCGCGGCCGAAAGCTCGATGCCGGCGGCGCGGCGCACAGCCTGAATCGCCAGCGGGGCCGAGATGCGACGGCGGTAGTCGGCCGAGCCCCACAGATTGGTGCCATAACTCAGCGAGCGTACGGACTCTGCCAGGGCACGCAGCTCGTCCTCGGAAGGCTGCTCGCCGGTAAGGCCACATGCCTCGCCCTGCAGCAGGGTCGCGCGCAGCGGACGGGCGCCCACGGTGACGTGCCAGGAGCCGTCCCACCAGGCGGCGGTGACGTTTAAGGAGGGGAAGTCGGTCGCGGCCTTGCGCACGGCCTCGTAGCTTGCGCGATAGTCGTGCTTAACGACCACGACGTGCTCGATCACGTCGCGCACGTAACCCATGTCCACGAACTCGGCGAGCGGCACGCGACCGGCACCCGTCAGCTCAACATAGGAATCGAGCGCGAGGAAGGCGGAGAGAACGTCCGAGAAGCCAAAGCGGCCGTAGATGCTGCCGCCCACCGTGGCGGTATTGCGCAGCTGCACGCCCACGATGTCGTGGACGGCGAACTCAAAGACATTATTGACAAGCGCGTTGAGCTCGGCATGACGCTCGAGCTGGCGCAGGGTGCACATGGCACCGATGCGAAACTCGGTCTCGGTCTCCTCGATCTGATCGAGTCCGCAGGCCGAAAGGTCAATCGCCGTCGCCACACGACGCGAACCCAGGCGCATCCAGATGCCGCCGCCCACAATCTTGTTGTTGCGGTTCTTCTGCAAGAGCTCATAGGCTTCGGCCGCGTTTCCAACACGGACGTAGGTACCGAACTTGAGCACGTTCTCCCCCATCTCTCCACTTGTCCAGTACCTTTAAGTGTACCAAACGAGGGGGCACAGCTCGTGTCGGGACAAAATGAACCGTTTTCCTCCGTCGCATGCGAATCAAAAAAGGCTCCCAGCCAAGATGACTGGGAGCCTTCTGCGATGCTATATCGAGCGAAGATTTAGCAGACGCCCTGGGCGAGCATGGCATCGGCGACCTTCAGGAAGCCGGCGATGTTGGCGCCCATGACGAAGTTGCCCTCCTCGCCGTACTCCTTGGCGGTGTCGTCCACGTTGTGGAACATGCCGCGCATGAGCTGCTCGAGCTTGCCGTCGACCTCCTCGAAGGTCCAGGACAGGTGCTCGGCGTTCTGGCTCATCTCCAGGCCGGACACGAGCACGCCGCCGGCGTTGGCAGCCTTACCGGGCATAAAGGCGACGCCGTTCTCCTGGAAGTAGGTCGTGGCCTCGATGGTCGTGGGCATGTTCGCGCCCTCGCCGACCACCTTGCAGCCGTTGGCGACGAGCGCCTGGGCGTCCTCGAGCAGCAGCGTGTTCTCGCGAGCGCAGGGCAGCGCGATGTCGCAGGGCAGCTGCCACACGCCGCGGCCGTCGCCCTCGTGCCACGTGGCATTGGGCTTCTCGTCGACGTACATAGCGAGCGTAACGCCCTTGTCGTGGCCGGAGCGCTTCTTGTTGTAGACATGCTCGAGCACGGTATAGTCGATGCCGTCGGGATCCTCGACCCAGCCATGGGTGTCGGAGCAGGCCAGCACCTTGCCGCCGAGCTGGGAGACCTTCTGGACCGCGTAAATGGCGACGTTACCGGAGCCGTGAACGACGACGTTCTTGCCCTCGAAGGAGTCGCCGCGGCTCTTGAGATACTCGTCCACAAAGTAGACCAGACCGTAACCGGTGGCCTCGGTACGGGCGAGCGAGCCGCCAAAGGAGAGGCCCTTGCCGGTAAGGACGCCGGTCCACTCGTTGGTCAGGCGCTTGTACTGACCGAACAGGTAGGCAACCTCGCGGCCGCCAACGCCCAGGTCGCCGGCGGGAACATCGGTGTTGGGACCAATGTGGCGATAGAGCTCGGTCATGAAGGACTGGCAGAAGTGCATGATCTCGTTGTTGGACTTGCCCTTGGGGTCAAAGTCGGAACCGCCCTTGCCGCCGCCCATGGGAAGGGTGGTCAGGCTGTTCTTGAGAATCTGCTCCAGACCCAGGAACTTGAGCATGCCCAGGGTGACCGTCGGGTTAAAGCGCAGGCCGCCCTTGTAGGGTCCAATGGCAGAGTTGAACTCGACGCGGTAGCCGCGATTGACCTGGACCTTGCCCTGATCATCGACCCAGGGGACACGGAACATAACGATGCGCTCGGGCTCGACGAGGCGCTCAAGCAGGGCGGCCTCCTCGTACTCGGGATGGGCGTCGAGCGCCGGTTGGATGGTGCCGAGGATCTCGGTCGCGGCCTGGATGAACTCAGGCTGCTCGGGATAGCGGGCCTTGAGCTCGTCGAGAACTTTCTGCGTGTAGCTCATGCTTCCTCCAATTGATGGAAAAGAAAAATGTCGTTCGAGGCGCCCCATGCGCCGCGAGCTTTATCGAGTATGGATAATATCGCATTGTTGCAGCAAAGTTTCGCATAAGCCGACAAGCAGATGTTTCGTTTTGATTACGATGCAGGTAGAAGCGTTTTTGAGCACCTGCCGAACAAATCGCGTGTTTCGAAGCTGTTTCGTCCACGTGTTCCAAACCACCACATTGGGGACAGGCGCCTTTGTGGTGCCGGCGGTTAGAGGACGAGCTGATGGTAGTCGGCGGGGGTTATGCGACCTTCGGTGGCAGCACGGAAGGCGGCGAGCGCATCGCCCGAGAACGGCATGGCCCAGCACAGGCCGCAACCTGCGGTAATGGAGCCGGGCAAAGGCATAATGCGCCCGGGCACGCCGGCATCCAGGCACAGCTGCTCGCATTCCATCACATCGAAGGTGCTGTCAAACGACACGATAATCTTGCGCTCGTGGTCGAGGGCATCACCGGACGGGCCTTCGCGGTGCGCCTCACGATACGCCGCGGCGGCCGCTTCCTCTTCCTCAGTATGTCCACAGCCACCGCAGCCGCAGGTACAGGGCTCGGAACCATCGCAAGTGCAAGGCTCTCCCGTGTCGGGACAAATATCGTGAGACATGGCAACTCCAATCGTCTAGGCAAGTAACTCGGCCGCCGCAAACTCCTCGGGCGTATTGACGTTCTCGAAGCAGAGCGTCGAGCCCGCGGCCTTAACGATCTGCGGTTCATCCATATAACCAGCCTGAACGCGATTGATCAGGCAGCGAATGCGCTGGCGGTCGCAGGCAAGCAGCTCTTGGGCGGCCGGCGCACACGCGCCACGGCGCCAGACGGCGCAAAGCGGCTCAATCCCCCGCTCCTCGCGCGGCACGCACACGTCGAGCGCCTCGGCCTCAACACGATCGGCAAGCGCGCCAATGAGTTCCGACGAGACAAACGGCATATCGCAGGCGACGATCGCCACGAGCGGCAATCGGGCCGCGGCCAACGAGCTCGCGATGCCGCGCATGGCACCGGCGGGACCGTCGACGTCCATCACCACGCGGGGTCGCAGGCCATCAAACATAAGCTCCTCAAGGTAGGCAAGCTCGCAAGGGCGCGAAGTCGTCACGACCAACTCGCCGGCAACTGGCGCCAGCCGACCCAGCACGCGCTCGATGAGCGGCTCGCCGCAAAACGACATCCGCGCCTTATCGCAGCCCATGCGCGACGACAACCCGCCCGCTTGGACGACACAAGAAAGATCGGCACGTCTTACGGTAGTCATACGGCAAAACACCTCCATCGGCACGTTCAAAATCCAGCGCACGGGGCAAATACCGTAGACGACATGACAGGCGACACGGCAGACCCGTACAAAAACAAAACAGCGCCTTTGCGGCACGCAGCAAGACCGCGAGCACAAAAGCGCTGGTAGCGTATGGCGGGAACGTATGTGAATCGAACACATCCAAGACGTTTTGCACGCCTCGCAACGGTTTTGAGGACCGCGGAGCCCACCGGAGCCCATCCGTTCCCAAGTGCGGCGGTATTTTACCAAACCGAGCGGGCTAGCTAATTTGGGACGGGGCTATTTTGACTACCCCAAGCTGGATCAAAGGATGATTTTTCTGGGACGGGGATTAAAAAATCATTAGGCACGCAATGATTTTTTAATCCCCGTCCCAGAAAAATCATCCGCTCCGCCCAAAAAAACTGCCCTGGTACCGCGCCACGAAAACGGGCTATCTACTACGTTTGACCGGCATGGGTCGAGCATACCAGCGTTTTTAGAAAATCGGCAAACCGTCTGCCTGCGGTTTTAATTTCGCGAATTTCGGAATGGATGATGGTAGTCGACTAAACGTAGTAGATAGGCCCGATTCAAGGCTCAAAGGTGACCAGCTTCGGCTGGCCACCCTCAAAGTTGCGGTGGAATAGTTCCTGGAAGAGGTATCTAAACCGGAAAACAGGAACTATTTCACCGCAACTGAGGAGGCGGGAGCGAGTGACCGGCCTAGCGCAGGGACCTCAGGCCGCCGGCATCCTTGTCGAGCACCGTAAAGCGCACGGCATCCAGGTGCTCCAAGATGCTGATGGCGCGTTTGCGCGACACACCCAGCGCCTCGCGCAGGGCGCTCGTGGTGGCAGCGCCCCCGGCAGCCTCGATAGCGGCGGCGACAAGCTCGCGCGCATGGGCCTCGGCGGCAGCAGACAGGGCAACGTCGCGCTCGACCTTAACGATCGAGCGGTTGAGCGAAAGTTCGCGCAGGGCACGCGTCATGGTGTCGCGGCCGAGCTGCAGCTGTTCGCCCACCTCGGGAAGCGCCGGTGCATCCAGGCCAGCCTCGTCAAGCAGCGCGACGATCCGCTCACAAGCCTCTCGCACCACGCGTGCCGCCGCGGCGGCCGAATGCGGATCGAATACCTCGGCGCCCTCGGCGGCGCACACGCCACGCGAGCAGCCCTCGGCAATCAGAGCTGCGGCAACGCCTTCATCAGCGGCAGGCCACGCAGCATGGGCAACGGCGCCGGGCGTAAAGCCCGTCTCCTTGGGAGCCGCCGCGTGCATGGCCGACAGGGTCGCCGCCAGTGCATCCATCGCGGCGTCGAGCGAGGAAGAATCTGCATACAGCGAGCCATCCGAGCCAGCAAGCGCGCAAGCAGCGCCCTGCGCCACCAACCCGCGCAGTGCGGTATCGACCTCGCCGACGCCAAGATCAAAAGCCGCGGCAACATCAACCGCCGTAACCGGCAGCGTCTGCAGCACCAGCCAAGCGCCCACACCGCCCGCGATATCGCCGGACTCGAGCGCCGCATACAGCGCACGCTCTCCTTCGGCAAGCTCGCGCGAGCGACGGCAGCGCGAAAGCAGCACGCGCCCGCCGCCAATGAGCATCACGGGCGAATAGGACAGCACCACGACATGGTCCCCGGCACGTAGCGGCAGCGAGTTTTCCAAGCGCACCTGAACATTACGGGTCTCGCCCACCGCCATGGGGGCCTCACCCTCCATGAACATGATGCGACCGACGACCTCGGCCGTACCCGCCATCACGTGCACACGCGCACCCGACTCGAGCACACGCGGCTTGGCTCCCTCGCGACCCAAATACGTAAACGTCATCATAAAGCGCATCGTCTGACCAAAGCGGCCCGCCACGCCGAGCATCTCACCGCGATCGAGCGAGGCGACGGCATCGCCCACCAAGTTGAGCGCCACACGCTGACCGGGCAACGCCCGCGGCGTATCGCCATGTACCTGAATCCCGCGCACGCGACAGACCGTACGCGACGGCAGCGCGACGAGCTCATCCCCCACCGCGACGGGCGCATCGTGCAACGTTCCCGTCACCACGGTACCGGCGCCCTTGATCGTAAAGCAGCGGTCGATAGGCAGACGCGGTGCGGCATCGGTGAGCTCGGCGCGGGCACGGCAGGCATCCCAGCAAGCGGCAACCTGCTCGTCGAGCGTAGTCAGCAGGTCATCGATCCCCGCGCCGGTCTTGGACGACACCGGCACCGTCGGCGCGCCCGCAAACACGGTATCCGAAAGAAAATCGTCCACGTCGAGCTCGGCCAGCTCAATCATTTCGCTATCGGCCAGGTCGCACATCGTCAGCGCGACCACCATATGCGTAACGCCCAGCAGCTCCAGCACATGCACGTGCTCGCGGGTCTGCGGCATCACGCCCTCGACGGCCGAAACCACCAGCACGGCCACGTCGATACCCGTGGCGCCCTGCACCATGGCGCGCAAGTAATGCGCATGACCCGGCACGTCGACCAGGCCAACAATCTTGCCACTTGGCAGCGCCAGCTCGCCAAAGCCCAGCTCCACGGTCATACCACGACGGCGCTCAACCTCCAGACGGTCGGGATTCTTGCCGGTCAACGCCTCGATCAGTGCCGACTTACCGTGGTCGACGTGTCCCGCCGTGCCAACGATAATGGGACACTCCACCAGCGCTTTAACCTCACTCATCGAGCAATCGCCTTCTTAACGCACGCGACGAGCGTTGATGCCGCCGTCTCGATATCGCGGTCGCCCACGAGTGTGCGCACATCAAACAAAATGCGGTCGTGCGAGGCGCGCGTGACGACCGGCGTATCGAAGTCTTGGACGAGCGAGCGCTTGAGCGCGTCAACGGACAGGCGCCCGTCGACCGGGCAGACGGCCACGCACATCGTGGGTAGCTCGATGGTAGGAAGCGAGCCACCGCCGGGGGTTGACGATTCCTCGACGATCTCCACCTGAACGGCGCACGGGCAACCGGCCTTGTCGAGCCCGGCGACCATACGATCGCGCAGCTTGCGGGCACGTCGCTCCAAATGAGCCTGCGGCAGCGTAAGCATGCTGAGCACCGGAATATCGCGATGGGCCACATCCGCCCCATCCATGTAAATGCGCAGTGTAGCCTCGAGCGCCGCCAGTGCGAGCTTGCCCGGGCGCAGGGCACGCATAAGCGGATGTGACCCACAGGCCTGGACCAGATCGCGACGGCCCATGATAATGCCCGCCTGTGCGGCACCGAGCAGTTTATCGCCCGAGCACGACACCAGATCGAGCCCAGCCGAAACCGAAGCCGGCGTGGTTTCTTCACCGCCGCGCACCAAGATGTCGTCGGGCAACAGCGCACCCGACCCCTGGTCCTCGTAGAACAGCAGACCATGCTTGTGAGCAAGCGCCGCAAGCTCCCGAGAGCCCACCTCCTCGTGAAAGCCCTCGATGCGATAGTTGGAAGGGTGGACCTTGAGGATCATCGCCGTATCGGGCGTGATGGCGCGCTCGTAGTCGCCCAGATGCGTGCGGTTGGTGGCGCCGACCTCGACGAGTTTGGCGCCCGAGGCCGCCATGACATCGGGGATGCGGAAGCTGCCGCCAATCTCGACAAGCTCGCCGCGGCTGACGATGACCTCTTTGCCCGCGGCATGAGTCGCCAGCACCAGCAGCACCGCGGCGGCGTTGTTGTTGACCACGAGCGCGTCCTCGGCACCGGTAAGTGAGCGGATGAGCTGCGCGGCGTGCTCCTTGCGCGACCCACGTGAGCAGGTGTCCACACTGTACTCGAGCGTGCTGTACCCACGCGCGACCTCGGCCACGGCCTTGGCGGCCGACTCCGCGAGCGGGGCGCGACCCAAGTTGGTATGGATGACCACACCCGTAGCGTTGACGGCAGGACGCAGGCTCGGCAGTGCGGATCGATGCGCACGCCACTCGATGGCCGAGGCCAGGTCGCGCTTAGAGCGCGGGGCGGCACCGGCGCGAATGGCGGCGCGCTCCTCGTCGAGTTCGGCCGTGACGGCGGCATGCACCACCGCGTCGCAGGTCTCCCCCGCCGCCTTCACAACCGGCCACTCTGCGAGCAGCTCGTTGACGGAGGGAATGGCGCGCAGGCGGGCGCGCACCTCATCGGACATGTTCTGGCTATCGCTCATGTGCGGCCTTTCAAAACCAAGGGCAGATCAGTCGGTCGTTCATCAAAAACCAGCCGAATCAATCTGCTGAATCAATCAGTCGTTATTATCCACGTGCTTCGCGATCTTTTCCACGCGAACGGCGTTTTCCTGGGTGAGCGCGGCACCCGTCAACGGGTCCCAACGTAACGGCGTATGGTCGAGCGGGCCCACACCCAAGGCTTGAGCGCCACCGGCATCGGCGCCAAACGAACGCCCACCGGGGGCGGTCGAGGTGAAGATGCACGCCGGATGCAGATACGGCGTCGTCTCCACACGCACGCGGTCGCGGCCCATATCGCTCACGAGTTCGACGATCTCGCCGTCGGCGATGCCCATGCGCGCAGCAGCATCGGCATTCATCTGCACGGCATCCAGGTCCGACCCAGCCTCGGCGGCACCTTGGGCCGCAAGCCTTCGAGAGGTATGCGACTCAAAGGGACGGTTGCCGCTAATGAGGCGAAACATCCCCGGGCCGGGCTCCACCATGGGCGCGATCCAGTTGGGTACACGACCCAGGCCGGCTCGTTCCCATACGTCGCTTGCCAGCGCAATTTTGCCGCCATCCAAGGCAATCGCCGGATCGCCCGTACGCGACGGCAACGCAGCATCCGTGTCGGCCCAGCCGCGCTCCTTGAGCTCGTCCAGATTAATCCCAAAAGGCGCCACCTGGGCAGCCGCCAGATCGTCAGACGTAAACTGGAAGTACTCGCCCGCGCCACACGCCTGCGCCAGACCGGCAAAAATCTCCCGACCGGGACGCGTGTCGTCATGCTGCACAGGCAGCACGGCGTTGCGGTAGAACACGCGCGAATCGTTGGCGCCCACGACCGTGCCCACACCGCGGTCGGCCTCCAGATACGTCACGTCGGGCAGCACGAAGTCGGAAGCGCGCGCCGTCTCGGACCAGCGAATATCAATCGTCACGAGCAAGTCGAGATGCTGCAAAATACTCAACCAAGCCTGCGCATTGCCATAGCCCGCACCGGGGTTACTGGCATAGACGATGAGCCCACGCAAATCGCCGGCAAGAATCGACTGACCGATGGTCGTGCACAGGCCGCGCACCGGATCGACCAGTGGATAGCGCTCGGACCCCAGCTTGGATATGCGCGGCACCGGCGGCGTCGCAAAGCGCGCGGAATCAAGGTCGCCCAATACAAGCGGCGTCGGTGGGTTGAGCGCACCGCCCGCATGTCCAATACAGCCCAGCAGTACATCGACCAAGCAGATAGCGCGCGCGGTCTGGGTGCTGTTGGCATACGCGATACCGATGCCGCCATGAAAGCCCGCATCCACCACGGCGGCAGGCGCGGCGGCAGCGAGATCGCGCGCCGTGGCGACAATCTCTGCGGCCGGCACGTCGCACATCGACTCGGCCCAATCGGGCGTCCAAACAGCAGCCGCCTGCGCCAGCTCGTCAAAGCCCGTGGTATGGCGGGTCACGAACTCGTGGTCATACAGATCCTCGGCAATCAAGACATGGGCAGTACCCAATAGCAGCGCCAAGTCGCAGCCCGGGCGCACGCGCAGCCAGCGGTCGGCAAGCGCGGCCGAGCCACTGCGCCGGGGGTCAACCACGATAATCTTCGCCCCGCGCCGGCGTGCATCGTTGAGCGCGTCAACGGCTCCCATCGTCGACGAATCGACAATGGAACGCCCCAAATACATGATGCAATCGGTATGCGCCAGGTCAGAGGCGGGGCTGTAGCCCAGACTGTGCTCCCAACCAGTAAGTCGGCTTACCTCGCAGGCACCGTCGGCACCGTACACGTTGGGCGAGCCCAGCGCATGCATAAAGCGATACGCCCAGTAGCGGTCGAACGAGGGAACGCCGAGCGTCATGCCCAGCGCACGCGGACCATGCCCGTCGACAATCCCCCCAAGGCGCGCTGCAATCTGCGCGAACGCCTCGTCCCACGAAATCACATCGAACCCCGAGCCATCAGTTCGTCGGCGCATGGGATGCACAATGCGATCGCGCTCGTCAAACGGCATTGCCAGGCGATGCCGTCCGCGGGCGCACAGGGCACGCGCCGCGCACGGATGTCCCGGCACCGGCAACTCGGCCACCACACGCCCATCCTCAACATGGGCCGCAAAGGCGCAATCGGCATAGCATCCCCCGCATGTGGTCACCACGGCGCGACCGTCACGCTCCACAGCAGATGCCATCTCGATTACCCCTTTCACAGGTCAAACATAACAGGCCAGCAGCACGCCAACGAGCCCCAGACCCAAAAAGCCTCCCGCACGGCAACGCCCCGCGGGAGGCCCAATGTCAAACAGACGGTACCTTACGCCTCGGACTTCTTGGCGTAGATAAACCAGTAGCCGAGCGCGACCAGAACCGCACCGCCCACGATGTTGCCCAGCGTGGCAGCGGACAGGTTAAATGCAATGCCCGCAACGTTGAGCGCATCGGCACCGGCGACGTCGGCACCATAGCCGCACGCGTGCATCACGGCACCCATGGGCAAAAAGTACATGTTGGCGACACAGTGCTCAAAACCGCAGGCCACAAAGGCGGCGATGGGCAGCAAAATGCCCACGACCTTATCGACCACGGTCTTGCCAGCGGTACCGATCCAAACAGCCAGGCACACAAAGATGTTGCACAGGATGCCGCGGAAGAAGATCGTCACCCAGTCGATCGTCACCTTGCCGGCGGCGACGCTCACCATGGAATTGGCGACCGCCTCGCCGTTGAGCTTGTAAATGCCGGCCATGTACACCAAAAAGACGATGAACAGGGCGCCGACAAAATTACCGACCCACACGACGACCCATGCCTTGAGCATCTGAGCCAGGGTGATCTTTTTGCTCTTGAGCGCGCAGACCATAAGCGAATTGCCGGTAAACAGCTCGGCGCCGCACACCAGTACCAGCACCAGGCCCAGGCAAAAGCACAGGCCGCCCACGACGCGCTGGGCACCCCAGCCCAGCGTGCTATCGCTCAAAAACACCGTAAAGAACAGGCCGCCGAAGGCGATAAACGCACCGGCGAACATTGCCAACAGAAAGGCCTTAGCGACCGGCAGGTTAGCCTTGGTCACGCCGGCGACCTCAGTCTTGGCCTCGATCGCGGCGGGCGCCAGGCAATCGGGAGCGGGATACTCCACCTTGGAATCTGCCATGTCAATCACTTCTTTCCTAACAAAATGGAACAAGTGCTCCTACTGCTCTTGCCCCAAGCGGACAAAGTGGGAAAAGTCGTTGGCGGCCACGGCGTCGTACACGGCGTCGACGGCCTCAAAGACCTCCGGGGACATGGGGTTGTAGAACTCCGTGTCGCCCGGCTGAATTCCGACGAAGACGATATCATCGCACGATTGCTCAATCTCTTCGATCAGAATCGACAAGGGAAGCGAATGCGTGGTGAACATCGACTTGCGGGCCACATCACGTTTGTCGAGCAAGCGGATGGCGCCGACGGGCAGCGCCATGTCTGCGGCATCAACCAAAACCAAACGCGGCGGACGCTCACGCTTGACCTCGATGATGTCATCCTCGGGCGTTTGGCCTCCGTCGATGGTGTACCAACCGGCGATGGGCGCGTCCTCCATCTTTTTGGAGAGCACGGGGCCGGCGGCATCGTCGGCGCGCAGCACGCTTCCCGCCGTGAGCACGATACCCGCAAACGGGGCGCCGTTCACGCGGCCATCCACAACGCGACCCATTACTGCAACCTCCCCGTCAGATACACGCCCGACACATCGCGCACGCGCTCAACCAGATCGCGAAACTTCATCAGAAACGCGACCTGCTGGGCATGCAGAGCAAAGTCGTCGTCGAACACCGAGATGCCGGCCTTGGCCGACCCGCGAAAACCGCGCTCGTCGAGCAACGCATCGCAAGCCTCGAGCAGCGACGGCACGGCCGCCTTGTCGAGCTGGCACTCACCAAAGGAGCGGATGGCCTCAAACTTGGTTTTGGCCTCCCCCTCCGGCAGCGCGTCGACGAGCGAATAGAAGACATCCACCGGCACCGACAGTCGCGGCTCAAAGCAATCGAGCACGCCGGTGTGGTGGCCCACGGCGAGCGTGTAGTACAGCACGTCGCAGGCCTCCTGGGGAACGTCTTCCTCGGTCTCAACAAACTTACGCGTGAGCTCGTAGAAGACCACCTGGTCGGGCGCATGGCCCAGGCAGGGGTCGGCGACGCCCTCGGCGGCCTCGTCGCTTGCGCGCGAGGCATCGCCAAAGGAGCCGCCGAGCATGCCGGGGCCCGCAAAGTAACCAGAGCGGTCCGTGAGCTCCATCTAGTGACCTCCGGCCAGCACCAGATCCTGCAGCGCCGAGTAGACCTCAACGCGGCGCGGATCGTCCTGCTTGTCGATGAGCAGCGCCATGGCACCTCGGATATCACCCTTGGGCGCACCCTCGAGCGTGTCCATAAACTCGTTGGCCAAATCGCGGCCGTAACGGTAGCCGCTCATGGCGCGAGCCTCGCGCTCGATGGCAACGCGCAGCTTGTACGGCACGCCGGGGTGCAGGATATCGGCCTGCTCGCCGGCGGCCTCCACCGTGGTCTCGGCATGGAGCTTTTGGTCCAGCAGACCGAGTGCCATGGCAAAGCCGTAGACGGTCTGCGCGGGGCTGGGCGGGCAGCCGGGGATGTAGACATCGACCGGCAGGATTTTGTCCGTGCCGCCCCAGACGCAGTAGTTGTCGTAGAAGATGCCACCGGTGCAGCCGCACGCGCCATAGGACACCACGATCTTGGGATCGGGTGCGGCCTCAAAGGCGCGCAGGGCCGGCATGCGCATGGCACGCGTCACGGCACCGGTGTACAGCAGCACGTCGGCGTGACGGGGCGAGGGCACGACCTTGATGCCAAAGCGCTCGACGTCGAAGACGGGCGTGATGGAACCGAAGATTTCGATCTCGCAGCCGTTGCAGCCGCCGCAGTCAACACGGTAGACGTACACCGAGCGCTTGATCTTCTTAAGAAGGGTCGCCTTGGCCTTCTCGATGCTCTCGTCGAGCTCGATCTTGGTCGGGCGGTACTGAAGCCGCTCGGGCAAAAGCGTGGGTTCGGCCATGGTTACTCCTCCTTCGTATCAAAATCCATGATGATGCCCTCGACCGGCGCCGGACCGGCGGGAATCTCGGGCGCATCGGGGTTGAGCTCGCGGTCGATATACTCCGGGTTCACGCCGTGGCCGCCCAGATACTCCATGCCGGGGCCCTGGGGCTCACCGGACGCAAGCGTCTCGTTGGCAGCCATTCCGCGCGCGTTGCCGGTCTTTACGGCCGAAGCGGCGCGCAGGGCGTCGAGCTCGCGCTTGCACTCCTGGCACATACCGACGGTACGGGCAGCCTGCTCGGCCTCCATGCCGCCGGCCTTTTGCAGCAGGCGCTTGGCGTAGTCGATCTCCTTGTGCGGGGCAAACGGCTTGCCGCAACGCGAACAGTGCTCGAGCGTATAAACGCTCTTGCTGGTGAGGTCGTCCTTGCTCATGACGGCCAGCTCAAACTCCTCGGTGAGCTTGATGGCCTCCATGGGGCAGGCTTCCTCGCAGCGGCCGCAGAAGATGCAGCGGCCGTAGTCGATCGACCAGGTGATGGTATCGGCCGCAAGGTCGGTGTCCATGCGAATGGCATCGGCCGGGCACGCCACGCCGCAGGCACCGCAGGCAATGCAGAGCTCGGCGTTGTGCTCGGGCTTGCCGCGCATGTCCTTGTTGGTGGGGAACGGCGCAAACGGGTACTTGACCGTCGCGTCGCCGGCCTTGGCGTTAACCTTCCAAAGCTTCAGCATATTAGAGCGCCTCCTCATCGAGCGGAGCGGCCATGGTGCCCTCGCCCGCAAGCGGCGACTTGTCGCGCCAGACGTTCTCGAACTGCTCCTTGTCGAGCACATGGTCGCGCTTGGCGGCGACATCGGTCACCGTCACGCGGTCGGTGCAGGAGTAGCACGGGTCGAGCGAGCCGACGATCAGCGCCGCGTCGCCCACGGTGTTGCCGCGGAACATGTAGCGCAGGACCGGCCAGTTGCTGTACGTGGCGGCCTTGGCGCGCCAGCGGTAGCACTTCTGGTTGTTGCCGAGCATGGCCCAGTGCACGTCCTCGCCGCGCGGCGCCTCGGTGGCGCCGATGGCGTACTTGTGCGGGGTGTACTCCCAATCCGTGGTGAGGATGGGGCCCGACGGGCAGTTCTCGAGCATGGTCTCGATCATGTCGATCGAATCGTAGACCTCCTGGATGCGAACGGCGGTACGGCCGAAGGCATCGCAGGTGTCGGCCGTGGCGGCGTGCATCTTTTGAACGTCCGGATCGGCATAGCCGTCGAAGGGATGGTCAAAACGCACGTCGCGGGCATAGCCCGAGCCACGCATGAGCGGACCGACCGGCGAGAAGTCACGTGCGATCTTGCGGTCCAAGATGCCGATGCCGCTCGTACGCTCGATAAAGTTGGGCGTGGAGAGTAGCACGTCGACGAGCTCTTGAACCTCGGAGCGCAGCTGGTGGATGGTCGTGAGCGTGGAGAGCTTCTGCTCGGCCAAAATGTCGCGACGCACGCCGCCAATCACGTTGAGGCCGTAGGTCTTGCGGTGACCGGAGAGCTTCTCGGCCAGGTCCATGGACTTCTCGCGGACGCGGAAGAACTGCTGGAAGCCGGAGTCGAAGCCCGTGTAGTGCGACGCCAGGCCAATGTTGAGCAGATGCGAGTGCAGGCGCTCGACCTCGAGCATGATGGCGCGGATGTACTGGGCGCGCGGCGGGACATGAATGCCCTGGGCGCGCTCGACGGCCTCGGCATAGGCCACCGAGTGGGCACAGCCGCAGATGCCGCAGATACGGTCGGCGAGGAACGTCACGGCGTCATAGTTCAGGCGCGTCTCGGCGACCTTCTCCATGCCGCGGTGCACGTAAAACAGACGGTAGTCGGCGTCGACGATCGTCTCGCCCTCAACGAACAGGCGGAAGTGGCCGGGCTCGTCGGAGGTAATGTGCAACGGGCCCATGGGGACAAGCGTCGTCTCCTTGCCCTTGGTATCGGCCAGAAACTCGTAGTTTTCCATGTCGCTCGCGGGAGCGGGACGGAAGCGGTAGTCCATGGAGTCCTTGCGCAGCGGATACAGACCACTGGGCCAATCGTCGGGCAGCACCAGGCGGCGACGATCGGGCAGGCCTTCAGGGATCAGGCCGAACATGTCGCGCAGCTCGCGCTCGCCCCACACGCAGGCGGGGACGAACGGCGTCACGGACGGGAACGTCATCTTGGCGGGATCGACCTCGGTGCGCACGGTCACCCAGCCGGGGTCTTCCCCCTCCATAGAGATGACGTAGTACACGGCGTAACGGCCGCACAGACTGCGCTCATCGTTGCCGATGATCACGGGAATCCAGCCGTAGCGCTCGTAATACAGGTAGTGAACGGCCTCGGGCAGCTTGTCCTGCTTGACGGTAATCGTCAGCTGGTCCTCGCACTGCCACTCGACCTTCTCGATGCAGCCCGGAACGGCGCGGCGCAGGGCCTCGACATGGCTCTCGCAGCGACGGGCATACACCTTGTTCTCAGTTTCAATCATTCGTTACTCCACCTCGCTCTGAGCGGTCTCGGTACCGAACACAGCGCGGTACATCGGCGTCGCGTGAAGTTCCTCGGTGCTCTGCTCGAGCACGATGCCAGTCGCGGTCTCCACACCGTGCACGAGAGGCAGCGGGGTGGCGATGCCAAACCACAAGATCATGACAGCCAGGATGATTTCGGGGATAAGCATGAGCGCCGGGGCCTCATGCTTGCCCATGCCCTGGGGCGCATGGCCGAATACCGACTTGAGTGCGATGCGGGTGAGCGCGGAGATGGCCACGGTAAGACCGAGGGCGACCACGACGACCAGCCACATGGGACCGGCGGTAACGCCGGCGACAAAAGTCAGGAACTCAGAGATGAACATGCCAAAGGGCGGGAAGGCGGCAAGACCGAGCAGCGCCAGGATGGCGAGCGCGGCGGTTGCGGGGGCAACCTCGACGACGCCCTGGATCTTGGCCAGGCTACGCGTGCCAAAGGCGTGCTGGATGTTGCCGGACACGCAGAAGGCAAGCGTCTTGGTAAAGCCGTGGAACACGCAGTGCAGCAGGGCCGCGGCGATACCCAGCGGGCCGCCGATACCCAGGCACAGGGCGATAACGCCCACGTTCTCCACAGACGAATACGCAAAGCGGCGCTTGAGGTCGTCCTGGCGAAACATCGAAAGTGCCGCCACCAAAATGGACAGCGTGCCGACGATCAACAGCAAAAGCTGCGGATACTCGGCGCCCACGGCCTGGATAGTAAAGCCGTAGAAGCGCATGATCACAAGCATGGCGCACTTAAGCAGCACGCCCGAGAGCAGGGCCGAGACAGGGCTCGGGGCCTGGGAGTGGGCATCGGGCAGCCAAGTGTGCATGGGGAACAGGCCGGCCTTGGTGCCAAAGCCGATCACGATAAACGCAAAGGCGAGGCGCATGAGCGTCGGGTCGAACTGGTCGGCATACGGCAGCACGCACGACAGGAATGCGGCCTCGTGGGCGTTGGGAATCACGTCGGCGGCGTTGGCGTAGATCAGCAGCGTACCGAACAGGCCGAAGGCCACGCCGGCGGTGCAGACCATCGCATACTTCCAAGAAGCCTCGAGGGCCGTCTTGTTCTTGTAGATACCCACCAGGAACACGGTGGAAAGCGTGGTTGCCTCCACGGCGGCCCACGTGAGGATCATGTTGTTGGACAGGCACGCGAGCAGCATGGTAAACACGAACAGACTAAACAGTGCAAAATACTGCTTGGCGCGCTCGGCGGGCATGGAGCCCTCCTCGATATCGGCCTTTACATAGGGCAGCGAGAACAGCCCCGTAAGAAAACCGATAAAGCCGATGAGCAGCACAAAGATGGCGCCCAGCGAATCGAGGTGGAACCACAGGCCAAGAGCGCTCGCGGTTTCGCCGCTCATAAGGACGTCACCGGCCGTCATAATCGACAGCACCAGGACGGCTGCGACGGAGACCAGGTTGAGACCGGCAAACACGTTATAGGACGTGTTCTTGGGCAAAAACGCCATAACCAGCGAGAACACCAAAGGAGTCGCGAGCAGGGCGAGAATCAACGTTTCCATGGACTACCCCCTCAGCTCGGACAGGTCGCGCGCATCGAGCGAGTGGGAGTTGTCCCAAATGCGACGCACGACAATGGACATGATGATGACGGCAAAGATGGCGTCGGTGGCGATACCGATCTCGATGATCTCGGGAGCGGTGGGGGCCAAAAGCGCGAGCGTCACGTGGCTGCCGTTTTCCATAAGGCAGTAACCAAAGATCTGCTTCATGATGTTGCGCTGCGAGATGATGCAGGTGAGGCCCACAAAGAAGTGAGCGAAGCTAATAGCGAGCGCAGGCGTTGCGACCTCGGCCGTGGGAAGGCTGATCTGCGTCACGACGGCAAAGCAAATCGCGACCTCCACGGCGATGATGCAGATGGCCCACGCGGGCTTAAGGCCGGCCTTGAGTGATGCGTCGCTCGGCTCGCCCATCTTCTTGTATGCGCGGTTGAGGATATAAGGGACCAGGACGACCTTGGTGATAAAGGCAGATCCGGCCCACATAAGCAGCTCCTGCGCACCGGTGGTGGCACCGAGCGTAGCGAGCAGCCCCACGAGCACCAGCGACTGCACCGCATACCAGTTGATGGCATGTTTGATGTTCTTGGAGACGACCACCATGGTGGACGTGACGATCAGAAGGCCGCCAAGGATGTTGACGATCGAATAACCCATGTCGTTCTACCTCCTAACCGATCCAGCTGGCCGAAAGCGGGCCGCTGACGATGACCATGATGATGAGCACGATGAACACGAACGCCATCGCACGGGGAAGCGGGGCTCCCGCAGCGACCTCTTCGCTCGGCTCGCCGGGCAGGCAATAGCCCATCCACTTGAGGAACCAGGCGAAGGTGGCGACGGTCTCGGCGACCATGATGCACACGAGCACCAGGATCGCGACGTTGCCGGCACCTACAGAAAAGCCGCCGGCGATGATCTGGAACTTCGAGAAGAACGTGTTCATGGGCGGCACGCCGGCGATAGCGAGTGCCGCGACACCAAAGCCCACGCCCGAGATCGGGTACTTCTTTACGATGCCGCGAAGCTTGGGCAGCATACGCGTGCCGAGCGTAAAGGAGAACGAACCGGCGATCAGGAAGAACAGCGTCTTGGCGAAAGCGTGGTTAAAGATGTGGCAGACGGCGCCATCGAAGGCCAGCTGGCTGCCAAAGACCGAAAGGCCCAGACCAAAGAACACATAGGAGAGCTGGGCGATCGTGGAGAAGGCCAGCAGACGCTTCATGTCCTTTTGCGGCAGGTACATAAGGAAGCCAAAGAGCATGGTGACCATGGCGTCGATAATGGCGACCCAACCCACGATCTCGGGGATCTCGCCGGCAGAGACGAGTGCACGCGCGAACACGCACACGCCGACCTTAACCATCGAGGCGCCATGCAGGTAGGCCGAAACAGGCGTCGGCGCCTCCATGGCCGAAGGCAGCCACATGTACATGGGAACCTGTGCGGACTTGGCCCAGGCCGCAAACAGCACGAGCAAAAGGACGATAGCCTTGAGCTTGGCGTCGAGGCCGGCAATCGCGGTAATGGCGAAAGTACCGGTATGGGCAAACACGATGGCGGCGCCCAGATACAGGCCGAGCGCACCGATATGCGTAATGATCAGAGCCTTCATGCCGGCCTTCTTGGCCGTAGGCGTCATGTAGTAGCTAATGAGGCCCCAAGAGCACGCACCCGTGATCTCAAAGAACACGAGCTGGCCCAAAAGGGTCGAGCTGTACACGAGACCGGCCATGGCGCCGATGAAGGTCGCGAGGTACGCGTAGAAGCGACGACGCGGTGCGTCGGGATGTTCACGGTTATTCTCGCTCATATAGGGAATCGAATAGATCACGACAAGCAGGCCGATACCCACAAAGGCGGGCGCGAGCAGCGTGCTCATGCGATCGAAGGTGAATCCCATGACGAGGGTCTGCCCAAACGAGATCAGGGGGACCTGCGTGTCGGGCATGCCGGCGCCAGCGAAATTCGCGGCGAGGGCGATGGTGCAGACCGTCGAGACGGCGGCACCCAAAACGCTGAACCACTTGGCGTACGGACGGGGGAACAGGGCGACGAGCACCGAGGCCACCATCGGGGCCGCGATAGCGACCAAGCCGAGAAGGGACAGACTGACTGCAAATGACATTGTTTCTCCCTTCTCCTACACGCCGACGACCACGAAGACAAACGCCAGAACGGCGATGCCCACGACGGCCCAGGTCTGATTGCCAAGCACCTTAAAACGCGAGCGCGAGCAGGAGTTCTCGATCACGCCGCATACGACAAAATCGATCAGGCACTTCACCAGGAAGATGACTGCACCCAGAACAGCGGCGGCGCCCACGGTCGCGGGCTCGCCCCAGGGGACGAAGATCGCGCAGAACCAGGCGACGACCAGGACCTGCTTCATGGACATGGCGAGCTTGGCCATCGCAAGCGACGGGCCGGAAAGCTCGGCGAGCGGGCCCTCCTGAAGCTCCTGCTCGGCCTCGGCCTGATCAAACGGCAGCTTGCCGAGTTCCATGTAGCAGGCAATCGCAAAGGCGATGCCGGCGAGGATTACGGCGACCGGCGCGTCGATGGCGCCCGTCATGATGTGCTGACCCATGGTGGCGATGTCGGTGGAACCGCACACCAGGGCGGCGGCAAACAGCGCCAGCAGCATGGACGGCTCGATGAGCACGCTCATGAGCAGCTCGCGGACGCCGCCGATACCGGCGTAGGCGTTGGACGAATCCACGCCGCAGAGGGCGAAGAAGAAGCGGGCGAGCGCCAGGCTGTACATGATGGTGATGGCGTCACCAAAGACCGGGATGGGGCTTTGCGCCGTAAAGAGCGGCAGGCCCATCGCGAGCATAAAGGCGACGGCGAAGAACAGCGGCGGCATAATGCGCAGCGCAAAGCTCGCGTCCTCGCTCTGGGACTCGGGGCGCGCAAAGAGCTTGGCCAGGTCGCGGTAGTCCTGCATGATGCTGGGGCCGCGACGGTTGTGCATCTTGGCGCGAATCACGCGGCCGAGACCGGAGAAGAAAGGCGCGACGGCCATAACGACCACGCCCTGCAGAACGGCAAGTACGATGTTGTTCATGCTCTCCCCTCCTTAACCCATTTGCACGGCGAGCACGAGGAACACCACGAGTGCCGCGACGATGTAGCAGATATAGATGCTGTAGTTGCCGCCCTCGAGCTTAGTCGCGAGGTCGGCGAGCTTCTCGACGCCCTTATGCGGGGCATCGACGAGAACCTTGTCGGGTACGGGCTCCACAGCCTCGGCCACACCGGTGAGCTTCTGGAAGAAGTGCGCGATGGACCAGCAGACGGCCGTGCAGCGGTCGCGCAGCGTGTAGAGCGGCTGCATAAACCAGGACACCTCGGAGGCAAAGGTCGTGGCCACGACGGGCATGTGCTCGTTGGGAGCGTAACCGCATGCCCACGGCTGGGACTTCTGCACCTTGCCGACGGTCTTGAGCTTGCGATAACCGCAGGCAAGGCCGACAAGCACCACGAGCGCAATAGCAATCGCGGGCGTGGAGGTGGCAGCGCCGGAGTACTGGTTCATGAGCTCCATGCCCTCGGCGGCAAACACGCCACCGTACGGATGCAGCACGGACGCGGCGACATCGACCAGCACGGGCGCGATCACGGGAGCGCCAATGCCCAGCACGACGCAGATGGCCGCGAGCAAGCCCTGTGCAAACACCATGGGGGCAGGAACCTCCTTGGCATTAGCTGCAGCCTCGGAGCGGGGCGCGGAGGCAAAGGAGACGCCATAGGCCTTGACGAAGCACGTGACAGCCAGCGCGCCGGTAATGGCAAGCGCGACGGCAGCGAAAACGGCCACGATCATGACGGCTTTGTCGCCCTGCATGGCAGCGTTAAACAGCGACTGGTAGGTAAACCACTCGGACACAAAACCGTTGAAGGGCGGGATAGCCGAGATGGCAAGCGCACCAATGAGGAAGCAGATGGCCGTTTCCGGCATACGACGGAACAGGCCGCCCATCTTCTCCATATTGCGCGTACCCGTGGAGTACAGCAGCGCACCGGCGCCCAAGAACAGCTCGCCCTTAAACATCGCGTGGTTAAACGTGTGGTAGAGGGCGGCCATCAGAGCCAGGACGGCGATGCCGACCGAGTTGAGCGCCATGGCGGCCATGGAGGCGCCGACGCCGAGCAGAATGATGCCGATGTTCTCGACGGAGTGATAGGCCAGCAGGCGCTTGATGTCATGCTCCTGCAGGGCGAAGGCCACGCCGAGGACCGACGAGATCGCACCGAAGACCATGACCATAAGGCCCCACCAGACCTGAACGCCCGAGGCGGAGAGCAGGTCGAGACCAACCTTGAGGATGCCGAAGATACCGATCTTGATCATGCCGCCGGACATGAGGGCCGACACGTTGGACGGCGCCTCGGGATGTGCCTTGGGCAGCCAGCCGTGCAGCGGGATGATACCGGCCTTGGCGCCAAAGCCAAAGAAGGCGAGCACGAAGCACACGGATGCGACCGCGGGGCTAAACTGCGTGGCGCGAAAATCCGCAAAGGCAAACGAGCCACCGGCGAAGTTGGTCATGGTGAGGAAGCTCGCCATGATGAGCACAAAGCCCACGTGCGCGATCACAAAGTAGAGCCAACCGCCATGGATGGAGTTCTCGTTCTCCTCGATCACGACCAGGAAGTACGAGGTCAGCGACATGAGCTCAAAGGCGACCAGGAACCAAAACACGTTGTCGGCGGTGATGACGAGCATCATGGACGCCACGAAGGTGTTAAAGAAGAAGCCGGCGCGGCCCTTTTTGCCCGGGTACTCATCAAAGTAGTTGAGACCGTAGATCGAGCCGGCAAACGCGAGCACCGAGATGAGCGCCACGAACAGGCCGGACAGCTGATTGAGCAGCAGCTGGAAATGGGCAAACGGGAAAAACACGATGGTGTCGACCGACGTGACATCGCCCAGCACGGCCTGAATACCGGCCACAAACGAAAGCACCGCGGCGACGGCGCCGATAAGGCAGCCGGCGGTCTTGGCGGCGTTATCGGCCTTGATCAGCAGAACCGAGGCGAGCGCACCGATGCACGAGACGGCAAGCGATGCGATAAACAGCGTCATGCTATCCATTGTTTACGCTCCCTTCTGCTTTCTCGGAGAGGCCCTGGGCCACAGCGGTAACGTCGACGACGGGACCGTTTTCGATCGAGCGCAGGCGCTTGGCCTCGTCGAGCTCGCGATCGGCCGCGCCGCCCATGACGGTCAGCGCCTTGGTGGGGCACGCCGCCACACAATGCGGGCCGTCCGGATCGAAGGCGCACAGGTCGCACTTGACAGCGCAGGTGTACTGGCCGGGAGCCCACGTAAGCAGGCTGCTCAGGGACTTAGGATACGAAGGCGTCGGGTCGCACATGCCTGCGACACCGGCGATAGACGTGCCATCGGGATGGATGGCTCCGAAGGGGCACGCGATGGCGCACAGTCTGCACCCGATGCACTCCTGCTCCTTGACGTGGATGCGGTCGCCATCGTGCTCGATAGCATTCACCGGGCAAACCTCGGCGCAGGGGGCACCCTCGCAATGGTGGCAGGCAAGGGCGGCCGAAATACCGCCGGTCTTCACGAGCGCCAGGCGCGGCGTATCCTGAAGACCCTGCATCCGGTGGGCGTCGGCACAGGCGGACTGGCATGTTCCGCAGCCGATGCACCTCTCCGGGTTGATGTCGATGAAGCGGTTCATCCCCACTTCCTTTCAAAATAACGGGCCGGGCTCCCGAACGTACGGGACGCCCGGCCCAAAAAGCCAACGAGAACGGGACTACACGATTTGATTTACGTGCGTCTCGTCGTCGAACTTGGCGGCGCCGGGCTCAACGTCCTGGGGAGCGGCGGCGTCCACCAGAGCCTGCTTGAGCTCGGTGTACTGACGCTCCACCTCGCCCTCAGCCCAGACCTGGTCGGCGATAGCGTCGACCTGGCAGGCGGAGAACTTGTCCTCGGGCGTATGCGAGACCGGGTCGACCTTGTGCATGGTCAGCTCGTTGCACTTGCCGATCCACCACTGGTAGGTCATATAGACCGTGCCCTTGTTGATACGGTCGCTCACGTCGGCGCGGCTGTATACCTGGCCGCGGCGGCTGTGAATCGAGACGATGTCGCCGTTCTTGATGCCGCGCGCCTGGGCGTCCGCGGGATTCATGCGGACAAAGCCGGGCTCGTCGGCGAGCAGCGCCAGCGTCTTGCAGTTGCCGGTCATCGAGCGGCAGCTGTAGTGGCCGACCTCGCGGACGGTGCACAGGATGAGCGGGTACTCATCGTCGGGAAGCTCGGAGGGCGCCTCCCAGTCGTGCGCCATCAGGTTGGCGCGGCCGTCCTTGGTGGTGAACTTGCCACCAGCGAACATGTCGGGCGTACCGTGGTCGTTCACATCGGTGCTCTTGACGGGCCACTGGGCGTAGCCGCCCTCGGGAGCCATCTTCTCATAGGTCGCGCCCACAAAGTTGGGGCACAGGCTGATGCACTCGTTCCAGATCTGCTCGGTGTTGTCGTAGTGCATGGGGTATCCCATGCGCGTAGACAGGTCCGCGAAGATCTCCCAGTCGTGACGGCACTCGCCCTTGGGCGGAACAGCCGCGTCAAAGTGCTGGAAGCTACGGTCGGATGCGGTAAAGACACCCTCGTGCTCGCCCCAAGAGGTGGCAGGCAGGATGACGTCGGCGAGCATGGTCGTCTGCGTCATAAAGATGTCCTGGCAAATGAACAGATCCAGCTCGGAGAGCGTCTTGCGCATACCGGCCGAATCGGGCTCGGTCTGCACCGGGTCCTCGCCGTAGTTGTAGAAGCAGTGCACCTTGCCCTCGTCGACCAGGTGGCCCAGGTCGGTGAGCTTGTAGCCCTCCTCGAGCGGGAGCTTTTCCTCGGGCACGCCCCAAGCCTTGGCAAACTTGGCACGCACTGCCGGGTCGGTGACCTTCTGGTAGCCAGGGTACAGGTTGGGCAGCATGCCCATATCGCAGGAGCCCTGGACGTTATTCTGGCCACGCACGGGCGCGAGGCCGGAATTGGGTTTGCCGATTTGGCCGGCAACGCAGGCGATGGAGGCGATGGTGTGCACCGTCTTCAGGTTCTGCTTCTGCTGGCATACGCCCATGCCCCAGCCAATGATGGCAGAGGGCTTCGCCGTGGCGTACATCTCGGCAGCTTGGTGGATCAACGCGGGCTCGACACCCGTGATGTCCTGTACGGATTCGGGAGTGTAGTTCTTGATGGTCTCCCACCATTCGTCAAAGCCGTTCGTGTGTTCGGCGACGAATTCCTTGTCGTAGAGGCCATCGTTGACCAAGCAGTTAGCAAAGGCGTTGAGGAACGCAACATTGCAACCGTTCTTGATCGGAAGGTAGAGATCGGCGATACGCGCGGTTTCGATATGGCGCGGGTCGGCGACGATGATCTTGCAACCCTTTTCTTTGGCTCGCACGATACGCCTTGCGACGATGGGGTGCGAATCGGCAGGGTTATAGCCGAAGAGGAAAATGCAGCCCGCATCCTCCATACCGGGGATGGAGCATGACATGCAACCTGAACCAACCGTGTCCATCAGACCGAGGACAGTAGGGCCGTGTCAAGTACGAGCGCAGTTGTCCACGCTGTGGGTGCCGATGCACGCACGCGTAAACTTCTGCATGACGTAGTTCGCCTCATTGCCGCCGCCTCGCGAAGAGCCGGTGGTCATGACAGCGTTAGGACCATATTCGTCAATTATGGCCTGCATCTTAGATGCGGTGAAATCCAGTGCCTCGTCCCAGCTTACGCGCTCAAGATCCGCGCCCTTAGTGCGGCGGATCATCGGGTGCAGTACGCGAGGAGTCAAGATCTTGGTGTCGTTGATGAAGTCGTAGCCGCTCATGCCCTTAAGGCACAGCTCGCCCTGATTGGTGATGCCGTTGAGCGGTTCGGTACCCACAACCTGGCCGTTTTGGACCAAGAGGTTAAACTGGCAACCGGCGCCGCAGTACGGGCAGATCACTTTATGCTTCTCCATGACACCCTCCTTCCTTTCTCTGCTACCGAATACTCGATACTTATTTGACAATCATTGGGCCTGTCGCCCGACGCTTACGCCTCGTTTTCGATGGTGGCGCGGGCACGCTCGGCAGTCAGTTCTGCCAGACGCTCCTCGTCTACCAGGGTGAGGCCCTTGGTCGGACACACCTCGGCACACGCCGGACCGCCGGGACGGTCCACGCACAGGTCGCACTTGAGCACGAAGCTCTTGGTCTGCGAACCCACGCGCACGTCGCCCATCAAGACGGGGACCTGCGTGGTCGCCACGCTCACGGCGCCAAAGGGGCAGGCCATGACGCAGCTCTTGCAGCCGATGCAGTTGTCCTCGTTGACGCCGATACGATGGTTCTTTGGATCAAAGAACAAGGCGCCCGTAGGACAGGCCTTCGCGCACGGAGCGTCCTCGCAGTGGTGACATGCCACCGGCGCGGAGATCTCGTAGGTGCGCGTTACGCGCAAGCGAGGTGCGGCGATGTTGCCGGGGATATCGTGCGCCTCAATGCACGCCGCCATACAGGTTTGGCACCCAATGCAGCGCGAGGAATCAGCCACGACTCGTTTATTGCCCATGTTGTTCACCCCCTCCTGAATCCCATGCCGGAGAGACCCTGTCGACGTTGCCCCGGACCGCCCGTGGTCCGGCATCGGCGTATCGAGTGCATGCGGCGAAACAGGCACTTCGATAGAATTCCTCCAACGATATACAAGTTAAATATACGCAGTTGCAGGGGGCAAACTTGAGCATAGGCCCTGCAATACGGGTGTATTGCAGGGGTTTTGGCAGGTTGGAATTATTCTCTAGAAGCTATAAAGGTGAGTGTATTACATGCGTACGCCCAAGAAAGATTTCACGCTCGTTTCTGGTGAATGTTGTACGTTTGTAATGTTGTTCACACTCGATTACTCTAGTGCAATAAAGTAGTGGTTATAAGATTGGCTATTATAGCCAATACTGTATTTGACCATTCATATTGCATGCTCATTAAGGGAGGCCAGTGATGTCATCGACGCAAAAACGAGCCATCCTGCAGGTGCGCATTCGCGAAGAGGACAAACAGCATGCCGAGCGCCTCTACGACGCCATGGGCACATCGCTTGCCGAGGCCGTTCGCCTTTTTGTCGCGCAGAGTATTTTGATGCGCAAGCTTCCCTTTCAGCCGGTCGCCGTGCGCTCAAAGGACGGCACCGCCGCCTATGGATCGCTCAAAGCATATGGAGATCCCAATCGCCGCTCCGAGGAGCGCAATGCCTGGATTGAGTACCTTGCTACAGAAAGCGACGATTCGATTTTGGGTCCCGAGGAAGTAGATATCCATGAGTAGCACCATCATCGACGAGACCGTCATCCTGCGCTACCTACTTGACGACGACGAAGTTCTGTCACCGCGCGCCGCCAAGGTCATCGCCACGCGCACCGCTCGCGTCTACCCCGAAATCATCACACGCGTCGTGGTCACGCTGCGCGACGTCTATAAGGTTCCCCGCGTTGAGATTGCTGCGGCCTTGAAAAGGCTGCTCGATGACGTCATGGTCGACGAGCCCACCGTTGTCGCCCTTGCCGTCAAACTCTTTGGCAAGACCCATATGGACTTTACCGACTGCCTCCTCGCAGCCCGAACCGCCATCTACAACGATGATGTCGTGAGCTTTGGCAAGCCCATCATCCAAGGCATGATCGATTACCGCCACAAGCGCCAAACCGCTGCCGACGCCCGCGACCGCGCCGCCGAAGCCCGCAGCCGAAGCACCGACTCCACCATCGACAAGCTCCGTCACCGCCCCCGCAGCTAACCCCATCCCCTCCTAAGTTGCGGTGAACTAGTTCCTGTTTTCAAGCTTCCACGGGCCCTTTAGGAACTATTCCACCGCAACTTCCAGGTTGGCCATCCGAAACCGGCAGCCTTGGACCGCGAATCCTACTGTTCGCCACGAAATGGGCCTATCTACTACGTTTAACCGATTACCCTCGACCATACCGAAATCCGAAATATCAAAACCGCTTGTAGACGGCTTGCCGATTTTACACAAATGCTGCGATGGTCGACCCCTGCGGGCCAAACGTAGTAGATGGGCCGCTTTCGTGGCTCAGCACCAGACCAGTCATTTTGGAACAGGGCTTTTTGACCACATTTGCCAGCCGATCGCTAGAGTAAGTCAAAAAAGCCCTTCCCAAATTAGCCGCCCCGGCCTTCAATGGGTTCGCAAAAGCCAAACGACAGTCCATATTTCACCACAACTTAGTTGGGGCGCGGGGCGGATTCGATTCCCGTCACCCCGTACACTAACGAAAATGGCTCTGGTCCCAAAAGAAACCAGAGCTATTCATCTATCTTATGGAGCGGGCGACGGGAAGTCCAAGGGTTTGCTTCGCAAACCCTTGTTTCGCTGCGGGCCATTGGCCCTTGCGTGCTGCGCTGGAAAATGCTCACGCATTTTCTCAGCTTCGCACCCTGCCGGGTTCGATTCCCGTCGCCCGGCACGCTTATGAAAACAGCTCTGGCACCAAATAGAGCCAAAGCCGTTAAAACTATCCTATGGAGCGGGCGACGGGAATCGAACCCGCGTCATCAGCTTGGAAGGCTGGGGTTCTACCATTGAACTACGCCCGCAAGATATGGTCGGGACGACAGGATTTGAACCTGCGACATCCTGCTCCCAAAGCAGGCGCGCTACCAAACTGCGCCACGTCCCGAAGGTGTTGAGCAGCTAAGGTCTAAACCTTGCGTGTCCCAAAGCGAAGGAAATTATAGGGGAGACTCCCCGCCTGTGCAAGCGGCGATATTCTAGCTCCTCGAATGTGCGACAAACCGGCTGTGGAGCAAGCCTATCGCAAACGCCACCACAGCAACCGGCGCCCATGCGGCACCGATATCCGCCAGCGGCAGCGCATCGAACGGCAGCCACGCGCCCGCAAAGAACGCATCGCGGACCGAAGTGATCACACTCTGCACAGCAACCACGCCGCCGACCCAGACCCACACCTGCGGATGAGCGTCGCAAAAGCCGTGCATCAGGCCCATAAGCACCAGCACAATGGCGACGGGATACAAGGCGTCGAGCATGGGCACCGAGAACATGAGGATCACGTCGAGGCCCACGTTGGAGAGCACACACGAAAACGCCGCGAACACAAAGGCGAGAACCGCAAAGGGACGGCGCATGGCCTCCTCGGAAGCCTCCGCTCCCCCTTCGACCACATACGTCTCGCAGAAGTAGCGCGAGCAGCAGCTGATGAGGCCGATGCACACGTTCATGCAGGCGAGGAAGAAAATCGCAAAGACCACGACCGTGCCAACAAGACCAAAGTGCATAGAGGCCGAACGGGCGAGGATGGCGGCGCCGTTGGTAGCATCGGGCATAACCGTGCCGAGCTGCATGCCAGCAAGCGCTAGGCCGCAGTAGATGACGGCCATGAGCACGCCGGCGATCACACCCGAACGCGAGATCTCGAAGGCCACGCGCTTGTCATCGGTCACGCCCAGCTCATGAATGGTCTCGGCGATGATAATGCCAAAGGCGAGAGACGCGAGCAGATCCATGGTCTGGTAGCCGGTCAAAAAGCCCTGCACGGCGGCGCCTGCATCGTAGGGAGCCTGAGGCGCGGCAGCGGGACTCAACGGCGAGACCACGGCGGCACCCACGACCAGCACGATGAGCGCAATGAGCGCGGGCCCCGTAATACGACCGAGCACGCGCGTGATGACGCCCGGGCGCAGCGTGAGCGCAAGCGCGACGACAAAGAATCCAACGGCAAACACCAGGCGAGCCGTACCGAGAGAGACGCCCTCCGGCAGCAGCGGCACCAGCATCTCGAAGGCCGTGGAGCTCGTGCGCGGAATAGCCAAGCACGGGCCGATGGCCAGATACACCGCCGCAACAAAGAACTCGCCAAACTTGGGGTGCACGCGGCCGGCAAGCTCGCGTGCCGTTCCGGCAAGCGCCACGGCGATAAAGCCCATAACGGGCAGGCCGATGGCGGCAATCAGAAAGCCAAGCATGGCGACCGGCGTGGCGGAACCCGCCTGCAGCGCCAGCAGCGGCGGAATAATGAGGTTGCCAGCGCCAAAGAGCATCGAGAACAGGGCGATGCCGACGGTGACAACGTGGTCGGAGCGCAGACCACGCGGGGTGGATGAAGCCATGGGACCACCTTTCGGGTCGAAACAAAAACGGGACGGGCAAAAGCACCCGTCCCGCAAGTATAAACGGTCTAGCAGCTTTAGCAGGCTAAATCGCGCAGAGCATCGTTAGCCGTGTCGACTTCTTCGGTCGTGTTGAAATACCCAAACGAGAAGCGGACGACGCCCTGGCGCTCGGTCCCCAGCGCACGATGCATGAGCGGAGCGCAATGGGCGCCGGGGCGCGTCGCAATCCCCCACCCTTGCATGAGCGCGTCCGAGATCTCGGCAGAGTCGATATCGCCCACGTTGAGAGACACGATCGCCGAGCGCGCGGGTTGGTCAAACGCACCGTAGAGCTTAATCCCCGGAATCTCGCGCACACCGGCAAGGAAGCGATCAGCAAGCGAGCGTTCGCGAGCTGCAATTGTCTCCACCCCGCCCTGGGCCTCGATAAAGTCGAGGCCGGCAGAAAGGCCGGCGATACCGTGGCCGTTGAGCGTGCCCGCCTCAAGGCGCGTGGGCCACTCAAGCGGCTGCAGCTCATCGAAGCTGTGAACACCGGTACCACCCATGGCCCAAGGGGCCACGTCAATGCCCTCTACCACGGCCAGGCCACCGGTCCCCTGCGGACCCATGAGCCCCTTGTGGCCGGTAAAGCACACCACGTCGAGCCCCATTGCCTGCATATCGATATGCGACGTGCCGGCAGACTGCGAGGCATCGACGATCACGAGCGCGCCGGCCGCATGGGCGATGGCAGCCACGCGCGCAATGTCGACCGCGTTGCCGGTCACGTTGGAGGCATGCGTCACCACCACGGCACGCGTACCCGGCGTGACAAGCCGCTCGAGTTCGTCGTAGTCGAGCACACCGTTTACGTCACAGCCCGCATGCTCAACGGTCACACCCCGCTCCGCTGCCAGGCGGTTGAGCGGACGCAGCACGGAGTTGTGCTCGAGCACCGTTGTGACCACACGGTCGCCGGGGCGCACCACGCCATTGATGGCGGTGTTGAGCGCCGCCGTAGAGTTGGGCGTAAAGCACACATGGTCCGCCCTCGGGCAACCAAAAAGGCGCGCGAGCTTGGCGCGACAGCCGTGGATGGTACGCGCCGCGTCGAGCGCACCCGACGTGGCGCCGCGCCCGGCATTGCCAAGCGAGCACATCGCCTGCGTCACGGCATCGATGACCGTCTGCGGCTTGTGCATGGTCGTCGCCGCGTTATCCAGGTAGATCATCGCACGACCTCCCACATATCGATCACGGTAAAGCCCTCGGTGGGGACGCCCGCCGCGGCAAGCTCGCCGCGCAGCAGGTCCTCATCGGCAGGCAACGCCTTCCACGCCAAACCGCAGCCGGCAGCGACCTCCCCGGGCACGGGAATCGTTCGCCCGGGAAGGCCGCGCTCGATGCACAGGGACTCGCAGCCCATGGCGGCCGCCGTGGTGGGAAACGTGATGACAAGCGCCGGGCGCTTCTCCCTCATGGCAACTCCAACCAATACGCTACGGGCGCACGACGCGCACGGCCTGCTCCATCTTCTCCACGATCACGTACATGTTGGTGACCTCGCCCACTGCAAGCTGGTCCTTAATGCCATAGTGGTCGAGGCAGGTGCCACAGGTAAGGATCTCGACGCCCTGCTCGGCCAGGCCCTTCAGGTCGTCGAGCACCGGAGATCCCTCTACGGTGAGCTTGGCGCCGCCGTTGTAGAACAGCATGGTCGCGGGCAGCTCCTCCTGCTGCGTCACGGCAAAGATAAACGCCTTCATGAGCTTGTGGCCCAGCTCGTCGTCGCCGCGGCCCATGCAGTCGGTGTAGACGGAAATGACGAGCTTGCCCTTGCCGGCGCTGGCGTCACAGAAGGCAGCGCCATCCTGCTCGGGATCAGCCACGGCAACGGCGCCAGAGGTCGCCACGGTCACATGCCACTCGGCGTCAGAAACCTTCTCGACCGAGGCCGTGCAGCCCTTCTCCTGCGCCATCTTGGAGATGTTCTTGACGGCGGTCTCGTTATCGACCGAGGTCACGACTGTGCCCTCGCCATCGAGCTGCTTCAGGGCTTTGAGCGTCTTGACGACGGGCAGCGGGCAGGCATCGCCCATGGCATTGACTTCAATCTTGGTAGACATAGTTTTTCCTTTCGAATAAATCGTTAGAACGGTACATAGCTCAATAAACGTGTCGTTAACGGACAACGTGGACGGCAGGACCGCCCGGCACCGGCTCGCACACGCGGCCGATTGTGGCGGCAACGCGCCCCTCGGCATGTAAACGACGCGCAAGTTCATCCACATCCGCCGCGGGCGCCGCGATGAGCAAACCACCCGAGGTCTGCGGATCGTACAGCGCATCCAGCATGCCCGACTCCAGATCCTCGTCGGCAGCCACGCGCGGGCCAAAGAAGTCCTGGTTGCGGTAGGAGCCCGCAGGGATAATGCCCAGACGCGCCATGTCGAGCACCTGGTCAAAGAGCGGCACCGCCCCCGACGCGAGCTCGATTTGCACGCCCGAGCCCTCGGCCATCTCGCACGCGTGCCCGATCAGACCAAAGCCCGTAATGTCGGTGCAGCCATGAAGTTCGAGCCCCTCGGCCAAACGGATCGGGGCCTCGTTGAGGGTGCGCATCGAGTCAAACATGGCTGCGGCCTCGTCCTGCTCGATGAGCTCGCCCTTAATGGCCGTGGTGATAATGCCCGAGCCGACCGACTTGGTCAGCAGCAGAACATCGCCCACGTGCGCGCCGCTGTTGGCGAGCATGCGGTCAAGCGCGACAAAGCCGCTCACGGACAGACCGTACTTGGGCTCGTCGTCGTTGATGGTGTGGCCGCCCGCGATGGAGCAACCCGCCTCAACGCACTTGTCGGCGCTGCCCGCCAGAATCTGACCGGCCACCTCCACCCCCAGGCAGCTGGGGATGCAGAGCAGGTTCATGGCATGCGAGGGAGTGCCTCCCATGGCGTAGATGTCCGACAGCGAGTTTGCCGCGGCGATCTGGCCAAACAGAAACGGGTCGTCGACCATCGGTGGGAAGAAGTCGATGGACTGCACGAGGCCCAAGTTCTCCCCTACGCGGAAAACGCTCGCATCGTCGGAGGTATCGAACCCCACGAGCAAGTTGTCGTTATGCACATTGGGTAAATCGCCCAGGACCTGGGCGAGGGCTCCGGGAGCCAACTTAGCGGCTCAACCGCTCGCGGCCGTCATGGACGTGAGTCTCACGGTGTCTTTAGCCATACGAACCCCCTTCCAACAAATCAACGACTTTAAGTATACGCCCCAGGCACGCTTCCCAAGAGACCGCCGACGGCTCGAACGTCGAAGGCGGCGCCGCAAGCGCCTGCGCGATAGCATCTGCCAGTGCGCGCTCAAACAACGGAAGGTCGGCCGCCACGAGCGCGTCGACATCCGTCATACGCGGCGACGCCACCCACGTCACGGGAGCACCGGGAAGCATCGCCTCCATCCAGGGACGAACGCCGGGCAAATCGGTCGCCACAACTTTGCAGCCGCACGCGAGGGCCTCGATCGTCACGAGCGGCAGACCCTCGTAAAACGAAGGCAGCACAAAGACGTCGGAACTGCGATAGGCATGCACGAGTCCATCGCTATCCAGGCGCCCCGCCAGCGTCACCGGCACATCCGAGGCCGCGGCCAAGCGCTCGACACGCGCGTACTCGGCATCGTCCCCGCGACCGCCCACAAGCACCAAGCCAGATGGGCGGACGTCATCGTCAATCGGCAATGACACGGCTCGAACCAGCGACTCGACGCCCTTTTTAAAGCAAATCTTGCCCACGTACACAAGTGATCCCGGCTGCCTCGCCACGCTTGCGTCGCGGCAGAAGACGCGATGGTCGTAGCCCGTCCCAATCACGTGGATGCGATCGGCATCGACGCCGCACACCAGGCCAATCTGCTCAGCCTGCTCAGCATGAAGCGCAAAGACGGCATCGAGCCGACGAACCGCACTTACGATGCGATCGCGCTCAAGCGCATGCGAACGCAGTTGGCGCAGGTCGGTCGAATGGCACACGGCAACAACCGGCACGCCCCGGACGCACTCGCGCGCCAATGCGGTCACCAGATACAGGTGATGGCAGAGCACCAGATCGGGCCGAAACTCAGCCACCGCCCGATCGATTGCAGCAGCAAATGCCCGCTCAAATGCCTTGAGCATCGAAGGCGTCAGGTCACGATAGCGTGTAGAGGGATAGGGCATGACATCGGACATACCGCAGATGGGAAACGGCAGCTCGGGCGACTCGAACGGTACGGCAAACACGGCAGCACGCCGGTCCAGCTCGCCTTGGGTATCACCCGGTGCCGCGCCGCAAAGCACGGCGGCGCGATGCCCCGTCTCGATCTGCTCGCGCACAAGCGCGGCAAGGTAGGTGCCGCTGCCGGTGCTATCTGGTTTTTGGGCCGAGATGTTGAGGATGCGCATGTCGCGGTACACCCCTAGGCCAAGGCGGAGGCGCGGACAGCCGCGCCGATCGCTCCGGCAAAGCGAGCCTGGGGCGAGGTGGTCACCGGCGACCCCAGTAGCTCGCCCAACCGCTCCACCACGAAGGCGTTCTCGCACAGGCCGCCGGTCAGGTAGTACGGGGCGCCCGCGGCCTGCCCGGCCATGGTCGCCACGCGCGACACGACACTCTCAATCACACCGCGGGCGATGTTCTCGCGCGGCTCACCGCGACCGATCAGGCTGATGACCTCGCTTTCGGCAAACACCGTGCACATGCTGCTGATCTTGGTGGGCTCGCCGGTACGCGCCAGGTCGGCCATCTGCTGCTGGGAAATGCCCAGGCGATCGGCCATGATCTCCAAAAAGCGCCCCGTACCGGCGGCGCACTTGTCGTTCATGGCAAACTTGGCCACGCGGCCACCCTTAAGTTGGATGACCTTGGTGTCCTGACCGCCCACGTCGATCACGGTGCCGTGGTCGCCAAACAGGCGCACGGCACCGGTGCCGTGACAGGTGATCTCGGTCACGACCTTGTGCGCATAGGGCACGGCGACACGGCCGTAGCCAGTCGCGATCACGCGCACGTCGTCGGCTGTCACGTCATAGCCGGCCGCTACCAGTGCCTCGCGCAGCCGCTCGGCCGCATCGACCGAGGAGAACCCGGTTGGCTGCACGCACGTCCACGCCACCGAACCCTCCCCGTCGACCACAGCAGCCTTAGCCGCCGTAGACCCGATATCGATCCCGATCCCTATCATGGCTCTCTTCCAATCTAAACATCAAAGGTAGCGGCGCGTTCAGGCGCCTTAGCTCTAGGTTTCTCAGGTGCCGGAGATTGCCCCGAAAGAGGAGCGCAGCGTACTTTGGGTACACAAGCGACGGTTTGAGGGGCAAGATCCGGTGCCTGAGGAAGCTAGAGGGTTTCGATGAAGGCGGCGATGCGGGTCTCGATCTGACCCATGTCGCCGTTGCTGTAATCGGTCTCGATCTTCATATACGGAATACCCGCACCCTCGACAGCCTCCTGCATGCGGGCACTCTCCACGTTAAAGGTGTGGCAGGCCTGAAGCACGCTCTCTACCACGCCATCGACGTGATACTTCTCGCACATGGCCAGTGTGTTTTCCATACGACCGTCGTTGGGCGTCATGACCGAGCAGTTGATATCCAGGTAGCGGTCGGCGATGGCACGCAGGATGTCGGGAGCCTCCGGGTCGATCATCATGGCCGCCGTGCGCTCTCCCGAGCAGTCGTCCATACACACGACCACGCCGCCGTTGGACTCGATGGTGCGACCGATCTTGTTGATCACGCCGCCCACCGGGCAGCCGGTGATCAGAATGCGCTTGGCATCCGCCGCGACCGGGCGCTCGCCCGCGTCGTAGGCCTCGCGCAGCTTGGCAACCTTTTGCTCCAGCTGCTGCGTATAGGCCTCGATATCAAAGCTGAACGTACCGGCAAACATGGTGCTCATCAGGTCGACGCCGCTCATGGCCGCCGGCTGGTTGGCCTGCAGCGCAAACATCTCGAGCTGGGCCGCACGCAAGCGGTTGCGACGACAGACGGCAGCGCGAAGGTCATCGTCGGTAATCGTGATGCCGTAGAAGCCCTCGAGCTCCTCCTTGAGCAGGCGGCACTCCTCGTACCAACCTTCACGCTCGTAGGCGCGGTCGCGGCTCTGCGGAAGATGTAGGATGTGCGTGCGCTTGAGCTCGTTGAGTAGCTCGTACATCTTCTTCTTACCGTCGCAGGTGGTCTCACCGATGATCATGTCGCTAAAGTACGTAAACGGGCACTTTTGCGAATAGGCAAAACCGTACGTCGACTTGATGAGCGGGCACAGGTTTGCTGGCAGCACCTTCTCGGCCTCGGGAATCACCTCGTCGGATGTGCCGCACAAGGCCACGCTTGCAGCGCCCGCGGCATCGATAATCTCGAGTGGCGTATAGCTGCACAAAAAGCCGACCAGGCGATTGCCGGCCTGTTTGTAATCCTTAACGCGAATAAACGCCGCCTTGCGTTGCTCGTTGAACTCCTCAAACGTGCGCGGCAACGGCTGTTCCTCGATATCGGCCATAGTAGTTCCCCTCTCTTGCACCGAAATACCGACAATTAAACAACGAACCCACGCCATACCCAAAAGGAAGCATCCTCTAGGGAATGGCGTCGATAAGCTCCTGCGTATACGGATTGCTCGGGTGCACGATCACGTCCTCGGCCGTGCCTTCCTCGACAAGACGACCGTGGTAGAGCACGCCAATCCGGTCGGACATATGCCGAACCACACGCATATCATGCGTGATAAACAGCAGCGCCACACCCGTCGTGCGCTGCAGGTCGCGAAGCAAGTTGAGCACTTGGGCCTGAACGGACACGTCAAGCGCCGAGACCGGCTCGTCGCATACCACAAGACGCGGCTCGCAAATAAGCGCCCGTGCCAGATTGAGTCGCTGACGCTGTCCCCCCCGAAAGGTCATGCGGATAGCGGTCATAATGCTCTGCCAGAAGACCAACCGAAGCCAGGGCCGAGAGAGCGCGCTCATGGCGCTCATCCGCATCGCGCACGCCGGCGATAATCAGCGGCTCCTCCAAAATGCGGCCGACACGGTTGCGCGGGTCAAAAGCCGTAGAGCTATCCTGGAATACCAGCTGGATCTCACGGCGAAACGGCTTGCGTTCGCGCTCCGACATCGTGGCGAGGTCGTGCCCGCGATAGACAATCGAGCCGGAATCCGCACGCTCGAGACCACAGATCAGACGTCCAGTCGTCGACTTGCCCGATCCGGATTCGCCAACCAGGCCATAGACCTCGCCCGGCGCGATCTCAAACGACAGATCGTCCACAGCGGTAAAGGCCTGACGCTTAAAACCTGAGCCCGGCATGGGATACGTTTTAGTCAGATGTGAGACCCTAAGCAGGGCTTCGCTATCAACAGCCATGGCACTCCCCTTTCTCGACAAGCCAGCATTTAGACCGGTCGCACGCATTCACGGCAACCAGCGGAGGCTCCTGCGCGCGGCAACGCTCGTCCGCCCGGGCGCAACGAGGCGCAAAGCGGCATCCGCAGGGTATTGCCGTAAGCGGCGGCACTGTGCCCGGAATATCCGCCAGCGTGTCAACTCGCTCGCCTTCGAGCGGCGGAATGCTCGCGATGAGCCCCTGGGCATACGGGTGGCTCGGGCGCTCCATAAGGCCGCAGGCGTCGATCTCTTCTACGATTTGGCCCAGATACATGACGTGTACGCGCGAGCAGATGCTCGTGACGACACCCAAATCATGGCTGATAAAAAGCACCGCCATGCCCTCGGAACTGTTGAGGTCGCGCAGAAGGTCCAAAATCTGTTTTTGAGTCGTCGTGTCGAGTGCCGTGGTGGGCTCGTCGGCGATAAGCAGGCGTGGGTGCCCGGCGAGCGCCATGGCAATCATCACGCGCTGGCGCATACCGCCGCTAAAATCGCCCGGATACATGTCAAAGCGAGCCGCGGCATCTCGAATTCCCACACGCTCCAACAGCGATAGAGCCTCGTTGCGGGCTTCGCGTCGGCTCACCTTACGGTGGGCCCGCACGGCCTCGATAACCTGCGCGCCCACCGTCATGACGGGGTTGAGTGAGGACAACGGGTCCTGGAAGATCATGGCGATATCGCAGCCGCGCACCTCGCGCATGCGCTTGAGCGGGCGCGCGAGCAGGTCCTCCCCGTCAAAGAGAATCTGACCGGTATAGGCCATCTTCTGTTCATGCTCCAATAGGCGCATGACACTCTGGGCAAACACCGACTTACCGCAGCCGGACTCGCCGACAACACCAACGATCTCGCCGGCATCAATATGCAGGTTGAGTTTGTTGACGGCTTCCAGCGCGTTGCCATCGCGGCCCACAAACGAGATGCAGAGGTCGCGCACGTCCAAAAGATGTTCGCTCATGGGCTAGTCCTCCTTGGTCTTGGGGTCGAGGGCGTCGCGCAGGCCGTCGCCGGCAAGGTTCAGCGAAAGCACACTCGCGATGATGGCCGCTGCCGGGAAGAAGATCATCCACCAGGCTTTGCGCATCACGTTCTTGCCTGCCTGCAGGATGTTTCCCCAGCTGGCGTCGGGTGCCTTGATACCCAGGCCCAGAAACGAGAGGGCGGCCTCCGAGAGCACGGCCTCGGCAAAGACAAAGGTCGCCTGCACCAGGAAGGGTGCCATAACGTTGGGCACGATATGCAGCCACACGATGCGCGCGGTCGAGGCGCCCTGCACGCGCAGGGCCTCCACAAAGGGCTCCTCCTTGACCACCATCGCACGCGAGCGCACGATGCGCGCCATGCTGGGCGTATAGACGATGGAGAGCGCGATGATAACGTTCCACACGCTCGCCCCCATCATGGCCATGAGTGCGATGGCCAGCAGCACGCCCGGAATGGACATAAGGCCGTCGCAGATGCGCATGAGAATATGATCGAGCCTCTCGTTGTAGCACGCATAGGCGCCAATCACCAAGCCGAGCGCACTCGTCGCGAGCGTGACGGCAATGCCAACGCCAAGCGACACGCGCGCGCCCACGATGACGCGGGCAAGCAGGTCGCGGCCAAAGTCATCGCAGCCAAAGGGATGCGCGGGCGAAGGTGCCGAAAGTCGCAACGCCATCTCTTGCGCATTGGGATTAACCGTCCACACCAGCGGACCGACGAGCGCGATCAGCGCAATCGCCAGGAAAATGCAGCCACCGACCACAAACCCCTTGTTGGCAAGAGCCTTCTTAACGTTTGCCATCATGCATCGCCCCATTTGCGAGCGCGCGGGTCAAAAGCGCCGTAGGCAAGGTCGACGGCCAGATTGATCACCGAATTCAACAAGGCGACGACCAGAAGCACGCCCTGAATCACCGGATAGTCGCGACGCTCGATAGAGCTCGTGACCAGCTGGCCCAAACCGGGGATGTTAAAAATGGCCTCAGTCACCACGGCACCCGTAATCAGGGCGCCAAAAGAATAGCCGACCGAGGTGAGAATCGGCAGCGCTGCGTTGCGCAGGGCATGGGCCAGCACCACGCGAACCTCTGAAACGCCCTTGGCACGCGCCGTCTTGACGCAGTCGAGCTGCATGGCCTCGATAACGCTCGAACGGGTCATGCGCATGAGCAGGGCCGCCTGCACGCATCCAAGCGATATGGCCGGCAACGCAAGATAGCGTAAATGGCTGAACCAGCCCTTCGATAGCGGCGCATAGCCGGCCACCGGGAACACACGCAACGTGACGGCAAACAGCCACATAAGCATGAGCGCCATCAAAAAGCCGGGTATCGCCACGCCCAAAAGAGCAACGACACGCAAGACCGCGTCGGTGCGCGACCCATGTTTGAGGGCAGCGACGACGCCGCAGGGCAGTGCAATCAACAGCGCGATGAGCTGTGCCAGAAGCGCGAGCGATAGCGTGGGGCCAAAGTGCTCGGCGATCGCCTGCGTGACGGGCTGGCGCATAAAATACGAATCGCCCAGGTCGCCGGTAAGCACGCCGCCCATCCACTCAACGTAGCGCTGCGGCAGCGGCTCGTTGAGTCCCAGGCTATCGTTGACGCGCTCGATCTGGTCGGCCGAAGCCTCCATGCCGAGCATCGAAGAGGCCGGGTCACCCGGTGTGAGATAGATAATCAAAAACACGACGACCGAGATGATGAGCATCACCGGAACCATCGCGCCTATACGTTTGAGCGTGTACTTCAACATGCGAGGCGTCTATTTCCCCTCTGAACGTAGACGGGGCGTGGCGGCCACAGGGGACCAGACCCCTCCAGCCGCCACGCCATCTATTGCATTACTCCGGACGCTTGGCGTTCCAAACGATGGCACCGTCGAGCACCTCGACGTCCTCGACGTCTGCCTGGGTGCCCGTGATGGAAGCGTAGTGGCAAAGCGGCTCGATGACGGCGATCTCATAGAGGCGCTCCTGAGCCTCGGCCCACTTCTTGGCCGCGGCGTCGGTGTCCTTGGCGGTGCGGGTCTCGGCCACGAGCTTGAGCGCCTTCTCGTCGGACAGGCCATAGAAGGCCTTGGAGACCGAGAGGGACTGGGCCGGGATGGGCTTGTAGTTGGTGGAGGCCACAAAGAGGTCCCACTGCTCGGGCTTGCCGGAGCGGATGTCCATGAAGGTCGCGAACTCGTAGCTGTCGACCTCGGCGGTGAAGCCGGCCTTCTCGAGCTGCTCCTGCAGCGCGACGGTGGCGTTGTACATATCCTTGTAGTCGGGGGTGGTCAGCAGCTTGACCGTCTCACCGGCATAGGAGGTCTTGGCCAGAGCCTTCTTGGCGGCCTTGGCGTCGGCCTGGTTAAAGTACTTCTTACCCGCGTCGGTCGCCCACTGAGCGTTCTCGGGGTTGCCAAGGTTGGGATCGATGTTGAAGAGCTCCTTCTCGCCATAGGCGGCAAGAGCGGCCGCCTCGCAGTCGATAGCCATGAGGGCGCACTTGCGGATCTCCTCGTCGGCGAAGATGCCCTCGTTCATGTTGAGGAAGGCGGTCAGAACGCCGGCGTTATGGGTGTAGAGCTTGACGTCGTCGTTGCCGTCGAAGTCGTGGTAGTTCTCGGTGGGGATCTCGCCAGCGATATCGTACTCGCCGGTCTCAAACCCGCTCACGCGCGTGGAGGCCTCGGTCACGAACTGATAGTAGATGTCCTTGGTGGGCGCGGAGACCTTGCCGGTGTAGCCCGAAGCCTTGCCGTGGGCGGCGACATAGTCCTCGTAGCGGGTGAGATGGACGTACTGGTCCTGCTTCCACTCCGCAAACTTGTAGGCACCGGTACCCACGTACTCGGTCACGCCGGTATCGCCCGCGGCCTCGATGACCTCGGAGGGGAAGATGCCCGGATACTGGGAGTGATTGCCCAGGATGATCAGAAAGTCGATGGCGGGCTCGGTCAGCGTGCAGGTGACCTCGTGGTCGCCCGAGGCGGCGAAGGTGGCGCCGGGCAGCAGGCTCGCGGCGCGATCGTTGACGGTGAGCCAGCGGTTCATCGAGGCCACGACGTCCTCGGAGCCAAACTCCTTGCCGTTGTGGAAGGTGACGCCCTCGCGCAGCTTGATGGTGTAGGTCAGGCCGTCGTCGGAGACCTCATAGCCCTTGGCCAGCACGGGCTGGGGCTCGTAGTCACTATCGAGGCCAAAGAGCGGCTCGACGACGTTGCAGATGATGTCCATGGTCACAAGCGACGACGTGGCGTGCGGATCGAGACCGTCCGGGCTCGCCGGTAACGCGATCTGCAGCTCGTCGCGATACTCCACATCCTGGCCGGAGGCAGCGGCGCTACCGCTCTCGGCGCCCGAACCGCCGCAGCCGGTGAGGCCGAGGCCCGCCATGGCGCACAGGGCAGCGGAGCCGGTCAGAAAACCGCGACGGGAGACGCCCGCCTTGAAAAGATCGTTGTTCATTGAGTTCCTTTCGTGTCTAAACAAACGGACAGAATCTGCCGGGACGGCGGAAATCCCCGCCCCGGCAGCTATGCGAAGCCGATCGGCGCCCTGCGGTGCATCCGGACACCGACCGGCACGGCAACAGAGAAATCCCTATCGCGTGGATAGGAACACCCGGCGGCACAGCTTAGCGCGGGTGCGGCTAAATCGTCTCGAGGAAGGCCTCGATGCGGGTCTGGAGCTGACCGGCGTCCTCGCCGGCGTAGTCGGTCGTGATGTGCATAAACGGAATGCCGGCCTCCTCGGCGGCCTTCTCCACGGCAAACGACTCCATCTCGTAGAGCGTGCAGAACTGCAGGGCCACGTCGACGATGCCGTCGGCATGCAGGTCCTTGGTCATCTGGACAATGTCCTTCATACGCTGGTCGTTGGGCGTAAAGACGGCACAGTTGATCTTAAAGTAGCGCTCGGCGATGGCGTCGAGCATCTCGTCGACCGTCTCACCGGACTCATCGACCAAGTCCTTGAAATAGCGCGAACCCGTGCAGGACTCCTCGCCCACCACGACGCCGCCGGCCTTCTCGATGAGGTTGAATAGCTTCCAGTTGGGCACGGCCATGGGCGTGCCGGTGTACAGGATGCGCTTGGTCCCCTTGGGCGCCACGCCCTCGCCGGCCTCGACACGCTGCTCGCACTCAGCCGCCATATCGTTGATGGCTCCGGTCAGACGCGGCGTGTCGTCCATAAAGGCGGCCTGAACGGTCAGCAGGCTGTCGAGACCGCTGATGGGCGCCGGGTCGGCAGCGCGCGTGGCAGCGAGGCGCTGCAGGGCGCGACGCTTCTCATTGACGGCGTGAATGGCGGCCTTCAGACGCTCGGGCGTAATCTTGACGCCGCACTCTTCCTCGATCTTGGCGGCGAGCTTCTTGACCTCGGCCTTCCAGGTCACGAGCGTCGACTCGTCGTGCACGTTGGGAATATCCATGACGTACATATTCTTTTGCGTGGCAAAGAACTCGTAGGCCTTCTTCTTGCCATCGCAGGTGTTCTCGCCTACCACCAGGTCGCTCGACTCGATGTAGGGGCAGACCTCGCCCAGTTTAAAGCCGGCAAAGCTCTTGATAAGCGGACAGGTGTTGCGCGGCAGGTGCTCCTCGACCTTATCGGTTGCCCAGTCGGCACCCGAGCACAGGCCCACAGGGATACCGTCGCAGGCGAGCACGATCTCCTCGGGCACGTAGACGCAGAAGCTGCCAACAATCTTGGTGGCCTCGCCGGCCTCCTTCTTGTCGAGCATCTCCTTAATACGGCCGCTGTGGATGTTGGTGGCGACAAAATCCAGGTAGGACGTGGACTTGGGGCGATTGTTCTGCGTCAGGAACATATCGCCGTACATCTGGCCCACGGCGCCCAGCAGCATGTCGTGGTCGGCAAGATTCATGCCGAGACTCTCCCACATCGGATGGAAATCGAATTCTTCAGCCATGACGGTTCCCCTCTCGAACCAAAAGCGGATAACGGCGGTATCGATGCACGACGGACGGCGATTGCCCGGCCGTGCTCAAACCCGGAATTTTAGGGAACCTGCCTTGCGGACGGTTATTTAGTTGTGCGTCGTCTCTCCCGGAGCCGTGAACATACCTGCTCATATGCGGCTCCGAGCCATATACAGGGCACGCGCGGCAACGCGGCGAATGTATGTCGTCTGCGGCATGTGCGCACCCTCCTTAACCAGTTGAGGTCAACTATATCAACGGTCATCGAACATGCGAACACCGTTGACATTCGTACGACAGCGTCGTGTACCGTCGTTTAATAAATAATTATCTTAATTGATAAGAGTTTGTCATCCCTCATTCGGCGAACGGCAAAAACAAAGCCGCCGAGGCTTATATCCCCGACGGCATTACCCGGCGCTATCGACAAACCAAATGGATCCTGCTGGCATCAAAATGCATGCGCAGCGTCTCACCTGCTTGCGGTAGCTCGTCGACAGGGATGCCCACTTTGTTGACCTTCCACTGCAGACGCGTGGGCGCATCGGCCCGCGGCACATCCAGCAGCACCAGCCGCTCAAAGCGTGAATCGCTCACGCGCGCCACGTGCAGGTCGTAGCTGTTGCGACCCCGCTCAGCGCGATTGTCCACGTGGAAGTAACTCGCACGAATACCCAGGTAGGCAACATCGTCGGGAACCTCGCGGCCCACGTTAAAGGTCATGCCCCAATCGAGCGCCTCAACTTCCTCGGGCCCGATCTTTCGTGCGCGGCTTGTATTCTTGCAGCCCGTTAGGCGCAGCGCCGCCAGCGTCTGCGGACGGCGGACCACGTCCTCGATGGAGCCGATTTCCTCAACATGCCCGTTATGCATCACGCAGATGCGCTGGCACAGGCGGCATGCCTCGTCGATGTCGTGGCTCACGTAGAGCACGGTGCGGTTGCACACATCGAACAGGTCGAGCATGTTCTGTTCGAGGGCGCTCTTAAGATAGGAATCGAGTGCGCTCATGGGCTCGTCGAACATAAAAATGCCCGGATGCGCCGCCACCATGCGCGCAAGCGCCACACGTTGCTGCTGGCCGCCCGAGAGTCGCGCGGGATAGCGGTCGGCAAAATCGGCCAGACCGAAAATACCCAGATAGCGCTCGGCGAGCTTTTTGCGCGCGGCGGCGTCACCCGCATCCTTTACGCCGGCACACACGTTATCGGCCACCGTCATGTTGGGAAACAGCTGATAGTTTTGGAACAACAGGGCGCATTTTCGTTCCTGGGGCGACAGGTTGATGCCCGCCGCCGAGTCAAAAAAGGTCACGCCGTTGACGACGATCTTGCCCTCGTCGGGCGTCTCCACACCGGCAATGCAGCGCAGCGTGCAACTCTTGCCGCAACCCGAGGCACCCAGCAGCGCCACACGCTCCTCGCCGGCCTCAAGCTGCATGTCGAGCATAAACCCGGGGTAGTGCTTTTTGATATCCAGAACGAGCGACATGGCCTATCGACCTCCCTGCGGCGCCGTATCATCGCGCATGAGCTCGGCCAGCGCCTCGCGATCGATACGCAAGGCATCGCCGCCCGCCGGGTCGAGCGAATCGCCCTGTCCGGCGAGATCTTTGGCCTGTTTGCGCTCCGCACGGGAGAGACCACGCTCGCGATACTTTTGCGAATGAGCGGTGTACATGTTGATGAACAGGATGACTAGGAAGCTGAACGCTATTACGACCACGACCCAAAAGAGGGCCACCGACGTATTGCCGCCCATCCACTCAAAGTAGATGGCGATGGGGATGGTCTGCGTAATACCGGCGTAGTTGCCCGCAAAGAACAGGGTGCAGCCGAACTCGCCCATCGCGCGGGCAAAGGCGAGCACCGTGCCGGCGGCAATCGAGGGCCAGCCAAGCGGCATCATAAGCTTGGTAAAGATACGACGCTCGGACCAGCCCAGCGTGCGCGCCGCATCGAGCATCTGCGTGTCGAGGCTCTCGAAGGCTCCGAGTGCCGTACGATAGACGAGCGGGAACGACACCACCACGGCAGAGATCACCGCCGCGGGCCAGGTAAAGACGATCGAGATGCCATGCGCGATGAGCCACTGGCCCACCCCGGTCGAGCGGCCAAACAGCATGAGGAGCAGAAAGCCGCAGACCGTGGGCGGCAGCACCATAGGAATCGTAAAGACCGAATCGAGCAGGCCCTTGATGCGACTCGAGGTACCCATAGTCTTCCACGCGGCGAACAGGCCCAGCGCAAAGGAGATCAGCAGGGCAAGGCCGCTCGTTTTTATGGACACCCAAAACGGGCGATAGTCGATACCGCCCAAAAAGGAAGTCAGAGAGGTCAAGGGCCCCTGCTCATCCCGCAACACGACAGACGACGCCTCTGCCATTTGAGCGCTATCAAGCCAACGCGCGCCGCCCTTGGCATCACCCGAGGCCGATGCAATCACCACATAGCGGTCCCCATCCGCACCGCGCTCGTCAAAGCCATAGGTATACCCGCCGGCATCAAACGTTGTTTCCGCCGTGACATACCAAGGAAGATCCACGTCCCCTAGCTGCGCACCTCCCATGCAGTTTGAGCTGTCGAGCTCACAGACGAGGGCCTTGAGACCCGATACGCACTCGTTATCCTGCGGATCCAACCCATACCTCTCGACCGCCTTGGGCGATATCCACACCACAACGCGATCGGCAGCAGGCGCCACTACAAGGTCCACGTCCTCGTCAACGGGAAACCGGTAGCCCTCAGGCTGGCCCTCCATGGCACGAGCGGTCCCCTTGGCCAATCGCTCAAAACCCTCGATCCCATAGGAAAGCCCATGAGCGGTCGCAGCAACCTGGGCCCCGTCCTCAGCGTCCCCAGCAAACGCAAATCCCGGCACCCAGCAAAGCGCGAAGGTCAAAGCACAGGCGACAAGCATACGGAATCTATTAAGCACGAAAAGCTCCAAGAGAATACAAGGACGGAGTAAAACACAAAACGATGGAATTATCGCGCCAAGCCGCACTACGCGGAAAGCTCAAAGCCGTACTTCGCCCAAATCTTCTGCGCCTTCTTGTTGGACAGGCAGAAGTCGATAAACGCCTTGGCCTCGTCGGCATGTTCGGAGCCATCGGCGACAGCACCTGGGTACACGATGGGCTTGTGCGAATCCTCGGGGCAAACGAAGGCCTCCTCGATGCCGTCGTAGCGGAAGATGTCGGAGCTATAGACAAAGCCAGCCACGCAGTCACCCGTAGAGACGTAAGACGCAGCAGTGCCGACCTTGTCGGCCAGGGCCACCTTGTCGGCGATCTCGGGCGCATACTCGCCGTCGTCGCCCTCGGTGCCGGTGTAGAGGCCCACGGAGGCCAGAGACTGGTTGGCGTACTTTCCGGCGGGGACGGTCTTGGCGTCGCCGATGGCGATCTTGCCGTCCAGATTCGCGACGTCGGCGATGGCCTCGACCTTGGTGTCGGAGCCCTCGGCGCGAATAATCACGAGGTCGTTGACGAACATATCCTCACGGGTGTCGGCGTCGACGAGCTCGGCGGTCTCAGCGTCGTCCATGGTGCCCTTGGAGGCTGTGATGAGCACGTCGACCGTGGCGCCGGCGCGCATCTGCTCGACAAGGTCGCCAGACGCTTTGAACTGCGTGTCGGCAAACGTGGTGCCGGTCTGCTCTGTGTAGAGCTCCTGAACCTCGAGCAAAGCCTTCTCGAGCGAGTTGGCAGCAAAGACTTGCAGCTCGACGGTTTCCTTCTTGGAAGAGGCCTTGGCGGAGCCGGCATCGGATCCGGCCGGCTCGGACGTCTTGCTGCCCGAGCAGCCGGCAAGACCAAGGCCGGCAGCGGCGACAGCAGAAAGCGAGACGAATCCGCGGCGAGAAACCATATCGAACATATTCAACCCTTTCGGATCTTGTGCCCGGGTACCCCACCGCGGGCTTTAATCTGCAATCAAATTATACTTCTGCGCGAATAATGATAGTGAGAAACTATTCTCGCTAGAGAATAGTTTCGAGCTACCGTGCACCTCGGCGTCGCTTCGGCGGAAAACAAAGGCGGAGCAACCGTTCAGGTCGCCCCGCCGCAGGTAAACCGCTTATTTGGCGTGCCCGCCGCCCGCTGTCATCTGAGCCGCATGCTCCAGCTGGTCTGCTATGGCCTCCCAGCTTTCGCGAGCGGCCTTCGTAGAACCGGGAAAGTTTACGACAAGCGTATGACCTCGTTGCATGCAAATAGCGCGCGAGAGCATGGCGCGGCGCGTCTTAGTCATCGAGTACGCACGGATTGCCTCTGCAATACCCGGCACATCGCGGTCGCAGACGGCACGCGTCGCCTCGGGCGTCACATCGCGCATCGAAAGCCCAGTTCCGCCGCAGGTGAGCACGACATTGGCGTGACACTCATCGGCGGCTTCCACAATGGCATCACCGATCTCGCTGGCGTCGTCGCGCACGACCACGTGTGAGGCGACCGCCCAGCCCTGCGCCTCGATAAGTTCCTCGAGTGCGGCTCCGGCCTCGTCCTGGGCAAGATCGCGCGTATCCGAGCACGTCACGATCGATATCTTCAGCTCCATAGCATTCCTCCTACAACACGGCGCCCTCGGGCAGGTCGACGCGCACAACGTCCACGACATCTCCCGACTTGAGCTCGCACGGCCCTTCGTCAATACGCAGCAGGCAGTTGGCCCGCTGCATCGTGCCGAGCAGCGCCGAATTCTGCGTCTTGGCCTCGGTCACCAACAGCTCACCGGTCTCGGGGTCACGCAAAACCGTGGCGCGATCGAAGAAGCGTCGGTCCTGGCGCTTTTTCACGCCGTGCGTGAGCGTCGCCTGCTGCACGGGACGCATGCCTTCGGCAAATCCGCGCATCTTGCGAATCGCCGGGCGGGCGAGCATCTCAAAGCCCACATACGCCGCCGCGGGATTGCCCGAAAGCCCCAAATACGGCTTACCCCCGAGCAAGCCAAACGTGATGGCCTTGCCCGGACGCATCGAGATGCGGTCAAACAGCACCTCGCCCTCGCGCCGGACGAGCGCCGTCACGAAATCGTAATCACCCGCCGAGGCGCCACCGCTCGTAATGACAAAATCGCACTCCTGCACGGCACGATGCACCAGCTCGGCAATCGCCTGCTCATCATCGGGCGCAATGCCGTAGAACACGGGCTCGGCTCCCGCATCGAGCGCCTCGGCCATCAGCGCTGAGGAGTTGGAATCGCGAATCTGACCGCGCGTCGGTACCTTGCTCGGTGCGACCAGTTCCGTGCCCAGCGAGATGATGCCCACACGTGGGGCAGCGTGCACCTTCACGCTCGCATACCCGGCGCTCGCCAGCAAGCCGGCGCCCGCCGGAGCCACAACCTCGCCAGCGCGCATCACGACGTCGCCGGCATGGGCCTCCTCGGCGGCAGAGCGAACGTTCTCCCCCACCTTGGCCGGCGCCGAGAACCTCACACGCGAGCCCTCGTTGCCGTCGCCGTCGAGCACATCGACGATCTCGTACTTCACCACGGCATCGGCACCCTCGGGCACCGGCGCGCCCGTCATGATGCGGACCGTCTCGCCCGCGCCGATTGCGTCCCCAAACACATGACCCGCGGCCTCATGTCCGATAACATCGAGCGTCACCGGCGCCTCGCCAGATGCCTGCGCCAAGTCCGCCGAGCGCACGGCATATCCGTCCATAGCGCTGTTGGCAAACGGCGAGATGTCGATATCGGCCACCGCGTCCTCGGCCAGGGGAAGACCGGAGGCCTGCCACACGGGAATCTCGACGAGATCGGTCGGAGCAACGTGCGACAGGACAATCGACTGTGCGTCATCCAGCGGAATGAGTTTCTCTGCCATATGCACCTCTTAATGCCACGGCGCACAACAGGGGCGCCGATTCTTTATGCTTGTCTCAGTATAATCCCCCGTCGCACGACCGTGACTCGGCCTGTACCCGCAAATACACCTGTCGGTTGCAGGCCGCGAAACAGAATGGAAACCAACCCACCGGCTCGTCGCGTTTACCGCGTTCTATAATGCTTGCGTTGCAACCTAAAAGAGGAACGTATGGCTCATAACGACAAACCCGAAAGCGCAAACGAGGCGCAGGATCATTCCCGGCCGATCGACGACGGCGGCTTTTTCTCCCTGAACGACGTCATCATGGCCGGTAGGAATCAGATCACCCGCTCCGAGCATCTCTTAGCTGCCGACACGCGCCGCAACGTCCGCAACCTACTCGCGAGCGCCAAGTTGCTCGTACTCGTCGTCATCGTCTCGCTCGCCATGGGCGTTGCCGCTTGGGCGTTTTTGGCTTCGCTGAATATCGCGACCGACTATCGCGAGCACCATGCGTGGATCTACGCGCTGCTTCCCGTTGTGGGCATGGCCACCGCGTGGGTCTACAAGAACCACGGCCTTGCCGCCAAACGAGGTAACAACCTGGTCATCGACTCCGCTCTGGGCACACGTCTCATCCATATGCGCATGGCCGTCCTCACCTTCGTCTGCTCCACGCTCACGCACCTCACGGGCGGATCGGCCGGTCGCGAGGGAGCTGCGGTGCAGATTGGCGGCACCATCGCCAGCAACATCTCGAGCCTCGCCCACCTCAAGAAGCATGATCACCACGACCTCATGCTCGCCGGCATCTCATCCGCTTTTGGCGCCGTATTCGGCTCGCCCCTCGCCGGCGCGTTTTTTGGCATGGAGATGTGCTTTATCGGCAAGATCGACTACACCGCAGGCATCTACTGCCTGGTTGCCTCGTTTACCGGCTACTTTACGTCGCTTGCCTTGGGAACCGAGTACGAGGCGAATGTTATCGCCAGCGTTCCCGCCATGACGCCCAAAACGGTCGTCATCGTTGTTACCAGCGCCATTATCTTCGGTCTGACGGCACGCCTCTTTGCCTGGTCGGTTCGAACCGTCAAGAGCCTGTACGGTCGCTTTATCACCAATTACCTTGTTCGCGCACTTATAGGCGCACTCGTGGTTTTGGCCGCCTATGCCCTCCTCGACGCCTGGGACTACGCCGGCCTTTCCACGTGGCTTTCCGGCGCCGGATTTGCAGGCAACACCACCCTGGCGGACGCAGCCATCAAGTTGGTCGTCACAGCGCTCACCCTGGGCGCCGGCTTCCAAGGCGGCGAGGTCACGCCCCTGTTTGGCATCGGTGCGGCGCTCGGCGGCTGGATCGGCTGCCTCGTCGGAATCGACCCCAGCTTTCTGGCGGCTCTCGGCATGCTCGGCGTGTTCTGCGCCGGCCTTAACGTGCCCATCACCACCTGTATGATGGCCATCGACCTGTTCCACGGCACGGCAGCCGGGTTCTTTGTCATCGTGGCCTTTATCAGCTACCTAACCGCCGGACACCGCGGCGTGTACCCCGCCCAGCGCATCATCTCGCCCAAGCGCCGTTCGCTTATTGTGGATGAGGGCGGTACGGTAGCGGATGCTATCGAGCGCCACAACGACCTGATAGAGTAGACGTAAGTATTCGCCGTGCAGCCACAATCGGGGGCAATTCGACCTGAGCGCGACCGCACCGTCACGTCATACGCCGGGAGTCGTTCCATGCACGCAACTGATTTTGGTCGCACGCTCATCATCGCCAACCCAGCCGCCCAGTCGGGTGCGGCGCGCGAAGTTGCCGAGCGCCTGCAGCGCTTTTTGGACATGACCGCGAGCGCATCCCAGTTTGACCTGGTGCTGACCGAGCGCATGGGACACGCCAAGGAGCTGGCCGCGCAGGCCCAGGGCTATCGCACCGTTATCGCCCTTGGCGGCGACGGCGTGATTCACGAGGTCGTCAACGGGCTTATGACACAGGATGAGGCGGTCCGGCCCGCTCTTGCCGTCCTGCCCGTAGGCTCCGGCAACGATTTTGCCCAAACGCTCGGTATCGATGATTTCTCCGGTAAGGATTTTGGCGCGTTGCTCACCTGCGAGCTGCAGCGTCAGGACATCGGGCGCATTCGCTCATGGAACCCCGCAAACGGTATCGGCGAGGCTTCCGTTGAGTACTACGACCAGACGCTTTCGGTCGGCATCGATGCCGCCATCGGCCTGGGCACCACCGAGCTGCGCAAAAAGACCGGCTTGACGGGCGCGCCGCTCTACACCCTTTCGGGACTTGAGCAGTTTGGCCTGCGCTATCGCAACTACCCCATGACAGTCAGCTTTGACGGGGCGCCCGCCGAGCGCGTGAGGGCGATCATCATGGCGATTCAGCTGGGCCCCACGTATGGCTCGGGCTATCGCATCTGTCCCGATGCCGACCCCTGCGACGGCATACTCGACGTCTGCTACGCCTGCGGCCCCGTCCCTCGTGCGGTCGCGCTTCCCATGTTCCTTTCGGCCAAAGATGGCCACCACACCAAGCTGCCACCGGTTCGCATGCGCCACTGCCGCCATGCCGAGCTCACTTTTGAGGAGCCAGACTACCCCATCCAAGCCGACGGCGAGCCCATCGTCGCCTCGCGCATCGAGGTCGACATCCTCGCCGGCGCCCTCCATGTCTGGCGCCCCACCCGCTAACCCCACCTAAGTTGCGGTGAAATAGGGACTGTTTATGCAGCTAAAGCCGCAAAACAGTCCCTATTTCACCGCAACTCATGAGGAGGCTATTCGTCGCTACCCGGCTTGCGACGGTTGGCCTTTTTAATGGCGTTGAAGTGCTTGTCATTGAGTCTGCACTGGCGAGAGCGCTGAGGCACCTTGGTCTTTACGCGTCGGCGCGGTGGACGCCCGCGACGCCCAAGCTCAGCGCGCAGCTTACGCAGGCAGCTACTACGGTTTTGGAACTGACTGCGGCTCTCGCGCGCCGTCACGGTAATCCCCGTGGGCCTATGCTTCATGCGCACCGCCGAGTCCGTCGTGTTCACTCCCTGCCCGCCCGGACCCGTCGCGCGAAACACCTGCACCTCGCAATCGCGCGCCAACTCCTCGGCCGTCATCTCGGCATAGCGCGCATACTCGCGCCATCCCATCTTGTTCTCATCCATATCAAAACCTCCCCTCATACAAAAAATGTGACAAAGGGACAGTCCCTTTGTCACATCGCATACCAATCGCTTGTGCTGCGCGCCTAGGCGAACGTGATCTCGCCGTTCTCGCAGTCCATTTCGGCGATACGGGCCAGGCTCTCAACGCGGAAGCCGCGCTCGCGGAGCTTATCGCCACCGCCCTGGAAGCCCTTCTCCACAGCAATGCCGATGCCGGCAACCTCGGCGCCCGCAGCCTCGCAGATCTTAATAAGGCCCTCAAGCGCGCAGCCGTTGGCCAGGAAATCGTCGATGATCAGAACCTTGTCGCCCTCGGACAGGAAGCGCTTGCCGACGATGACCGGGTACTCCTTCTGCTTGGTAAAGGAGTAGATGGTCGTGGCATACTGCTCGCCGTCAAGGTTGATGGACTGGGCCTTCTTGGCAAAGACCACCGGCACGCCGCCAAAATGCTGGGCTGCAATGCAAGCCATGCCAATGCCCGAAGCCTCGATCGTCAGGATCTTGTTGATCTCGACACCCTCGAACAGACGGGCCCACTCGGCGCCCATGTGGTCGAACAGCTCAACGTCGCACTGGTGGTTGAGGAAGGCATCAACCTTAAGGACGTTACCGGCCTTTACGATGCCGTCATGGCGAATACGATCCTCAAGCTCCTGCATGGCGCAACCCCTTCTCGCGGCAACGATACCGCGCGATTAATAAACGTTGTTCGATAGTCTACCACGGACCGACCCCCGACCGCCCCACAAGCCGTATCGCACCATAAAGCTGCAAGACCAGTAGACAGGCCCGATTCGTGGCAGACAGCCTCCCAACACGCTAATGCCGGGTGCGCGTCCTCACCAAACGTACCAATGTGAGCGCAAAGCCCACGGTAGCAACGGCCATCAGCACGTAGAATACCAAACGGAAGCCAAAGAGGAACACGTCCGGACGACCCGCCACATAGCTCGTGACCGTCTTGCCCATCGCCGCGCTCGTCTGTCCATACAGGATGCGCGACGCCGCCGTAATACCCAGCGCTATGCCCGCATAGCGCGCCAAGCTGCTCAAGCTGCCCGCAAAGCCAAGCGCCTCACGCGGAGCCGAACCCATATACAGCGAATTATTGGGACTCTGGAAGATCGACGTGCCGCACGACATAAACGCAACGCAGCACACGATCATCAAGATGGAAGAGTGCTCGTCAAGCGTGCTCACCGCAAAGAGACCGCACACGTACACGCCCAGGCCAACGGCCGTGGGCGCTTCACAACCAACACGGTCGGACACCGAGCCCGAAAGCGGGCCCACAAAGGCATTCACGACCGGCATCGCCAAAAACAACAGGCCGGAGATATCGGAGCTAAAGCCGTGGGCGTCCTGAAAGTAGAACGGCAGCACAAACTCGGAGGCACCGATACCCACGAACACGATAAGCATGCAAGCCAGGTTAATCGTGAAAGCCGAGCTCGCAAAGCAGCGACGCGCCGCCTCTGTCAACGGCATAGGGCGTTCGCCAGCCTCCGGCTTCACATGCGGCAGCGTATAGAGTCCCACGATAAACGAGATTACGCCAATGGGCAGATTGATAAGGAAGATGCTCTCCCAGGGAAAGCTCGCCACCAGCACGCCGCCGAGCACGGGGCCGCACATCATGCCAAGAGCCACAAAGGTCGCCAGAATGCCCATGGCACGGCCGCGCTCACGCGCCGGAAACGACTCGGTGATGATGCCCATATTGTTGGCCATCGCGGCGGCACAGCCAATGCCCTGCACGAAACGCGCCAAGATAAGCACCTCAAGCGAAGCCGAAAGCCCGCAAAGCAACGAGCCACCCGTAAAGACGATTACACCAAGCTGGAACACATTCACCTTGCCGCGCACATCGCCCAAGCGGCCAAACGGCAGCATGGCGACGCACGTCGCGAGCAGATACACCGAGCTCACGAGCTGAATGCGGTCGAGACCCACCCCCAGCTCCTTTTGCATCACTGGGAGCGCCACCGTCACGATGCTCGCATCCAGACACGCCATAAAGGTCATGACGAGCACGGTGAACAGAATCGCCCATTTATTCTTACCGTGGGTGTCGCCCTCTAGGGCAATGTGTTCGCGGCGCAGCTGCTCGGCAGTTTTCTCCATGTATATCCTTTCTATCGTGCAACGCAAAAACGGGACCCCAATCGCCTACAAACGGACACGATCGGGGTCCCGCCTACGGAATCGGAACTATGAGGACGTCGTCAGCCGAAAAGCCGTCCCACGCCTCGCACGCACGCTAGCCTAGCACTGCTCGAGCGCCTGCTCAAGGTCGGCAATCAGATCGGCCGTGTCCTCAAGGCCGCACGACAGGCGCACCATGTCGGCGGAGATGCCGCAGGCGATGAGCTCCTCGTCGTTCATCTGGCGATGGGTGGCGTTTGCCGGGTGCAGGCAGCAGGTGCGAGCATCGGCCACGTGCGTGGCAATCTGGGCGAGCTTGAGACTCTTCATAAAGGTCTCGGCCGCCGCACGACCACCGGTAAAGCCAAAGCTCACGACGCCGCAGGTACCGTTGGGCATGTACTTCTGAGCCATGTCGTAGTACTTGTCGCCCTCCAGGCCCGGATAGCTCACGAAGCGCACCTTGGGATGGCTCTGCAGGAACTTGGCAACGGCCAGGCCGTTCTCGCAATGACGTGGCATGCGCACATGGAGGCTCTCGAGCGAGCTATTCAGGAAGAACGCCGCCTGCGGGTTCTGCATAGGGCCAAGATCGCGCATGAGCTGAGCGGTGGCCTTGGTAATGAAGGCGTCCTCGCGACCGAACTTCTCGGCATACGTCACGCCGTGGTAGCTCTCGTCGGGCGTGGTGAGACCCGGGAACTTGTCCGCATGAGCCATCCAGTCAAACTGGCCGTGGTCGACAATCACGCCGCCCAGGTAGGCAGCATGTCCATCCATGTACTTGGTGGTGGAGTGCGTAACGATGTCGGCGCCCCACTCAAAGGGACGGCACATCACGGGCGTCGGGAAGGTGTTGTCGACCATCAGCGGCACGCCGTGGTCATGTGCGGCCTTGGCAAAGCGCTCAATATCGAGCACGGCAAGGGCGGGGTTGGCGATCGTCTCGCCAAAGACGAGCTTAGTATTGGGTTGGAAGGCTGCCTCCAACTCCTCATCGGTGCAGTCGGGGGCAACGAACGTGCAGGTCAGCCCCATACGGCCCATGGTGTGGGCAAGCAAGTTGTACGTGCCGCCATAGATGGCAGAGCTTGCGACCACGTGATCGCCGGCGCCGGCAACGTTAAAGATCGCGAGGAAGTTCGCAGCCATGCCCGAGCTCGTGAGCATCGCAGCGGTACCGCCCTCCATCTCGCAGATCTTGGCGGCAACCAGGTCGCATGTGGGATTCTGCAGACGGCTATAGAAGTAGCCCGACTCCTCCAAGTCGAACAGCTTGCCCATGTGCTCGGACGTATCGTACTTCCACGTGGTGGACTGGTAGATAGGCACCTGACGCGGCTCTGCATCGCCCGGGCGATAACCGCCCTGAACACACGTCGTACCGATGGTCTGCTCGCTCATATCTAGCTCCCTTGCCTGGGTTACGTTTTATTCGGTTCACGATACCGCTACCCTGCACCCCTCTCAACCCATCCCCAAGGTAGGTTATGGGACAAATTGATCAGGGGTATTTATCTCAAGCCTTGGGCATTTACTCGATAGATAAAATGAGGCATACATGAAGCTCTCGATGGATTACATGCACCGTCACGAGTACCATAGGCGGGTACACCGTGACCAAGGAGACAACGATGAAGCAAATCGATACGGCCCAGCTCGACATCACCGCCTGTCAGGCTCAGGCTACCGAATATCACGCCCGTGGCTTCAACTGCGCACAGGCCGTCGCCTGCACGCTCGCACCTGCCGTCGGCCTCGACCCCCAGACCGCCTTTACCCTCACCGAGGGATTTGGCGCCGGCATGGGCGGCATGACCGAAACCTGCGGCGCCATCTCGGGCGCCGTGGCCATCATGGGCTTTGTAATGAGCGACGGCATGGAAAACCCCAAGACCAAGGGCCAGACCTACAAGCTGTCGCGCGAAATCGCCAAGCGTTTTGGCGAGAAGAACACGACGACCGTCTGCGGCACGCTCAAGGGCATCGGATCGGACAAGGGTCCGCTCCGCAGCTGCCCCGGCTGCATCGACGATGCCGTCGAGATCGCCTGCGATGTGCTAAAGCAGCTCGCCGAGTAAACGGCAGCAACATAAAACGGCGGCCGGCGCGCATGGAACCAATCCAAAAGCACGCCGGCCGCCGCCGTTAGAACTCAGCAAATTCGGGAGCGCCTACCTCAATCTCCTCGCGCCCCGCCATAAGCTCGCGCATCTTAGCGCAAAACGGCTCCTGCTCCCCCGCTTTAAACACCAAGTGAAGTGTCACGGCATCCGCGTAATCGGTATCCGAAACCTTGGCACCCGAATCCTGCGCCAAGCGAAGCACCTGCTCATACTGCGGATAGGCCACGTGCACGTCAACAGGCACGACACTCGTCATCTCGACGATCTGCCCAGCCTCCCGAGCAGCTGCCACCGCCGCCTGCGTCGCCGCAGTATAGGCACGTACCAAGCCACCAGGTCCCAGCAGCGTGCCACCAAAATAGCGCGTCACCACGCAGCAAACATTTTTGAGCCCTGCGCCGCGCAGCACCTCGAGTGTCGGCATGCCGCTCGTGCGGCTCGGCTCACCGTCATCGCTCTGGCGCTCACGTCCATCGACCAAAATCCACGCGGGAACATTGTGTCGAGCGTCGTAATGACGCTTGCGAACGGTCTCGATAAAGGCATTCGCCTCATCCTCGGACTCAATATGGACCAGCTGGGCAATAAACCGGCTCTTGCGGTCCGCAAACTCGCCCGAAACCTCAATGTTCGATTGCAGAGTAAAATAGCTGTCCAACAAAGCCCCTCAACAACAAGCAAAGCAACAAACAGCCTCAATAATACGGCAAACACCATATCGATTGTCAGGGTAACAAAAATGCTGAGTGGGCTTGTAAGCCGGGTTCTGTCGTGAACGGTCATTTATCTTGTCTGCACGTTACCGTGCAGCTCCACGCACGCTACCCGAACGCGGACCGGGCCGGCCCATAGCGTTCCTATTCGCGCTTGCTCCGGATGGGGCTTGCCAAGCCGCCGTGTTGCCACGACGCTGGTGGTCTCTTACACCACCGTTTCAGCTTTTCCCTTTACGCCTTGCGGCGCAGGTGGGAGTCTTCTTTTCTGCGGCGCTTTCCGTCGGATCACTCCGCCCGGCCGTTAGCCGGCATCCCGCCCTCTGGAGCCCGGACTTTCCTCACGCGTGCTGCAAGCAGCACATCGCGCAACCGTCTGGCCCACTCAGCAGTGCAAAAGTGTAGCACACCGTTGCCGCAGGCAATGGCACAACACAAGCGTTCGACACGATAAACCAAGAACCACGCCATGCAGTACAATAGGGTCGTCGATGGGCAACGTCGCCAGTCGAGACGTGACCGCGCTCCGCACCCCTCCGTCTACTCGGTGTGTTCCCGCCTCCTCCCCGAGGCGGGATGTCGGCATTTTTCATGCACCGACAACCCAATAGCCTGTGGACAGTACAGGCAGCATTGCGCCCTGGTAGCATCGCGCGCATCAGCAGCAAATGCAAAAAGGGACCCGTCCATTGCGGACGGATCCCTTAAAACAAGTGATCGTCAAACCGATTTACTCGGCGTCGGTCTCCTCGTCCTTCTTCTCGGAAGGCAGCGGGGTAACCTCGATCTCGACGCCCAGAGTCTCAGCAGCAGACTTCATGGACAGGGAGATACGACGACGGTCGAGGTCGATCTCCATGACCTTGACCTGAACCTTGTCGCCCACGTGGGTGACCTGAGAAGGCTGATCGACGTGCTTGTTGGCCATCTCGGAGATGTGCACCAGGCCCTCGATGCCCTCGCCCAGATCGACGAAAGCGCCGAACGGGACAAGCTTGGTCACAGTGCCCTCGACGATAGCGCCGACGGGGTACTTCTTGACCAGTGCGCGCCACGGATCCTCGGTGGTCTGCTTGAGACCAAGGGAGATGCGCTCGCGGTTGAGATCGACGTCGAGAACCTCGACCTCGACCTCCTGGCCGACCTTGACAACCTCGGAAGGATGGTTGACGTGGTTCCAAGAGAGCTCGGAGATGTGGATGAGGCCGTCGATACCGCCGAGGTCGACGAAGGCGCCGAAGTCGACGATGGAGGAAACGGTGCCCTGGAGACGCATGCCAGACTTGAGCTTGGACAGGATCTCGGAGCGCTCGGCCTTACGGGACTCCTCGAGCACGACGCGACGGGAGAGGACGACGTTGTTGCGGTTGCGGTCCATCTCGATGACGCGGGCCTCGATGCGGGTGCCCATGTAGGAGGTGAGGTCCTTGACACGACGGAGGTCGACGAGGGAAGCGGGCAGGAAGCCACGCAGGCCGATGTCGAGGATCAGGCCGCCCTTGACAACCTCGATAACCTCGCCCTCGACGTTCTCGCCGGAGTTGAACTTCTCCTCGATGCGGTTCCAAGCACGCTCGTACTCGGCACGCTTCTTGGACAGGACCAGACGACCGTCCTTGTCCTCCTTCTGGAGAACCAGAGCCTCGATGGGATCACCAAGTGCAACGATGTCTGCAGGGTTAGCGTCCTTGCGGATGGACAGCTCGCGGACCGGGATAACGCCCTCGGACTTGAATCCGATGTCAACGAGCACCTCGTCATGCTCGATCTTAACGACAGTGCCGTTAACGAGATCGCCCTCATCAAAGTCGGTAATCGTACCGTCGATGAGGTTGTTCATCTCCTCCTCGTTGACATCGTCAAGAGAGAAAATGGACGAGTTCTGAATCTCACTCAAAGGTGGACCCCTTTCGAACTACGGGGCCCCGATTGCTAGGACCTACAGAAGGGTGCGACAAGCACACAACGTTTAGGAACACTCGGGAGCCGACAGATACTGATGTGACGCTTATGCAATCACGTTCGTATAGATTACGGGGAAATTACTTCGATTTCAAGCGCGAACTGCGATTTTTTACTCGTATGGAGACTTTTTCGCAATCTTGTGGACGACCGTCTCCATAAATTGACGATAGGCAGTTAGGCATACGGCTTTGGGGTAAAGTATCCGGAGCCAACGATTCTAGATCGATTTTTCGAGAAAGGTGCTCGCGTGCTCAAAGCTGTCGTTTTCGATATGGACGAAACGCTTCTTAGCATCAACCTCAACGCGTTCATCCTTCGCTATTTTAAGGATGTCTCATCGATGCTCGCGGATATCGGGCGCCGCAGCCGCGGTGGCACGATGGCACGCCTCGGCACCATCCTGGTCGACCTCAACGCCAATCGCCGCAGCGGCACGGACAATCGCACCAATCTTGAGTTCTACCAAGAAGAGGTTGAGCGCCGGTGTGGCATTTGCCTCTCCGATCCCCTCATCTACGAGGCGTTTACCTACTACGACCGCGAAGTGCTTCCGCACAAGAATGACGATGTCATCAACGCCCACGCCATGCCGGGCGCACACGCCGCTCTCCAGGCCGTACAGGATGCAGGGCTGCGCTGCGCGCTCTTTACCAACCCCAGCTTTCCGCAGGGGGCCATCGAGTGCCGCATGGGTTGGGGCGACCTGGCCGACGCCCCCTTTGAGCTCGTCACGCACATGGGAAACACCACCCGCTGCAAGCCCGATGCCACCTACTATCTCGAGCAGCTTCAGGTGATGGGACTCGAGCCACACGAGGTCCTTATGGTGGGCAATGACCCCAAGCGCGACTTCCCCAGCCCCGCCTGCGGCATTCAAACTGCCTATGTTGGCCAGGGAAAACCCAGCCGAGCCACCTGGTGCGGAACCATGGAAGACTTCGCCCGCGATTTCAACGCCGTAGTAGAAGCCTTCTACGAACACCAAATAGCCGACGAACTGTCGTAAGGGTTAGTCATTGGGGACGTTCTTGTTTGGCTAGTCGTTGGGGACGTTCTTGTTTGACTAGTCATTTAAGAACGTCCCCAATGACTATTAGAAAAGGACCGCCGGTAGAACAAAAGTCAGACACTATGACCCAATCCGAGGGCACGGAAACGACAGGAGCCCCCG
>CATZIU010000007.1:0-101388 GCA_958420165.1 uncultured Collinsella sp. | reverse complement strand
GCATAGACCTTCTGGTCATGCCGCCCTCTTTGAATGACAAGTTGTCGCTCTGGTGGGAGCGCAGCGTCAATTAGTTACGCGGTTCGTAGAACCGCGTAACCCCTAAAAGCGATTGCCGCGGAAGCCGCCGCCGTTGCGGCCGCCACGATCGCCACCGCGACCGCCGCGGTCGTTACCACGGTTGCCACCAAAGCCGCCACGGTTGCCACCGCGGTCGCCATAGCCACCACGGTTGCCGCCAAAGCCGCCGCGACCGCCACGGTCGCCGCCGCGGTCACCAAAGCCGCCGCGGCCACCGCGACCGCCACGGTCGCCGCCACGGCCACCGCGATCGCCAAAGCCGCCGCGACCGCCACGGTCGCTGCCACGGCCACCGCGGTCGTCACGGCCGCCGCGAGGACCGCGGTCCTCGTCCAGGCCCATGGCGACGAGCGGAGCGATAACCTTATCGAGAGCGGCCATCAGCTCGGTAGCCTCCTCGTAAGAAAGCTCGGGCAGAAGCTTCTCTTTCTTGTTGGCAAGCTCGACCAGGCCCTCAGCGGCATCCTCGGCAGCGAAGACGACGATCTTGCGCATATCGCCCTCGGCGTCGTCGATGCGGCCGACCAGATCGGCAGCCTCGGCCTCGGCCATCAGGCCATCGAGCTCACGAAGGCGCATGCCCAGCAGGTCGGACATTTCCTTCTGCTCCATCTTGGGCTTGAGGTCAAGAAGCTTGATGGCGCGCTCGATGTTCGCCATGCGCTCGGCCTTGGCCTCCTCCTCCTTGGAAATAGCAAAGCGACGGCTACGCAGCAGGCGGGCGGCCTTCTGCATCTTGTCCATCAGCTCTTCGTCATCGTAATCAACGGCGGCCTCGACAACCTCGGCCTCCTCCTCGGCGGAAACCTCGTCAGCAGCCTCAACCTCGGCAGCTTCGGTCTCCACGGTCTCGACTGCCTCGACCTCGGCAGCCATGGTCTCGTTCTCGGTCTCGTTCATGATCTCCTCGTTCTCAGACATGAGACTCCTTCTTGGCCCTCTCGGGCATCATCGCCCCATTCGCGGGGCCCGTCGCGCACTCTTTGCGCTTTAAACATTCATGCCTCTCGGCAAAACGTCCATTAGTTTATGGTGTCGCCATCCAATCTAGCTGCAGAATCTATGTGCACACATTAATGCGACATGTGCGACTCGCGACGAGCGTACACCAGCGACGTCGCGAACCCAACCACGGCAATTACAGCCGCCACACGCACGGCAGCTGCAAATCCAATCGCCTGGGCAACGTCCGTCGCAGCGCCAGCGACACCGGCAGTCGCCGCAGAACTCGAGAGCAGGCCGATAAACAGCGACGGGCCAAACGATGCGGCAATCATGTTCCACGTGTTGAGCAATGCCGTTCCGTGAGGATGCTCAGCGGCGGGCAGCGTCTCCAAGCCGGCCGTTTGCGAGGGGCTCAGCACCAAACCGACTCCGGCATACACCACAACGGTCAGCGCCACGACGACGCCGATGTTCATGCTTGCCGCCGTCATCGAGATGGCAGTCTGTCCCACGGCAATCAGGGCAAAGCCGACCGGCAGCAGCGGCCATGCGCCACGGGCGTCCATCACACGTCCGCCCACAATCGAGGTCACGGCGTTGCAGGCAATCGCCGGCAAAATGAGCAGGCCCGCAATAAGTGCGGTCATGCCGTATGCGCCCTCAAAATAGAGCGGCAACAAAACGCTCATCGAGAACGTCGTCATCATCGACACCACCACAAGCAGGCACGCAGGCCAAAAGCAAACGCTCGCCATGGGACGCACGTTAAGCACCGGATGCTCGAGCTTGAGCTGACGGGCCGCAAACAGGCCGAGCAGCACAACGGCGGCGAAAAGCGCCACGACACCGGCAATCAGATTGGCCGAGAACTCGCCTACGGAATACACAAATGCCGTAATGCCGACCGCGAGCAAAACAACCGACAGAATATCAAGCGTGGTGTTCGAGCGCTCTCCGACATTCTGAACAAGCTTAACGCCCGCCGCGGCGACCGCAATGCCGCCCACCAGCGGCACTACGAATACCGCCCTCCAGCCAAATAACGTGCACATAAGACCGCTGATCACGGGTCCAAACGCCGGTCCTAGCGTAATGCAGGCGCCGCCCAGGCTCAGATACAGACCGAGCTTCTTGCGCGGGGCACAAGACAGCACCACATTCATCATGAGCGGGAACAAGATGCCCGATCCCGCAGCCTGCAAAATACGGCTTGGCAGCAAAACGCTAAACGACGGAGCGACCAGGCACAGGACTTCGCCGGCGACCATGCATCCGCATGCGAAAAACAGCAGCTTGCGCGTCGAGAAACGACCGGACAGGAAGGCCATGATGGCCGTAAAGATCGACGTCACGATCATGTAGCCCGAAACGAGCCACTGCGCCGTGGTGGCACTCACCGAAAAGGCCGCCATAGTGTCGTGCAACGCCACGTTAATGATGTTCTCGTTAAACGCGGCAACAAAGGCTGCAATATACATTACGACGAGAAGCGCCGCAGTGCCGGATGGCGTTACTTTAACTTGTTGCTGAGATTTGCTCCCCATGCATTTCCTTCCTCTTGGAACGACAGTCGCATCGCCCCAGAGGAACAGTCCAGGGCGAAAAATGAGCCCTAGACTTACGCCAGACGCCATACACGACGAGTCTGACAACATGGTCCAACCTCGAAAGATTGTAACGCGGACGCACAGCTTTCCTTCCGCGCTATTATTAAAAGTCCACGAAAGCATAAGACATGAGGAGCCCGCCATGATCAAGCCCATCATGAAATCCGAGTTCTTTTTGCGCCTGCCTTCCGAAGACGCAGGACCCGACGATGCCGCGACCGGGCAGGACCTCCTGGATACGCTCCACGAGCATGAGCACGAGTGCGTGGGCCTCGCCGCCAACATGATCGGGGTGCGCAAACGCATCATCTGCGTAAAGGACGGCAACAGGGCGCTCCTGATGTACAACCCTCAAATTCTTGAGCAGGTCAATGCCTATCAGACGAGCGAAGGATGCCTCTCGCTGGCCGGCGAGCGTCCCTGTACCCGATATCGCCGCATTAAGGTTGAGTATTTGGACGAGAACTTTGTCCGCCGCATCAAAAACTTCTCGGGCTACACCGCCGAGATCATCCAGCACGAAATCGACCACTGCCAAGGAATAGTTATATAGTTGCGCCAATTCAAGAAAGCTCCCTGCAGCCAAGCAACTGCAGGGAGCTCTTCATAGTGCGGAACTTCTATCCCCTACGCCTGGCGGTAGTGATCAAAGAAATCGGCGAGGTCTTCGAGCGACTCTTTGAGCACTTCCATGCGCGGCAGGTACACGATGCGGAAGTGATCGGGCTCGGCCCAGTTAAAGCCGCCGCCGCGCGTGATCAGAATCTTCTTCTCGTGCAGCAGGTCGAGGGCAAACTGCTCGTCATCGGTGATGTTGAACTTCTTAACATCCATCTTGGGGAAGATATAGAACGCCGCGCGCGGCTTGACCACCGAGATGCCATCGATCTTGTTGAGTGCCTCATACACAAAGTTGCGCTGCTCGTAGACACGACCGCCGGGACGGATGTAGTCGTTGACCGACTGATGGCCACCGAGCGCCGTCTGGACGATCGACTGGGCCGGCACGTTGGAGCACAGGCGCATGTTAGAGAGCATGTTGATACCCATAATGAAGTCGCTCATGCAGCGCTGGTTGCCCGAAAGCACCATCCAGCCAATACGATAGCCCGCGATCATGTGCGACTTGGAAAGGCCGCTAAAGGTAACGCAGGGCAGATCGGGAGCGAGCGAGGCAATCGAGACGTGCTCGTAGCCGTCCATGCACAGACGGTCGTAGATCTCATCGGCAAAGATCATCAGCTGATGCCTGCGCGCAACCTCGACGATGCCCTCGAGCACCTCGCGCGGGTAGACCGAGCCCGTGGGGTTGTTGGGGTTGATGATGACGAGGGCCTTGGTCGCGCTCGTGATCTTGGACTCCATATCCTCCAGGTCGGGATACCAATCCGCCTGCTCATCGCATAGATAGTGCACGGGATGACCGCCGGCGAGGGTTGCGCACGCCGTCCAGAGCGGATAGTCGGGGCTGGGGATCAAAATCTCGTCGCCATTGTCGAGCAGAGCGTTCATCGAAAGCTGAATGAGTTCGGACACGCCGTTGCCCGTGTAGATGTGCTCCATCTGAACATTGGGCAGGCCCTTGATCTGCGAATACTGCATGATCGCCTTGCGCGCAGAGAACAGGCCGCGCGAGTTGGAATAGCCTTCGCAGTCGGGCAGCTGCTGGCGCATGTCCTTGATAACCTCGTCGGGCGTGCGGAAACCGAAGGGCGCCGGATTGCCGATATTGAGCTTGAGGATGCGCTCGCCTTCGTCCTCCATACGGGCTGCCTCGTCGACGACGGGACCGCGCACGTCATACAGGACATTCTCGAGTTTGGTGGATTTAGAAAAAGTACGCATGGTGGTGCTCCTTGGAATTTGAGCTGAGGGATGGGGTTCGGGCTTGGAATCGTTGCGAGGCGATGATGTCTCGCCTTGTTCGGCGTCACCGGCAAGCAGCCAGGTAACATCGACCTCCAAAATGCGGGCGAGCAGCTCTGCCACATCGCGCCGCGGAATCGTCTTGCCACTCACATATTGGCTCATCTGACTCTTGCCGAGTTTTTTGCCGAGCATCTCCGATGCGCGGATTACGTCCGACTGGCGAACGTCACGATCGGACATGGTCTGTCGCAGGCGATCGCTAAACGTCTCTTGGGCCACTAGAACCTCCTTGCTGGCAAAGTTCAATTTACAGAACACGAATTGAACCTGAGTTCAATTTAGGCAGCAGTATAGCGCGGCGCATTATCCGAAAGTTCAATTTCACAAGAAAATGTACCGAACCCCGAGAATTGTCCCAAAGTGGACAACAGGTACGCGCTTTTAGAGGTATTCAAGGAAACGGGCGGCGGCAAGCGAAACGTCAGCCGTGCGATATATCGCATTGATCTGCCGATGAGGATGTCCCTCGAGCGGGCGCACGGCAACATCGAACTGGCAGCGGCGCAAGATGAGCGCGGGAAGAATGCTCACGCCCAGGCCGTCCTCGACCATGGCCATAATCGCATAGTCATCCCAGGTCGACAGCTTAGAGCGCACCGCCAGGCCTGCGCGGCGAAACAGCGGCGTTATTTCGTCGTCGCTACCGCGTTCCAGCAGAATAAACTGCTCGTTGGCCAAATCGGCAAGGGAAACGACCTCCGCGGTGGCAAGCGAAGAGTCCGCTGGCACCACGGCCATCAGCTCGTCTTGCACCAACGGCCGCGACGCCATGCCGGCACCGCGCGGCTCGCGCGGAATAAAGCCCAAGTCGCAGCGGCCTTCTGCCACCCATTGCTCAATCTCGGAGTAATCGCCCATCAGCAACTCATAATCGACGTCCGGATGATCGGCGCGAAATCGTGCGATCACCGGCGGCAGCACGTGGGTCGCCACACTCGAAAACGTACCGATGCAGATTTTGCCGCGCATGAGTCCACGCATCTCGTCCACGCGTCGCTGCAGGCGGCCAAACTCTTCGCATAACGCCTCAACTGCCGGCATGACCTGCCGCCCGTCGGCAGAAAGCACCACGCCCTCGCGGCTGCGATCAAGCACTTTAAAACCCCAGTCTGCCTCAAGGTCGCCCACCATGCGGCTCACGCCCGACTGCGAATAGCTCAGCCGCTCTGCGGCACGCGTAAAGCTGCCCGCACGCACCGTCTCAAGCAGCACTTGCATCTTTTGGATATTGGTCTCCACGGCACGCCTCCACCTTTGCATGAGTTTTTGTCATGTTTGCCATGCATTATATTCGCTTTTCTTCTAAAGCCAGTTCACCCATAGTGAACATGCTCGGATATAGAGGGGATGTCAGCGCATGAACAACGGACTGTTTACGTACCTAGCAGCATTGCTATTGTTTGGCTCCAACGGCATCATCGCCGCTGCCATCGCGCTGCCGAGCTCCGATATCGTGCTCCTGCGCACGTTTTTGGGCGCGCTCTCGCTTGTCACTGTCCTCGCCATCACCCAACGCCATAAGTTGCAGGCGCCATCTCGCCCCCGCGAAGTCGCAGCCCTCCTCCTCTCGGGAGCCGCGCTGGGCGCCAGCTGGATTTTTCTGTTCCGCGCCTACCAGACGATCGGCGTCGGCGTATCCTCGCTGCTGTACTACTGCGGCCCCATCATCGTTATGGCGCTCTCCCCGCTCATCTTTGGCGAAAAATTGACCGGTGGCAAAATCGCCGGCTTCATAGCCGTCGCCTGCGGCGCCTTCCTCATCGCGGCCCAAGGCCTCGGCGGCAATATGCCCATCGCGGGCATCGTGTGCGGCATCGCCTCGGCCTTCTGCTACGCGTTGATGGTCATTGCCAGCAAGGGAGCGCCACATATCGAAGGTCTCGAGAACTCCACGCTCCAGGTGAGCGCCGCCTTTGTAACCGCGTTGATCCTTACGCTCCTCACGCAAGGTGTCCCCTCGTTCCTCTCCCCCAGCATTGCCGCCGGCATCGATTGGCGCGCCGTCATCATGCTCGGCGTCGTCAACACCGGCATCGGTTGCCTGCTCTACTTTAGCGCCGTCGCCAAACTGCCCGTGCAGACCGTCGCCGTCGTCGGCTACCTTGAGCCGCTTTCGGCCGTCGTGTTCTCGGCCGTCCTTTTGGGCGAAACCATAACACCGGTCCGCCTGATGGGCGCCGCGCTTATCATCGGCGGCGCGATTTTTTGCGAACTCGCCGGCAAACGCGCAAACACCAAGGCTGGCATCGCCCAGACAGCACGTGCTTAATAGCCCCTGCTCTGAAATACTACCTGCGTATATGAATAATCCCCAGATGAGGATTATTGTCTAAAACACCCCGATGTGCCAAACTGCTCTTATATGTATAAAGATGGCATAAAGGTCTACTGCTCGTGGCAGAGGCCTGATGTCCAAGGGAGTCCACGTGGCACACAACAAGCTGGAGGCAAGCCTCCAAGACCAGCGTAGTCAAGGCGGGCATGGAGCCATTCCCCTCTCCGCTGGCATGCTGCTCGTTACGCTCGGCGTCGTCTACGGTGACATCGGCACGAGCCCCATGTACACCATGAAATCAATCGTCGCCAACAACGGCGGCATCGGTACCGTCAGCGAGGACATGATCTTGGGCGCGCTCTCGCTCGTCATCTGGACCATGACGCTCGTGACCACGGTCAAGTACGTTTTAATCGCCATGAAGGCCGATAACCATAACGAAGGCGGCATCTTTGCCCTGTTCAGCCTCGTGCGCAAGGTGGCGCCGTGGCTGATTCTCCCCGCCATGATCGGCGGCGCGGCGCTGCTCGCCGACGGCATCCTCACCCCCGCCGTCACGGTTACCACGGCCATTGAGGGCCTGCGCACTATCGAGTGGGGCCACGCGCTATTGGGTGACGGGCAAACCAACGTCATCATTATTACCATCATCATTATCTGCGGCCTATTTGCCATGCAGCGCGCCGGTACCTCGTCAATCGGCAAGCTGTTCGGCCCGCTCATGACACTGTGGTTCCTGTTCCTGGCAGGCGCCGGCCTGTTCAACATGCTCGGCAACCTGTCCATCTTGCGCGCGCTCAACCCCATCCGCGGCATCATGTTCCTGTTCTCGCCCATCAACCACTCGGGCATCATGGTGCTCGGCTTCGTCTTCCTGTCGACGACCGGCGCCGAGGCGCTCTATTCAGACATGGGCCACGTGGGCAAGGCCAACATCTACGCATCCTGGCCGTTTGTTAAGGCGGCCCTTATCCTCAACTATCTGGGTCAGGGAGCTTGGCTGCTCGCCAATAACTCCAATCCCCAGATGCTCGCGATGGATATCGTCAACCCGTTCTATATGATGCTCCCCGAGCCCCTGCGCCCCTTTGCCATCGTGCTTTCGGCCGTGGCGGCCATCATCGCCTCGCAGGCGCTCATCACCGGCTCGTTCTCGTTGGTTTCGGAGGCAACCCGTCTCAATCTCATGCCGCATCTGCGCATCCACTACCCCAGCGACACCAAGGGCCAACTCTATATTCCGCTCGTCAACAACATCATGTGGGTCGGCTGTATCTTCATCGTGCTGCTGTTCCAAAACTCCGAGCGCATGGAGAGCGCCTACGGCCTCGCCATTACCGTGACCATGCTCATGACCACGACGCTTTTGACGAGCTACATCGCCGGCATCCTCAAGCACAAGCTGGGCGCCTGCGTCTTCGCCCTGCTCTTTGGTGCCATTGAGCTGTGCTTCTTCGCTTCGTGCCTCACCATGTTCTTTGACGGCGGCTACGTCATGATCTTCCTGGCCGCGCTGTTGTTTGGCCTTATGTACGTGTGGCGCCGCGGCACCGCCATCGAGCGCACGCAGACGATCCTGCTGCCCGTCTCCAAGTACATTGACCAGCTCGGCCGCCTGCGCAACGACGAGACCTACCCCGTGCTCGCCGACAATCTGGTGTTCCTTACCAACAGTCCCGACCCGCTCACGCTCGACCGCGACGTGCTCTACTCCATCTTGGATAAGCATCCCAAGCGTGCCAAGGCATACTGGTTCATCAACGTGCATGTCACCGATGAGCCCTATACGCACGAGTATTCCGTCGAGACCTTTGGCACGGACTTTTTGTTCCGCGTGCGCTTGGACCTGGGCTTTAAGGTCAACCAGCGCATCAATGCCTACCTGCGCCAGATCGTTGGCGACTTGATGGCATCGGGCGAGCTGCCGCCGCAGCATCACGCCTACTCCATCTACGAGACGCGCGGCAACGTGGGCGACTTCCGTTTTTGCATGCTGCGCAAGATGCTTGCCCCCGAAACGGACATCAACCGCAACGATCACCGCGTCATGGCCATCAAGTACGCCGTCCGCCGCGCCTGCGGAAGCCCGGCACGCTGGTACGGTCTTGAGAACTCGGCCATCATCATCGAGTACGTACCGCTCTTTGCCCGCATGCGTCCAGCAGTCAAGCTCGTACGCACCCAGGTGCCACTCGAGGTCCAAATCGAGGAAGCCGAGGAAATGGAAGTCGATATCTTCTCGGACGACCTGGTCAACGGCAACGAAGCCGGCAGGAACATGAACGTCGATCCCACCGAGCTGCTCGAGAGCGTCGCCGATACGCCCGAACAGCAACAGCTCGACGGCCTCGAGAGCGAACAACTCAACAACGTCAACTTCTAGCGACGTCACAAATCAACGACAGCGGCCCTGCACCTCACGAGAGGCGCAGGGTCGCTTTGCATTGCAGTAAAGCTAACGGCTACGAACGACGCGGCTCGGGAACCACGAGCCTATCGGGGCTCGCGCCCTCGGCATCTGTCAGACTCACGTAGCGAATCGACGGATCCTCATACATCGCGTAGTAATAATTGCCCGTGCGCGCGCTAAAGCATCCGGTGTAGATAGTCTTTTCGAACTTGCCATCGCCCATCCTGGACGCCCCCTCAATCATCACCACGCCCTCGAGCGAGCGGAACATGCGGACGACGTTTTCGGTCTCGCTCTCCTTTTGCGGGTAATTGGCATTGAGGTACGCCGCCTTTACAAAACGGCTCGGTGAATAGCAGTCACCCGGAATACCGCGCATGCCGGCACCCGCGCCATAGGGCTTGAGCTCGGCGCCACGCCATGTCGCCGTCTGCGGAAAATCGCTTGTGGCAGTGATATAGGTGCGCAGGTTTTCCATGTGCCACGGGAAGGTGGGCTGATTGGCAAGGGTGTCGACCGGATCGTCGTATACATGCAGGCCGTCAGCCATCATCTCGACCACGATACTACGCTGGCTGTCGCCGATAATCCAATGGAGCAGCGACACGCCCAGCCCCTCTCCGGCAGATTTGGCGACAATCACCGTGTCGCGCAGCGCGGCCTCGACCTCATCGACCGTCGAGAACGTCGCTGCCACCCACAGGGGAAACTCATAGGCCGCGATATTGGTCTTGCCATCAACCGGGCCCTCGGCATACTCGGCATAACCCGGGAAATTGAGACCCGCCACGGCGAGGCCCGCATCGTTACCGCAATCGAAAAACAGGGGATAGTTCTTGTAATCGATGCACATACCGATCACCGCGTGTGCCGCTGTCGCGTCGTCGATAAACGAATACGGGATGTGAAACCCGCGCGGCATCACGCGAACCTGTTGGCCGTAGTCAAAGCTCCAGTCCAAGTTGCGGCCCAGATACATGTGGCCAGAATTATCGGTAAATCGAATGCTCGTGCACATAGCGCCTCCTAGCTTTTCGTTCTTTCTAAGCTTATTGTCACCAATCAAAGAGGCGCTAAACAAAAAAGCCCGGACATGACAACAATGTCACGCCCGGACTATTCAAGCAGGATAAACTCAACCAAGTTAACCCCGCAGGTCGTCTAAGGGGTCAAAGTGCCGCAGATTGCCACGAAAGAGGAGCGAAGCGTACTTAAGGTACGCGAGCGACGATTGAGCGGCAAGGTGCGGTGCTTTGGTCCCCTTAGACCAACTTTCCTAGACAGTGATCAATCATGTGTTGAATCATTTGAGCCTCGAAGCCGACGAAGCCCTGCTTGCGCTCGCGCATCTTGCCGTCTACGATCACGTCATAAGCGACCTTGCACTTGATGTAGCGCGTGGACTTGGTGATCTCGTCGTGCGTCAGGCAGCTCTCCTCCATCTTGCTGGCGCCCAGGCCAAACACCAGACGGGGGTTGTAGAGCACATGGGGCTCGCCGGCATCGTCCAGGTAGACGCAGACCTTCTTGGTGATGCCGATCTGGTTGGCGGCAAGGCAGCCGGCATCGTCGAGCGACTTGATGGTATCGATCAGGTCCTGTGCGACCGACTCGTCTTCGACGGTCGCGACCTCGCAACGCTGGGACAGAATAGCCTCGTCGTGGCAGAGCTCTTTAATCATACGTTCCTCCATAGGGGTCGTTGTAACCGCTTAAGTATACGGTACCCACACATTTTCATGCGAAAAATACCGTCCGTCTGCTACAAAGCGCCGAACATCAACATGCGAGGAACAACAGCGTCGTAAAGGGGCTATAGTGGGTGAGTTCGTGTCAATCGGCCTAAACTCGGGGCCGAACAAGGAAAGGGTATGCATGGACGAACTATTTCACGTCAGCGAGCGCAAGTCCACAATCGGGACCGAACTTCGCGCTGGACTGACAACGTTCCTGGCAATGGCCTACATCATTGCCGTCAACCCCGCGGTGCTCTCGGGCGCCGGCATCGATGCGGGAGCGCTCGCCTGCGCCACCTGCCTGGGCGCCGGCATCATGACCATCTGCATGGGCATCTTCGCCAACCGCCCGCTCGCCTGCGCGTCGGGCTTAGGCGTCAACGCGATGATCGCTGGAATCGCCACCACCGTCTGCGGCGGTGACTGGCACGTGGCCATGAGCGTTATCTTCCTCGAGGGTATCGTCATCTTGCTGCTCGTGCTTTGTGGCCTGCGCGAGGCCATCATGGACGCCATCCCGGTTGTCCTGCGTCACGCCATCTCGGTGGGTCTGGGCCTGTTCATCGCCATGATTGGCCTGTGCGATGCCGGCATTATCACCGCTGGCGCCGGTACACTCGTCGGTCTGGGCGACATCACCTCCCCCACCTTCATCGTCGGCATCATCTCCATCCTGGTGACGGTCGCCCTCGCCTGCCGCAACGTCCCCGGCTCGCTGCTCATCGGCATCGTCGTCGCCGTCATCGCCGGTATCCCCCTAGGTGTGACCCAGGCTCCGACCGGTATCATCGCCCCGCTCGACTTCTCGAGCATCGGTGGCCCCATCGCCGACGCCGGCGGCGTGCCCGCCATCGTCAAGGTCCTTACCGACCCCGCGCTCCTCGTCATCTCGTTCTCGCTGCTCATGAGTGACTTCTTCGACACCATGGGCACCGCGATGGCCGTGGCCAAGCAGGGCGAGTTCCTCACCGACGACGGCAACGTCGAGAATATCAAGGAGATCCTGATCGTCGACTCCGCCGCCGCTGCTGTGGGCGGTTTCATGGGCGTCTCCTCCATCACCACCTTCGTCGAGTCCACCTCTGGCGCTGCCGACGGTGGCCGCACGGGTCTCACCTCCGTCACCACCGGCGTGCTGTTCATTCTCGCCGCGTTCTTCTCCCCCATCGTCACCATCGTTTCCAGCGCCGCCACCTGCGGTGCTCTGGTCTACGTCGGCTACCTCATGATGAGCGAGGCCTCCGAGATCGACTGGTCCGACGTGTCGCAGGGTTTCCCGGCGTTCATGATTGTCGCCGGCGTGCCCTTCACCTACTCCATCTCTGCCGGCATTGGCCTGGGCTTTATCGCCTACGTGATCGTCGCGCTCTTTAAGGGCGAGGCCTCCAAGATCAAGCCGCTCATGTGGATCGCAGCCCTCGCCTTCCTCGTCTACTTCTTCGTAGCGTAGCGGCAAAGCTGCCAAAGCAGAACACCAAAGCGCGGAGTCGCATCGAGCGGCTCCGCGCTTTTCTTTTAAAGCCAGGCAACGCACGGACGCGCGATGTATTGCTTCCCGAATTTTGGACATTTTGCCCTCCAAACGGCACTACCGCCGGTTACATCCTGCAGATATGCTGGGCGTAATCGCATAGGCCCCATGAGGATGGGAGTAACCATGGCCGCCTTGTTCACGACCCCCAAGCGCAATGACAAAACCTCTGGAGCCCATTTTGTCGAGCCCGACGTGCGCCGTCGCACGCTGCTCGCACACGGCAGTTGGCGTCGCGTGACGCGCCGCATCGTTGTAGGCGCCGTATGCGCGCTTACGGTGAGCTCGCTGCTCATGCCGAGCGTCTCGCTCGCAGCGGAATGGGTCAAGGTCGGCGGCAACAAGTACAACACCGCGGCGAGCGACGAGGCCGGTACCTGGTCGTGGGACGGCGCCGACGACTTGAAGCTCAACAACTATAACGGCGGCGAGATCCAGGCCGCAGGCAAGCTCAACGTGAATTACTCGGGAACCAACATCGTCACTGCCGAATGGATCGAAAGCATCAACGTTTCTCATGGCACTAACGAGAATGCCGAGCTCAATATCCAAGGCGACGAGGGCGGCACGCTCAGCGTGACATCTACTGAGGACGCTATCCTCTCCACGGGTAATATCAACATCGACGGAGCCGGATCCGTCAACGCCACGAGCACTGGGTTTGATGCCATCAATGCCGGAGGTGATCTCGCTATCAAAGGTTCGGGCAACGTCAACGCCACGGGTGCATCGGATGGCATCAGGGCAAACGGCAATATCACGATTGACGACAGCGGAGCCGTCACCGCCAGGGCTACCAAGGACAAGGGTATTGGAGCCGACAAGAACCTCACCATCAAGGGTGGCGGGACGGTCGAGGCAAGCTCAGCCGATGGTGAGGCCCTTTGGAGCGGCGGCAATATCAACATCTCGGACGGCAGCCAGGTCAAGGCAAGCTCCGAGAAAGACGCTGCCGTCGAGGCCAAGGGCAGCCTCGCAGCCACAAACGCCTCCCTCAACGTAAACGGTGTTGAATATGGCGTCTATGCCCACAAGGGCATCACCCTCGATCATGCAAACGTGACGGTCCGTGCAAGTAAAGGCAGATACGGTGGCGCCAACGCCCTCTTCACCTACCAGGACGACATCGTCGTCAAGAACGGCTCCACCGTGGACGCGTTTGCGGAAGGCGAGGTTTCGGCTGCATTCTCCACCAGAAACGATCGGCCCAACGAGAAGGGCGGCCACATCTACATCAGCGACTCCGTTGTCAAGGCCATAGCCCGCTATGTCGAGAACGGCGACGGCCCCATCCCCTACAGCGAAAACCAAGATGGCGAGACGAGGCGCGAACCCCAAGGCGAGAACATCGGCATCATCGCCCAGACCAGCGAGGGCGTCACACCCGCAGTCATCTCGATCATCCGCAGCAAGGTAACGGCCGAAGGAGATACAGCGGCAATCTTTGCCCGTGCCATGAGCGCTGACGGCAAGACAATCGGCACCATCAAGATTGAGAACGCCGCCATCCAGACGCCCGAAGGCGGCAAGGTCATTGACTATCGCAAGCTCCGTGACGGCATCTACGAGGCAGGCCAAGCCATCGGCACGGGCGACGCCACGGTCGACTCCCTCTATATCAAAGCAGTCGCCAAAAGTACGACCATCGCACCTCCCGAGGTAGCCAAGCCGGAAGACCCCAAGCCCGACGAGACCAAGCCCGCAGAAAGCAAGCCCGCGGAGTCCAAGCAGAACCCCAAGCCTGAGGGCTCAAAGCCGACCAAGGCCGTTGCGGCTTCAACCACGAAAGCCAAGACTACCGGCGTGCTCGCGGCAACCGGCGACACCTCGGGTGCGGCCATCGTGGCAACCGTCCTTGCGGGAACAGCCGCTATCGCCGCAGGCACCATGGCGAGCCGTAAGCGTTCTTAGACGCCTCTGCGCACATGGCAGCTCCCGCGAAGGCCCCGAGCCCCAGCACCGTTTAACAACGCCACCGCCGAGCTCCCCTCCGGCGGTGGCGTTTTCCATATGCGTCCGCAGGGGATGCACGAGATTGTCTTTGGTCTAGCCCAACCGGCATACGCTGGCGTGCGACAATTGGGGCTGCCGATATCACAACACTGAGAGAAGCCCGTCATGGAAGCGCATCAAAAGCAGATAACCGTTTATTCGAATCATACGGAAAGCGCGCCTGTCATCTACCTTCCTGTGGTCGTGGGCGACGGCAGCGAGGTTTATAAGTGTTGCCGAGAGCTCGACTGTCCGCCATTCGCCCTCGTCACCATTGGCGGGCTCGATTGGAATCGCGAGCTGAGCCCCTGGGCATGCGACGGGACCGTACGCGATGCCGAGCCTTTCGGCGGCCAAGCTGCCGATTTTCTTGATGAGCTGCTGAATCAGATAATCCCCCAGGTCGAGTCGTCGCTTCCTCAGCCGCCCACCTGGCACGGCATTGCCGGTTACTCGCTCGCGGGCCTCTTCGCACTCTGGTCCCTCTGGCAAACCGACGCCTTTGACCGCGCCGCGAGCGCATCGGGGTCGCTATGGTTTCCCGACTTTGTCGACCGTGCCAGCACGGCCCCTTTTGCCGGCAGCCCGCAAGCCGTCTACCTGTCACTCGGCAAAAAGGAAACCAAGACGCCCAACCGCATGATGCGGCATGTACTCGACGACACACGCGCGATGGAAGCGTTGCTCGTCGAGCGCGGCATTCCAACAACGCTGGAGCTCAACCCCGGCAATCACTTTGCCCAAACCGACTTACGCATGGCCCGCGGCATCCACTGGATACTGACACATTAAAAATGGTGCCCACACGCATATACGCATGGGCACCATATCTTGTTTTAGCTGAACGCAGCTGCTACTCAGCAGCCTCCTCAAGCTCGGAGACATCAAACTCAAAGTCGTTACCCGGCAGGATGGCGTTGAGCACAATGCCCACCAGTGAGCCCACGGCAATGCCGGACAGCGAAATCGTCACGCCGCCGAGCTCCAACACGATGGCGCCGGCGGTGCTGTACGCGATGCCGAGCGAAAGCACGAGCACCAGCGCGGCAACCAGCACGTTGCGGTTGTTCTGGAAATCGACCTGGTTCTCGATGAGGTTGCGGACGCCCACAGCGCTGATCATGCCGTAGAGCACGAGCGACACACCGCCGATCACACACGCCGGCATGGCCGCAATGACAGCCGCGAACTTGGGGCAGAACGAAAGCACGATGGCGCAACACGCGGCAATTCGAATTACGCGCGGGTCGAACACGCGCGTCAGGGCGAGCACGCCGGTGTTCTCACCATACGTAGTGTTGGCCGGAGCGCCAAAGAGCGAAGCCAGAATCGTGGCAAGGCCGTCGCCGAGCAGCGTGCGATGCAGACCGGGATCGGCAATGTAGTTGCACTCGCAAGTCGAACCGATAGCAGAGATATCGCCGATATGCTCGATCATGGTCGCGAAGGCCAGCGGCATGATGGTGATGATGGCCGTCGTGGCAAGACCGCTATCGAACTGCGGCCCAAAGAGTGCAAACACGGTGTTGTCCCACACGACGGGCAAGCCAACCCAGGGAGCGGCTGCGACGCCCGAAAAATCAACTTCGCCCAGCGCAGTCGCAACGGCATAGCTCACCACAACGCCCAGCAGAATTGGCACGATCTTGACCATACCACGGCCCCAGATGTTGCAGATCACGATAACGGCAACGGCAATAACAGCCACAAGCCAGTTGGTCTGGCAGTTGGCAATAGCGGAGCTTGCCAGAATCAAGCCGACGGAAATGACGATGGGACCGGTCACCACCGGCGGGAAGAAGCGCATGACGCGCTTGGCGCCAAACGCGCGGAAGAGTGCCGCAAGCACCGGATAGAGCAGGCCGGCACAAGCTACGCCCAGGCAGGCGTAGGGCAAAAGCTCGGCCTCGCCGTTGGGCGCGATTGCGGCATAACCGGCAATAAAGGCAAACGATGAGCCCAAGAATGCGGGGACCTTACCGCGCGACAGGAAGTGGAACAGCAGAGTGCCCAAGCCGGCAAACAAAAGCGTTGCCGAGACCGAAAGGCCGGTGAGCACGGGCACCAGCACGGTGGCACCAAACATGGCAAACAGGTGCTGCAGACCGAGCAAAAACATGCGCGGGCGGCCGAGCGACGATGCGTCGTAGATGGCATCGCTGACGGCGGGCGTCGAGGACTGGGACATGGATGTCCTTTCGAATGGAAGGGCGATCGGGCATATCGGATAACCTGCCCAAACGATACGATCCGAACCATTGTACGCGATACGCTATGTCTCGCACACGCCGTCACCTGCAAACGGCAGTGTTACTTCCAAACACGCTCGGCAACGCGCCTGACCAGCGCAATCTTTGCCCACTGCTCGTCCTCGGTCAGCTTGTTGCCAATCTCGCAGCTGGCAAAGCCACACTGCGGAGACAGATACAGGTTCTCGAGCGGCACGTACTTTGCCGCCTCGCGGATGCGCTCGACAATAACATCCTCGTTCTCGAGCTCTGCCGCCTTGGTGGTCACCAAGCCCAGCACGACCTTCTTGCCGGGAGCAACGTACTTGAGCGGCTCAAAACCACCGGCGCGCGGCGTGTCGAACTCCAGATAGAACGCATCGACATCCTCATGCGCAAACAGGTACGGCGCGATGGGGTCGTAGCCGCCCTCAAAAGCGTAGGTGGAGTGGTAGTTGCCGCGGCATACATGCGTGTTGATGACCAGATCGTCGGGCTTGTCCGCGATGGCGGCATTGTTGAGCGCCACGCCCAACTCGCTCACCTTTTGCAGGTCAACCGGGCTCATGCCAGTCTTGGACACAAAATCGGTATCGCAATAGATTCCCCAGGTGCAGTCATCAAATTGGATGTTGCGACAGCCCGCGGCATACAGGTCGGAAATCACGGTGCGGTATGCTGCGGCGATGGCATCGGCGAGTTCTTCGTCGGTCTTGTAGATGGCGCGCAGACTCTCCTGCTGGCCGTCGCAGCGGTCGAGCGTAACTTCGGAGAATGTCTGGGTCGGCGCCGGAATGGTCTGCCGCGCGACCTGGCCCTCCCCCTCGAGCGCCTTGACAAACTTAAAGTGTTCGACGAACGGATGGCTCTCGCCGCTGATGGGACCGGTCACCACAGCGGTGTCTGCCGTCGTCTCCTCGTCATGGAACATATAACCCGTGCGCGAGGTGCGGCGCTCAATGCCGTTGAGCCCCCACATAAAGTCGAGGTGCCAGTAACTGCGGCGAAACTCGCCATCGGTGATCACCTGCAGGCCAGCGGCCTTTTGCTTGTCCACCAGGTCGCGAATGGCCTCATCCTCGACGGCCTTAAGGCCGGCGGCGTCGAGTGTGCCTGCCGTATAGGCGGCACGCGCATCCTTAACAGCCTGGGGACGAAGAAAGCTGCCGACGATATCGGCGCGAAACGGCGCGTTCGGTTGAATCGAAGTGCTCATAGATATCTCCCTTTACATTGGTTGCTTTACTGGGACAGAGTATGAGCGCTCATATGGCCATCGTAAAATATATGTTTATAACAGTTTGATATAGATACTTCCTATATCAGTTGGGACAGCCATAAAGAGATTTGACCCGTGCAGAATGCAGCAGTCTAGATGTGCTGACGAATCGCGTCGATATAGGCCTGCCCGTAGCGCGTAAGTGTCGTGTTCTTGCGCGTGATGATGCCGATCTCCATGTACTCGTCTACATCGAGCGGAATGGAGATAATACCGGGGCCGTTAAGTTCATGGCTGATCACGCCCGAACACACCGTGTAACCGTTGAGGCCCATGACCAGGTTGAACAACGTCGCACGGTCACGCACGCGGATATTCTTGCGGCGCTCAAAGGTCGAGGTCAGCTCCTCGGAATAGTAAAACGAGTTGTAGCTGCCCTGCTCGTAGGACAGGAAGGGATAGTCCTCCAGGTCCTCGAGCGTCACGCTGGAGCGGCCCGCCAGCGGATGGTCGGCGCACACAAAAACGTGCGGCGTGGCGCAGAAGAGCTCTTCGAACACGAGCTCGTTGGCCGCCAGCATGCGCTCGATGACCTCGCGATTGTGCTCGGACAAGTACAAGATGCCTAGTTCGCTTTTCATATGCGCGACGTCCTCGATAATCTCGTGAGTCTGCTCCTCGCGCAGGGTAAAGTCGTAGCGCGCGGCATCGAACTCGCGAATCACGTCGACAAACGCGTTAACGGCAAAGGAATAATGCTGGCAGCTCACACTAAAGTGCGGTACCTGCTCGGATGCGCCCTTGTACTTGCCCTCGAGCAGGTCGGCCTGGTCGAGTACCTGGCGCGCATAGCCCAAGAAGGTCTCGCCTTCCTCGGACACAACGACGCCCTTGTTAGTGCGTTCAAAGATGTGCACGCCCATCTCGTTTTCGAGATCGCGAATCGATGCGGTAATCGAAGGCTGCGACACAAAGAGCCGGCGCGAGGCCTCGGTGATGCTGCCGCATTCGGCAACTTTGACGACATATCTGAGCTGCTGGAGCTTCATGATGGCCTCCCTAGACGTTCATGACGTCGAAACCCGTCGCATCCATCTGACGCATAAACGGCGGCATCTCCCCCGTCGCGGCGCAGGCGGCAATCTGATGCAGAGCCCCGGCAACCGCATCGTCTGTCGCAGCGCCGATATGCCAGCGCGCGGCAGCCGTGACAGCCTCGTTGGCATTGGCGACTGCAACGGAGTTGGGAACAGCATCGATCATGGGCAGGTCGTTATCGGAATCGCCAAATACGGCCACCTCGTCGGGCGTCAGGTCCAAAGCGCGCGCCAGCTCCAGCGCAGCGCAACCCTTGTCCCAACCTGCTGGAAGAATGTCGAGCAGGCGCACTCGGTTGTTGGGAAACACAAGCGAGAGCTCCGGCACCTCGGCGGCAATGAGCTCGCGCAGCTCAGCGAGCTCTTCGCGCGAGCGGGCGCTCCAGATATTCGCCTTGTATACCGGGGCATCATCGACAACAGGACGGCACGGGGCCTCTTCGCCCTTGAGCCACGCGTTGCCGCCCGACTCCATGGCGCGGCGCACGCGCTCGGGATCGCTCGTCACGCAGTAGGCATCGTTATTCCAAAAGTCATCACCCAAGCTGTAGACCTTCAGATACGTATCATCGGTCTCTTGCTCCAAGTAGTCAGCCAAGCGCATAAGGGCGGCGTTGTCGGTCGCATGCGAGGCTACCGCCTCGCCGTCCACAAACATGACCTGGCCGTTACAGAACGCGCCAGTTGAAAAACACTCAGAACAATTTTTGAACATCCAGCCCATCGCGGACGGCTGACGGCCCGAAACCGGGCCAAAGTGCAGACCCGCCGCCTGCATGGCATGAATGCCCTCGATGGCGTAGTCGCTGGCGCCGTCATGCCCAGCCGGAATCAGCGTATCGTCCATATCGGTCAGCACAAGTTTGATCATAGAGTCCCCCAGTTATTTTCACCGTAACCATTGTAACGGTGCGCTAGTATAGGGAACAACAGATTCGATGCGGGAGTGCCGGCGGTGCAAACCACAAGGCTGAGAGGGCATGGGGCCCAATCCTTTGAACCTGTCAGTTAATGCTGGCGTAGGGAGCATGCCGCCTTTACAGGGGCGCTGTCTATGCACAGCGCCCCTTTTCTATGCCAAGGAGGCATGTGCAGTGATTGATTCGGAACAGCTTAAGCAAAATGTGGTCAAGGCCGTGGAGGAGATTCGCGCCACCAATCCGATGGCCGGCTCCATCACCAACACAGTGACGATCGACTTTGTCGCCAACGCACAGCTCGCCGTGGGCGGATCGGCCGCCATGGTCTATCTGCCCGACGAGGGCGAGGCCCTCGTTGCCGGCGGCGGCGCTATCTATCTCAATATGGGCACGCTCTTCCCCATCTACGAGCAGACGATTCCCCGCGCGGCCAAGGCGGCACACGATGCCGGCAAGCCCTGGGTGCTCGATCCGGTTGGCCTGGGCATCGGTAGCCTGCGCACCCAGCTGGTAAACGAGCTCAAGCAGTGCAAGCCCGCCATCGTGCGCGGCAACGCCTCCGAGATTATCGCGCTCGCCGGCCTGTGGGGTCTTGAGGGCGAGGCAGCTGATCTGAGTCGCGTGCGCGGTGTCGATACCACCGACACGGTCGATGCCGCCCGCGACGCCGCCGTGGCGCTCGCCCGCTACACCGGCGGCGCCGTAGTGGTCTCGGGCGAAGTCGACCTGATTACCGACGGCACGACGGTGGCCAAGTCCCACGGCGGCAGCCCGCTCATGTCCAAGATCACCGGCTGCGGCTGCTCGCAGGGCGGCGTGCTGGCCGTGTACGCCTGTGCCGCCGACCCGTTTACGGCAGCCATCTGCGGCGCCGCCGTCTACAACGTTGCCGGCAAGCGTGCCGCCGCTGTCGCCGATGCCCCGGCAAGCTTTAAGGTCGCCTTTATCGACGAGCTCTACCGCGCGACCGCCCAGGACATCGCCGATAACCGACTCGAGCTCGAGGAGGCATAAGCCATGTCCGAGCCCGTAACCAATGCCGGCATGAACACGCTCGTCGCCGTGGCCATCGCCCCATGCGGCACCGGCGATGAGCTGTCCGCCGAGGTCGCCGAGGTCGTGCGCGTCATTCGCGAGAGCGGCCTTCCCAACCGCACCACCTCGATGTTCACCGAGATCGAGGGCGACTGGGACGAGGTCATGCAGGTCGTGCGCGACGCAACCTTTGTGTTGGCGAGCAAGGGCATCCGCACCGAAGTCGTGCTCAAAGCCGATATTCGACCCGGATTTACCGACACCATGACCGGCAAACTCGAGCGCATGGAAGCGCAGATCAAAAAGCAGGAGGAAGCACGATGAGCATCCGCGACAACCTTGATATCTCGGCCTATCTGGTACTCGGCCCCGAAAACACGCTCGGGCGTCCCGTGGGCGATGTGGTGGCCCAGGCGCTCGACGCAGGCTTTACCTGCATCCAGGTGCGCTCCAAGGTGGCAAGCGCCCGCGAAATCATCGCGCTGACGGGCGACGCCGCGCAGGCAATCGCACAGGCCGGCAAGACCGGTCAGGTCGCCCTGCTGATCGACGATCGCCTGGACTGCGTACTCGCCGCGCGCGAGCAGGGTATTGCTGTCGACGGCGTGCACGTGGGCCAGAGCGATATTCCCGTCGAGGTCTGCCGCAAACTTTTGGGCCCCGATGCCATTGTGGGCCTTTCGGCCCGTTGCGAGGAGATGCTCGAGTACGTCAAGACCGCCGACATGAGCCTGGTCGACTACCTGGGCATCGGCCCGCTCCACGAGACCGAGACCAAGCGCGACTGCGGACGCGCGGCCGACGGCTCTATCATCACCAAGAGCTTTGAGGACTTGGCCGCACTCCACGCGGCAAGCCCCGTGCCCATCGTGGTGGGCGGCGGCGTCAAGACGGCCGACCTGCCACAGCTCAAGGCCACCGGCGTCGATGGCTTCTTTGTGGTGAGCGCCGTCTGCAGTGCCGACGACCCCTACGCCGCCGCCAAGGAGCTCGTCGATACCTGGCAGCAGGCATAGGCTCAAGCCGAGCAGCCGATTCGCAGCCTCATATCTTCAGCGATGGAAAGCGCATCCCAGTTTGGACCTCCATTCCGGGATGCGCTTCCCGCCGAGATGGCGGCAGCAGCCTCTACCCTGCCAGATATGTCTCCAGTGCCGGCAAGGTTGCCTCCGCATCGCGGCGGCCGATCTGATAGATGCGTTCGAGTTCATCGGGCTCGCGGCACAGCGACGGCACTTTCACCGATTCGCTCGGCCGCACCACAAAGATTTCGCCGGCAGCCTCACGACGTGCCAAGTCATCGAGCGTGGCATTGTAGACCTCATGCCGATGCTCAAGCGCTGCGACAAACTCCGGATAGTGACGGAACGCGCGACGCAGCATGGGCATCACGCTGTTGGGCTGCTTCACAAAGCCCGCCGGCTGCGTGAGCACCACGATATTGCGGTCATACCCCTGCGCAAACAGCCATGCACTGGGAATAGAATCAGCCACGCCGCCATCCAGGTACTTGCGGCCCTCAATGGCGACAGGACGCGTCGCCACGGGAATTGCCGACGACGCCCGGATCCACTCGATATCGCGCTCGTCGCCATAGGGCAGGTCATGGTAGACGGCCTTGCCCGTCTCGATATCGGTACACACGCACGTAAATCGCATGGGGCAGGCGCGATACGCCTCCAAGTCGATGGGATCGCGCTCGATAGGCACCTCATGATAGGCAAAATCGGCATTGAACATGTCTCCAGTCCGCAGCCAGCTTGCTACACCCGCATAGCGCTTATCGGCACAATATGCCTTGTTGTAGCGAATGGCGCGTCCAATCTGCCGCGATTTAAAGTTGTAGCCAAACGCCGCGCCCGCCGAGACACCCACCATATGGTCGCAGGTCAAACCGTGCTCCATCCAAACGTCGAGCACGCCCGCCGTATACATACCGCGGTAGCCGCCTCCTTCGAGCGCCAGCCCCACCGTGCGCATCATATTTGACTGTGCCATGCGACCATCTCCGTCCCCGCAAATTCAAACGGAACAAGTATACCCGTCAACATATACCGCCCCAGTCGCATTTTTATCAAGCATCGCATCGTCGCGCTACCGCTTGTCGAACAATAGCCGCCCACAGCATGTGCACCCATATATAATTGGGTATTGTTGTTTACACTACCCAGCTGTTATCAACAACGAACATTAGCCGGCAAAGTAACTCAACAACGCAGCAAGGCGGGGGCCTGGATGCACGCAAAACGCCGAACAACGATACGTGTACACAACGAGCTCGCCCGACGCAATCCGCCCCGACCTCAGAAAGCCGCTTAGAACATGGAAACTGTCAGCAATTACACCGAAACGCTCGAAAAGACCGTCCGCGACCTTCTCGAGCGTCAGGATGATCTGATTAGGACCGCCTTTACCGACCAGCTTACCGGACTTGGCAACCGCGGCGGCTTTGCCCGTTCCCTCGAGGAGCTCTGGGAGCAGGACGCTCCCGTTACCATGGCGTTCATCGATATCGACAATCTCAAGCACTGCAACGATGTCTTTGGCCATGACGAGGGCAACCGCTATATCTTGCAGGTAAGCCTTTATCTCAAGCTGTATATGAAGGTAGACGAGGCGGCATTTCGTCTGGGAGGCGACGAGTTTGCCATCCTATCTACGATTGCGACCGAGGACGACCTCGCCGAACGTCTGGAACACTGCCGAACGATCCTGCTCAAAAACAACGATTCCGAGATGCCCCACTCGTTTAGCTACGGAGTGGCACACGCCGACCCCGCCCTGGGCGAAGCCTCCAATCGCATGACGCTCGATGCCGACCATCGCATGTACGACTACAAGCTACGTCATGCCATGCATCTTGATCGACGTAATATCGCGCAAGTCCACACCGACGACTTCGAAATAAGCGACCGTATTTTCGACGCCTTTTCGATGCTCAACGAAGGCCGCTATTTCTTTATCGAGAACTTGGACAAGGACCGCACCCTTTGGTCGCAAGGTGCCTTGCGCGATCTCGGTCTTCCTTCGGAGCACATAGACAGCTGCCGCGATTTCTGGAAAACGCGTGTCCATCCCGATGACCTCGAGGCCTACGCCAACGACATCAACCAGATCTTTAACGGCTCCAAACACCGCCGCGTCATGCAGTACCGCATGCGCAATGCCGCGGGTGACTACGTTCTCTGCCGTGCTCGCGGGTTTCGCATCGACGGCGACGGAAATGCCCCCTCGCTCTATGTCGGCGAACTTGTCAACCACTCACTTGCCGAGACCGTCGACGCCGCCACGGGCCTCGGAACGCAGCGTATGCAGATCAACGCTATCGATGCCTGCCGCCGCGATCGTTGCGAGACAGGGCTTATAGCGGTGCGCGTTCGTGGCACGACAAAGCTCAACGAGCTCTACGGGGCCGAGGCTGTCGACAACATGCTTGCCGAATACGCAGGCCGCATGCTGTCGATCACCCGCGGCAGGAGCCGGGTCTACCGTTCACGAAGCGTCCAGTTCGTCGTGCTCAGCAACGACTTGGACCACGAGGCATTCGAGCAACTGACCCGCCACCTTAAAGAGGCCGTTTTCGCTCCTGTTCAAATCGCAGGCGACACCATTACTCCCGTCTGCCTTGTCGTCCCGGCCTTTTACGAGCACTTAACCCATCAAGCGACCGCCGTTTTAGGCGAACTCGACCGTTGCCTTCGCACGGCCGGCGGGCTTGTTCCCAACGACAGCCTCCCCATACCCGAGGCGGAGCGCAAAAGCGCCATCGCCGAACGTATCGACTCGCTCACGGGCCTCTATCGACCCAGCGAGTTTATGCGGCGCGCCAACGCATTTCTCGAGGCAAGGCGCGACGACACCTGGTGCATCGCCACCGTCGACATGGGTCACATGCGCCTGTTTAATGAATGGCACGGCCAGGCCGAGGGCGACCGCGTACTCGCCGATGTGGGCACGGTCCTCAAGGACGTCGAGAATGCCGATATGGGCGTCGCAGGGTACTGGGGCCAAGATGACTTTTGCGCACTCATCCCCTTTAAGCACATCACCGTCCATCAAATCTACAACCGCGTTCGCGAGGCAGTAGCCAGGCATGATGACGGCGTAGGTTTTTGGCCGTCCATGGGCATTTACCCCATCGACTCCAATGAGGAGATCACCATCGATGCGCAGGTAAAGGCCATGTTTACCAATCGACGCGCCAAAAACGACTTCAAGGAGCGCATTGCTATTTTCCGCCCCGAAGAATATGAACACGAGATTGCGTTCCACCGCACGCTGACCGAGTTCCAGTACGCGCTCTCAAACGGCCGCATCACGTACTACCTGCAGCCCCAGGTCGATATGGAAACCGGCGAGATCATTGGCGCCGAGGCACTCACCCGCTGGATTGACAAGGACGGCTCTCTCATTTCGCCCGCAACGTTTATCCCCGCACTCGAGGAAAGCGGCTTTGTGGTGACGCTCGACAAGTACATTTGGCAGGGTGTCGCCTCGTGGCTGCGCGAGCGTCTCGATCGCGGCCTTCGCGTGGTTCCGGTCTCGCTTAATGTGTCGCGCGTGGATATCCTTGCCTGCGACGTTGCCGAGCATATGGGGGCGCTTGCCGCCCAATACAACCTGCCGCCCGAGCTCATGCGTATCGAGATCACCGAGACGGCTTATACGGGAGAGTCCGAAGCCGTGGACAAACTGACAGCCGACTTGCACACCCGCGGCTTCTCGACCTATATGGACGATTTTGGCACCGGTCAGTCCACGCTCGCGATGCTCAAGAACGTCAACGTCGACGTCATCAAGCTCGACCGCACCTTTGTGCCCACCGACCGCGATCAAGGCCGCAGCGCGCAGATCGTGTCATCGATGCTCGAGATGGCGCAGTCGCTCCATCTGCCCATTGTAATCGAAGGCGTCGAGACAGATGAGCAGGCGAACATGCTACGCCACATGGGTGCCCGCTACGCTCAGGGCTTCCTCTACTACCGCCCCATGCCGGCGAAGGATTTTGAGGCATTACTCGATGGCGGCAATAACAACTGATACGCTCGCGCGCAAAACGCCACCGCCGAAGGGGGCATTTGTCTCCATTAGCTAACTTATATCCCCAGTTCAAACCGAATTGGGGATATGATACAAACCGTTGTTCCGCCCAAGGAGGTTATCCATCATGAACGAGTCATATCGCCTGGGTGAGCAATCGATTATTGCCTATCTTCAGCGACTTGCGAATGGCATCTCGACCGCCGAACTCGATGTTGCCGCGCTGCCTGCTGAGCTGCGCGCCGTTGGCGAGCAACTGCAAAAGACGCATGCCATCCTGCAACAAGAGCGCCGGCTGCTTGAGAGCAACGCCTATATCGACCCGCTCACCAACTTGGGCAACCGCGGCGGACTCGACCGTCACGTCGAGCAACTCTGGCACAAAGGTGACCCCTTCACCTGCGCCTATATTGACATCGACCATCTCAAACATTGCAATGATAGGTTTGGCCACGCCGAAGGCAATCGCTATATTCTGAGCATCTGCCGCACGCTCTCCGAAACCATGGAGCACGATGAGATGCTGTTCCGCATCGGTGGAGACGAGTTTGTGCTCATCTCGCTCTCCGCAAACGAGACCGAACTCGAGCAGCGCTTGGAGCGGGTACGTGCCGGGCTGATCGAGGCGAGCTCAAGTGGCAAGGCGCCCATGATCGCCAGCTTTAGCTTTGGCTGCTCGCGCGTCGATCCACTTGCCGGCGACACGCGTCGCCAGATGACGATGGATGCCGATCGCAAGATGTATCGCTATAAGCTTATGCATCGTGTGCAGCAACCGAAAGACAATGACGCGCCGCAACGCCCAATCGTCGATCAGCTTCCCTGCAACGACCGGGTGTTCCAAGCGATCTCCATGAGCTCCGAGACGCGCTATCCGTTCATCCTTAACCTCGATACGGGAGAATCGCAATGGTCGGTTAACGCCGTGCGCGATTTTGACCTGCCCTCCCAGCACCCTTTTAACTCACTCGACATGTGGCTCGCCCGCGTTCATCCCGAGGACCGCGACAACGTACGCGCCGAGCTCGACATGGTGATAAACGGCACGTGGCACTTCCACTACATGCAGTATCGCGTAATGGATGCCACCGGAAAATACGTGCTTTGCGACTGCACAGGTTACCGCTTGGACGGCACCGATACCGAGCCCAGCATGTATGTGGGCACTATCATCAACCGAAGCTTGGCAGATACGACCGACTCGGTAACGGGCCTGGGCGATGTCCACGCGCTGGTCAACGCTATTGGAGAGATGCGCCGCGTGGCGCGCGAGGCAGGCTTTATTGCCATTAAGGTCGACGATATCGCCGAAGTCAATGCCCGCTTTGGATTCGATGCAGGCGACCGCGTGCTCGCCGAAAGTGCCGCCTGCCTCATGGATTGTTCGCGTGGCAAGGGTCGCCTGTTCCGCTCGACGGGACCAATGTTCGTGGCGCTTTTCGATGAGCTCGGCCCCGAGGCAATCGACGAGCTCGCAAACGAAATCGAACGATTCCTGGGTTCTCCCGTGCTCATCGGCTCGCTTGAATATCAGCCGCCCATTCGCGTGGCCACGCTCCATCTGAACAGCGTTGACCGACAGCCCGTTTCCATTTTGAACGAGCTCAAAGCGTTGCTCGGTAAAGCCGTGCAGGTTCCAGGTACCAAACTGGATTAGCACCGCGCCCGCACCGCCTCCCCCATCGTGCGATAATCCTCTGCAGAAGTCACCAACAGCAGAGGGAGTTTGTGATGAAGGTTCTTTTGGTCAATGGCAGTCCCAAGGCAAACGGCAACACCGCCCGCGCACTCGCCGAAGTCGCCGAGCAACTCAACGCCGAGGGTATCGATACCGAGGTGTTCCAGCTGGGCGCCAAGCCCATTCGCGACTGCATTGGCTGTGGCCAGTGCGGCAAGCTCGATTGCCGCTGCACCTTTGACGACGACGTGGTGAACGAGCTGATCGCTGCCGCCGAGCAGGCAGATGGCTTTGTCTTTGGCTCCCCCGTCTACTATGCGCATCCCAGCGGACGCATCCTCTCGGCTCTCGACCGCGCATTCTATGCTGGCAGCAAGGCCTTTGCGCACAAGCCGGGTGCCGCGGTCGCCGTCGCCCGCCGTGGCGGCACGTCGACCACCTTCGATGTACTCAACAAGTACTTCACTATCAACCAGATGCCCGTGGTGGCCTCCACGTACTGGAACAACGTCTTTGGTGCCATGCCGGGCGAGGCCACCCAGGACGCCGAGGGCCTGGCCACCATGCGAAACATCGGCAAAAACATGGCCTGGCTCCTGCGCTGTATCGAGGCAGGACAGGCCGCCGGTATCAACGCACCCGAGGCAGATCGAGCAACGACCAACTTCATTCGATAGAGCGGCGGAGCATGAATATCCAGATTTTTGGAACCAAAAAGTCTTTCGATACCAAGAAGGCCCAGCGCTATTTTAAGGAGCGCCGCATTAAGGTGCAGTTTATTGACCTTAGGGAAAAGGAGATGAGCAAGGGCGAGCTCACGAGCGTGATGCAGGCGGTCGGCGGCATCGACAAGCTGCTCAACCCCAAGGCCAAGGACGAGGAGACGCTCGCGCTCATCCAGCACCTTACCCCTAGCCAGCGCTTCGACAAACTGCTCGAAAACCAGCAGGTTCTAGCCGAACCCATCGTGCGCAACGGCAAAAAGGCCACCGTCGGTTATTGCCCCGATGTATGGGGAGCCTGGGAGTAGCCTGTGTTATTTGCCGGCGCGTGGGTATAAGAGCAGGCGTTTGGCATAAGATTCAACTGTAAGCCATGTCTAACAAAGGAGGGCACATGCCCAACAAACCCGTGAAGATCATCATGCTTACCGGATACCTCGGTGCCGGCAAGACCACGCTGCTCAACCACATCCTCGCTAACGACGGCGGCATCCGCGCCGCCGTGATCGTCAACGATATCGGCGAGATCAATGTCGACGCCAGTCTTATCGCCGACGGCGGCCTTTCCGAGACCGACGACCTCATCCCGCTCACCAACGGCTGCATCTGCTGCACGCTTTCGGACGACCTGGCCAACCAGCTGCAGGGCATTGCCGATTCGGGCAAGTTCGACTACATCATCATCGAGGCATCGGGTATTTGCGAGCCTATCCCCATCGCCTACACCATCTCGAGCTTCTGCGACGAGGCCAAGGTGGGCGGCGAGCCCAAGCTCGCGCTCGACAACATCGTGGCCGTGGTCGACTGTGCCCGCATGTACGACGAGTTCAACGGCGGTCGCGACCTACTGGCCGAGGATATCGACGAGGACGACATCGAGAGCCTGCTCATCCAGCAGATCGAGTTCTGCTCCACGCTGATCCTCAACAAGACCGATACCGTGACGCCCGAGCAGATCGCCGAGCTTAAGGCCATCGTGCGCAGCCTGCAGAAGGACGCTGTGATTGTCGAGGCTCAAAACGGCGAGGTCCCCATGGAGGAGCTGCTCGACACCGACCGCTTCGACTTTATGCGCGCCTACAACTCCGCCGCCTGGATCGAGGCCATGGAGCATCCCGAGGAGCACGACGACCCCGAGGTGCTCGAGTACGACATCGAGACCTTTGTGTACTCGCGCCGCAAGCCGTTTGACCTGCAGAAGTTCACCGATTTTGTTGAGCAGGAGTGGCCCGACGAGGTCATCCGCGTCAAGGGTCCGCTGTGGCAGACCGGCAATCCGGACATGTGCTACATGTTTGAGCAGGCCGGCCACCAGATGCGCCTGATGGAGAACGGCCTGTTTGTCGACTCGGCGCCCGAGGGCGAGAAGCAGAAGATTATCGACGAGAACCCCGAGATCATGCAGATTTGGGACGACGAGACGGGCGACCGCATGACGAGCCTGTGCATCATCGGCCGTCACATGGACAAGGATGCACTCATCGCCTCCCTCGATGCCTGCCTGACCGACTGGCACCGCGCCTAGGTTTATCCAAGCGGGCATTTTTCCGCCTACGTAACCGCCAAACCACCACGAAGGTGCCCTTCGTGGTGGTTTTTCGTTCTGAGCCAAGGAGATTCATGTTCAATATCGTGCTGTATGCGCCCGAGATTCCGGCCAATACGGGCAATATCGGCCGTACCTGCGTGGTCACCGGCGCCCGCCTGCATCTGGTGGAGCCGCTGGGCTTTTCGCTCGACGACAAGACGGTACGTCGCGCCGGCCTGGGCTACTGGCAAAACTTGGATGTGACGACCTATGCCGACTGGGAGGATTTCCTTGCGCGCAACGGCCTCTCCCCCGCCGATGGCCGCCTGCATCTGCTGACCAAAAAGGCACGCCGCACCTATGCGCAAAGCACCTACCGCGACGGTGACTATTTGGTCTTTGGCAGCGAGAGCTCGGGCATTCCCGAGCCACTGCTTGCCGCGGCGCCCGAGCGCTGCGAGCGCATCCCGATGCTGCGCGATTGCGACTCACTCGATAACGCCGAGGCTTGGGAAGCTCACGAGGAATCGCTCGGGCATACCGAGGACAGCCACGAGGCCATCCTTCAGCAGGATATCTGCGGCAACTTCGTCAATCCGGACGACTATCGTATCAGCGCACTCAACCTCTCCAACAGCGCCGCCATCGTCCTCTACGAGGCGCTGCGCCAAACAGGCTTTCCGGGCATGTGACAAAGGGGCTGTCCCTTTGTCACATTCAAGCGCCACGCCGACGGCACACACCTAATTGATGCTCTAGATAACGAGCCGTCACTTTTAATCAGAATTAACTAAAGTAAAATGAAATTAAACGGCGGTGTGAAAGGAGAGCCTTGTGAAATATCTCGAGAACCCGTTTACCCCCAGTTTTGGCGAGGTTCCTGCCCATCTCGCTGGCAGACAACAGATTATTCGGGATTTGGACCGCGCCTTCTTGAGCCAGCGCAGGCGCCCAGAATTGACCTCGATCTTCTCAGGCGCGCGTGGAACCGGTAAAACCGCTCTCATGTCGTCGCTCGCGACAAGGGCGGAATCCCACGGCTGGATAGCCGTAAAGACGACCGCGCTCCCGGGAATGCTTGAGGAAATCGAGTTCGGGGCGAAACGCGCCGCAGCCCATCTCATCGACTCGTCCAGCCACTTCGAAGTCACCGGTCTCGGAATTGCACCGCTCGGCAGCATCGAGGTCAATCGCGTTCACGATGCCTCAACCTGGCGTTATCGCATGAGCGACATCATCGACCAGCTCAACGAGGCGGGCACCGGTCTGCTCGTCACGGTTGACGAGGTAGACCCGACACTCGACGAGATGATTCAGCTCGCAGCGACGTATCAGCACTTTGTGACCGATGGGAAACGCGTCGCGCTGCTCATGGCGGGGCTTCCCAACAACGTCTCGACGTTGCTGAACCACAAGACGGTCTCGTTCCTTCGCCGCGCCCAACAATATCATCTGGGTCGCATTGCCGACTATGACGTACGCGAGGCCTTGATTCGCACGATCCAGGAAAACGATCGCCTGGCAGATGTCGAGGGAATCGATAGAGCCGTTCGCTCGATCTCTGGTTTTCCCTTCCTATTGCAACTCGTAGGCTACCGTGCCTGGGATCTCACAAGCGATTCGAAGGAAATCTCGTCACGCGACTTTGACCTGGGAATCAAAATCGCGCGCGACGAGATGGACGACCGAATCCTCGCGGCAACCTATCGGGAACTCACTGCAGAGGACAAGCGATTCCTCATCGCCATGCTCGATGACGAGGAAGAGTCCACCACCGCTGACCTTGTCGAGCGCCTTAAGCGTTCGCCACAGCAGGTCTCCCGCTACCGACGCCGCATGATAGATGCCGGCATCATCGGAGAACGAGGACGAGGGCTCGTCGCATTTGAATTGCCATTCTTCCGCGACTATCTCACGGCTCAATGCGTGAAATAGAAGTCAATGAGGCAAAGGGGCTGTCCCTTTGCCTTGTTGTCTATAGGTAGCGTCCGGTAATGCTCTTGGAGCAGACCGCGATATCCGCCGGCGTACCGGCGCAGACGATTTGCCCGCCCGCATCGCCACCGCCCGGGCCCATGTCGATCACGTAATCGGCGTTACGGATAAGATCGAGGTCGTGCTCGATCACGACAACCGTGGCGCCCTTGGCAACAAGGCCGTCAAACACGCTCAGCAACACCTGAACATCGAGCGGATGCAGGCCAATCGTGGGCTCATCAAATACGAATACGGCATCATCCTGCACGCGGCCCATCTCGCTCGCGAGCTTAAGGCGCTGTGCCTCACCGCCCGAAAGCGCCGGTGTGGGCTCGCCAAGCGTGAGATAACCCAGGCCCAGGTCGTGCAAGGTCTGCAAGCGCGCCTGCACCTTTTTGAGCCCCACCGTGGCGTCGAGGGCCTCGTCCACACTCATGTCCATGAGCTGCGGCAACGTAAGTAGGCTCCCGTCCTTGCCCTCGCGATGGATAAGCGAGGCCGCGTCTGCATAACGTGAGCCACGGCATGCTGGGCAGACGATCTCGACATCGGGCAAAAACTGCACGTCGAGCGATATCGAGCCCGTGCCGTCACACGTAGGGCAGCGCAAGGCGCCGGTGTTGTAGCTAAAGGCGCCCGCCTTGTAGCCGGCTGCCTTGGCCTCAGGCGTACGGGCGAAGGCGCGGCGCAGCTCATCATGGATGTCGGCATAGGTCGCTACCGTCGAGCGCACGTTGGCGCCGATAGGCGTAGCGTCAATCAGGTTTGCGCGTGCGATACCCTCGGCATCGACCCAGCGCACATGTTTTGGCAGGCGCTCGCCAGCTGCCTGCGCCTTAAGCGCCGGGATAAGCGTCTCGAGCACCAACGTCGTCTTGCCCGAACCCGAAACGCCCGTCACCGCAACGAGACGGCCGCGCGGAATATCGACTTCGAGCGGTTTGACGGTATGGATGGCCTCGGTTGCCATGCGGATGTGGCCCTGATCGAACATTTCGTCGTCAGTCACCTGCGGACGCAAGCGCTTGGACTCTGCACGCAAAAACGGAGCGATGCGGCTGCCCTGCGATTGTTCGACCTCGTCCACCGTGCCAGCGGCAATCACATTACCGCCGCCTGCTCCGGCAACGGGGCCCATCTCGACCAGATAATCAGCTTCCCCCAGTACGCGCGTATCGTGGTCGACAACGACCACGGTGTTGCCGTCATCCACCAGATCGCGCATCACGCCTACCAAGCCGTCGACATTGGCAGGATGCAAGCCGATCGAGGGCTCATCTAGCACATAAAGCACGCCCGTCGATCGATTGCGCACCACGCGGGCGAGTTGCACACGCTGACGCTCGCCCGTAGAGAGCGTGGCACCGGCGCGATCGAGTGAAAGGTAATCGAGACCCAGGTCGACCAGACGACGGGCCGCGCTCAAAAACGAATCGCAGATATCCGTCGCCATGGGCTGCATCTCGGCCGGCAAGGATGCGGGCACCCCGCGCACCCACTCAATCGCCTCGCCCAATGTCATGGCCGCCGCCTGTGCCAGATTGATACCGCATACCTGGGGCTGGCGTGCGGCCTCGGAGAGACGCGTACCGCCACAGTCACGGCATGGCCCCTCGCGCAGAAAGCGCGCAACACGCTTGAGCCCCTTATCGTCCTTGACCTTGGCGAGCGCATTCTCGACGGTATAGACGGCGTTGAAATAGGTAAAGTCGAGCGGCGTGGCGCCCTCGCCGTTTTTGGGAACGTAGAGAATGTGCTTTTTAACCGCCGGGCCGTGGAACACGATATCGCGCTCTTGAGGCGTGAGCTGGTTAAACGGTACGTCGGTGCGTACGCCCATCTCGCCTGCCACCTGCTTCATCAGATCCCACATGAGCGTACCCCAGGGAAGCACTGCACCCTCGTTGATGGTCTTTGACTCGTCGGGCACCAGGCTCGCTTCGTCCACCTCGCGCATGACACCGGTGCCGCCGCAGGTAGGGCACGCACCACCGCTATTGAAAGCCAAATCCTCGGCACTCGGCGCGTAGAACTCGCGGCCGCATATCGGACACGTGAGCGACAGGCCCGCAGTCACGTTAAGGCTCGGCTCCACGCGCGCCCCGCAGTGCGGGCACACGTGATGGGCGCAGCGGCTAAAGAGCAGACGCAGGCTGTTGTTGAGCTCGGTCATGGTGCCAAAAGTGGAACGCACGCCCGGCACGCTGGGGCGCTGATGCAATGCGAGCGCCGCCGGCACGTGCAAGACCTCATCCACCTGGGCGTGTTCGGCCTGTGTCAGGCGACGTCGAGTATAGGTGCTGAGTGCTTCCAAGTAGCGACGCGAACCCTCGGCATAAAGAACCCCCAGCGCCAGCGAACTCTTGCCCGAACCCGACACGCCGGCAATACCCACGAGCTTTCCCAGCGGGATATCGATATCGACGTCCTTAAGGTTATGGACGCGCGCGCCACGCACCTCGATAGCACTTGGTTGTTGCGACACCGTCATCGCTCCCCTTCTGCCCGCCCGCGCCAGTCTTCGCGGGTCAAACACGTAAAGCACTCGGTGCGTACATCGCCCATAAGCTCGCAGAGTACGTCGCGCTCAACGTGATGCGGCGCGAATCCGCACTTTTGCTGAACGCGTAACGACTTGTTATTGCCCTCGTAGTATCCGCACCAAAGCGCCTTGCAGCCAAGCGTTTCGAACGCATAGCGCTGCATGGCTCGTACTGCTTCGGGGGCAAAGCCTCGGCCCCAGAACGGCTTGGCGATCCAATAGCCCACTTCGAGTTCAAGACCGTCATCTCGACGGTTTGACTCACAGCGAGACGGCATGAGGCCGATGCTACCCACGGGCTCATCTGTCGCAGCCAGGCAAACGGCAAAGGTATGGGGTGCCGCAAAGACTGTCCGAATGATCTCCCTGCTTTCCTCAATGCTTCGATGGGGCGGCCAGCCCGCAGCCGGTCCCACGTCCGGGTCGCTCGCATATGTAAACAGGCTCGCCGCATCCGTCTCGCGCCACGGACGAAGCGTCAAACGCTCAGTATGAATCGCCATAATTTAGCCTCTCAAATATCGATGTGACAAAGGGGCTGCCCCTTCGTCACATCACTCGTGCCATAAAACGCAATCGCGAATATACGTGCCCAGCATAGGCACGGTAAACCGGACGAGGCCGTATCCGGCAGCCTCGATGACGCGCTCGCGAATCAGGCTTGCGCGATATTTGCTCGCCCAGCTTTGGGTGCGATCGCAACGCTCAATGATATCCGCCATGCGAGTCGGTTTGCCCTCGTCAGCCGCCATGGCCTCGATAAAGAGGCGCTGCGGACTGCGCAACCCGTAATACAAGGGAGCGTCGACCGCTTCATAGAACTCGGAGACGGCATCGGCGTAGCCAGCCTCGACATCGCGCCTTTCAATGACTCGCGTGTTGCGCCGGACAGCAGACCGCCACATGTAATAGCCCACCAGCTGAACCATATAGGGATGCCCCATGCTTTTGCGCGCCGCAAGGTCCGCCGTCTCCGCGTCAACGTAAAGACCAGCGTCTTTGACCGTCTGGATATACGAATCGCGCACCTTGGGCAAAGATATCGCCCCCAGCGTACGCTGCTGGGCACGCCGCAAAAACGTCACGCTCGGCTCTTCGAGCAGATCGTCAACCATACTGGGTAAGCCGGCAAAAACAAGCGCAAGGCCGCGCTGGTCGCTATCGGACAAGCCCGTGGCATCCTGGTCTCCGAGCACCTGTTGATAGAGAACGGCAAGAGCCGCCAGCTCCTCGATAGACGCAGATTGAGCCTCGTCAATCGCAAACAGTATGCCCTTGCCTGGACCGAGCTTCTTGAGGCGCTCGTTGACCAGCCCTCGCAACGTCTCGCCCTTTGCTCGCGCCGCCTCGACCGACATCCGCCCAAACGACGGACCGAACTCCATTGACGTCACAACGGGTTTATTCGAGCGAAGCGCGTCGGCCAAGCGGTCGCATAAGCCAAGCGAAGCGGAATCGGAGACAACCGCCCATCCGCGCTCACTGGCCAGACGTTGCAGCTCCCGCAGGAGAACTGTCTTGCCGCAGCCGCGGTTTCCCGTAATGAGCATGAGCCTGCCCGGCGCTCCGGCGCCGTTATCGAGCCCTTCCTCGAAATCTTCGATGACCGACTCGCGACCGATGAGTATCGGAGGCCGCTTGCCTGCCGTTGGCTTAAAGGGATTTGGATTCATGTCGGCCTCCTCGGATTGGCAAACCCTGATAATAGTTATACCAACTTATACCGAGTTATACCAATAGCATGGAACAAAAGGAACTGCCCTTTTGTCACATGTGGCCGAAAAACTCCGCGTCTGCTGCACGCCAGGGGCGGAAGGTGGCGGGATCGACCTTTACGTGTGCCGCGGCGGGTACGTCGTACCATTTGACCGTGTAACCGGCGCCGTGAGAGCAAAAGACCGAGTCGGGCGTGTTGGGCAGATCGGCCTCGGGCTCATAGGCGGCCGCCTCTATAACGCGCTCGGCATCATGGCAAGCCGCATAGCCGGCGAACTCCAGGTACAGATGCCCGCGACCGCTCGTGTAGGCGGCCACCTCCAGCGCGTAATCCTGCACCTCGGATGCTGGCACGCGACCCACAAGCTTTGTCCGGTCTCCCGCCATCGTCGGCGGCTCGTACTCGGCACCCATGCGTGTGGCATCCGAGAGCGTCCGGCCCACGCACTCCCCCGGTACCTCGAGCTCAAAGCGATACCACGGCTCCAGCAGTACCGCCGCGCCGGCCTCACGCGCCTGCATGAGTCCCTGGCGAATCGCACGGTACGTGGCCTGGCGAAAATCGCCGCCCTCGGTGTGTTTGGCATGCGCGCGACCGCCCGTGAGCGTAATGCGCACATCGGTGATGGGCGAGCCAGTCAGCACGCCCAGGTGGTCGCGCTCCATGGCGTTGGTGAGTGCCAAACGCTGCCAGTTAAGATCGAGCTCGTCGGTCGAGGTCACGGTGCCAAACTGCACGCCCGAACCCGCTGGCAACGGCTCCAGGCGCAAATGCACCTCGGCATAGTGGCGCAGCGGCTCAAAGTGGCCCACGCCCTCGACCGGCTGCGAAATAGCCTCCTTATAGAGAATGCCGCCAGACTCAAACTCAACCGAAAGGTCAAAGCGATCGGCCAACACCCGCTGCACGACCTCGAGTTGCACAGCGCCCATCAACTGCAAATGAATCTGCTCTAGATGCGTATTCCAGCTTACGCCGAGCATGGGATCTTCATCCGCCAGCTCAGTCAACGCTTTGAACACCGCATGAACATCGTGTTCGCCCGGAAGCACCGTATAGGTAAGGACCGGCGCAATGACGGGTGCATCGCCCGCGGGCTCCGCGCCCAGGGCGTCCCCCGGGCGAACGTGCGCAAGACCCGTCACGGCACAAATACCGCCAGCAGCAACTTCTTGGGCAAGCTCATACTTCTCGCCGTTATAGATGCGTACCTGATCGACCTTCTGCTCCCATGCCTCGGCACCGGAACGTCCGTCAATCATCTGCTTGGCATGCAGCGTGCCGCCGGTCACTTTAAGCCATGCCAAGCGCTCGCCGCGATCCCCGCGGCTGACACGATAGACGCGCGCGGCAAACTCCGGGTGCCATGCCTGTTCACGCATCAGCGCGCATATGCCGTCCAGCAGCTCGTCCACGCCTTGGTCCTTGAGCGCCGAGCCGGCAAAACATGGAAAGAGCTTGCGCTCGGCAACCATGCGCGACAGCGTTGCGACAGAAAGCTCACCCGCCTCAAGAAACTCCTCGAGCGCCGCCTCGTCCAACGCAGCAGCGTCCTCCTGAACGGCGCCGCCCGCCAGCAGTTCGTTGGCATCCAGGCAGCCCTCGGAAAGACGTTGCCCAAGTTGTGCCAACAAGACATCGCGGCCGGGATTCTCCAAATCGATTTTGTTGATATAGATAAACGTCGGGATGTCATAACGTGTAAGCAGACGCCACAGGGTTTCGGTATGACCCTGTACGCCATCGTTGGCACCCACAACCAAAATCGCGTAGTCGAGCGCGCGCAGCGTGCGCTCCGCCTCGGCAGAAAAATCGACATGCCCCGGCGCATCCACGAGCATGACGTGGGTATCGCCATGGTCGAGCACGGCCTGCGACGAGAAGATCGTAATGCCACGCTCACGCTCGATCGCGTTCGTGTCCAGATGCGAATCGCCATCGTCCACGCGGCCGCGCTTGCGAATGCGACCCGCGTTGAACAACATGGCCTCGGCCAGCGTGGTCTTGCCGGCATCGACATGCGCCAAGATTCCAACGACCGCTTGCTTCGACATGGCTCTCCTCTTATTGCAAGCCCATCGCACGCGGCAACGGGCATCCTTGTTCCACACTGGATGATACAATGTACGGGCCGGCGGGCGAAGCGAGCCCTATCCCCCGACCGAGCTCATCGCCCCGCGTTGCCGCGCAGCGATTTTCGTAGGTTCGCGCCTTGCGAAAGCCGGCACCTCCCCTTTTTGTCTGCCTGGGCTCATCTGGGGCGATAACAACGCGAGCCCCACAACAACGCGTTTTACCAAAAATGGCCCCACTCGGGGCCATTTTTGGTAAAACGCTGGTATGTGGCTCGGCCTTTATGCCTCGCGCAGCCAATCAAACGCGACGCGCGGCGTACCGTCCGACACATATACGATACCGGCGCGCTTAAACCCGGCCTTGGCGATGGCTCCCTGCATGGGCAGGTTGTCCTGATGCGTGTCGATGCGCAGGTGATCGGCGCGTTCCTTGGCAAAGGCAAACATCGCAGCCGCGATACCGTGCGCGGTGCCATCGGACGCCACACGGTGCAGCACAGCATACGGGGCGTCGCTGCGCCACTGGCCGCCCTCGATCACATCGTAGGAACTGTCCGGCCCCGGCAGAAAGGCAAACGTCGCCACCACGCGTCCGTCTTCCTCGCACACATAGCTGCCACCGGCGGCGATATCGGCAGCCAGCTGCTCGCCCGAAGGCGTGCCCTCGGGCCACTGCGTCGTGTTGCCATGTGCGCGCATAAAGGCGCGGGCCGCGTCATAGATGGCCATGACGGTGGGAATGTCGGTATCGAGGGTTTTTCTGATCATCACGCGGCGACCTCACGTTTATTGGTATCACTTTGATTGAGCAATGATACCAACGTTTGGAGAAGGGCGCGAAGCAGATGGGAAGCAAAAAGCGAGCCGCCTGGTCAAAGGCCAAAAGCGAGTTTTTGAGCGCTGCTACCGGCGGCGATATGAGCGACCTGTTTGCACGCGAGGACGAGCGCCGCGACGCCCTGGACGCCGAGCGCGATGAAGCCTGGCGCTACAAATCGTGCGAGCGCAAAAACCGTTACGACACGCGCGCCGAGGCCGAGGCAGTTATGGCCGACTGCGAAAACCGCGGACGCCGCGGGCTGGCCTGCTACAAATGCGAATACTGCGGCGGCTGGCACTTGACGTCGCACCCTTGGAAATAGGCGCCGCATCGGCACGGCATTGACGGAGCGCCAGCCATCGCACGCAAGCTACGGGCGCGGCGGCACCAACACATCGTAGCGAACGGCCTTGCCCGCAAGTTGATAGCTCGGCTTAACGCCGGCAAGCAGCGGCCCCTTCACCGGCCGCTTGATAACGACCTTGCGCGGGCGCGCCGCAAGCGCAGCTTCGACCAGCGTCTCCTCATCGGCGCACGGCTGCTCCAGATGGTGCAAGAATTGGAACTTCTTTTTCACCGCCGCGCTCTTGGTGCGTTCGGGAAACATGGGATCCAGATATACCACGTCGGGGGCGGCAAGCTCGCCCCGCCCGATCAGCTCAGCCGTATGACGAAGGCCGGCAATGCTGTCCTCGCCCGCATGTAAGCGCATGCGCGACACGGCAGCCGCAAGCGCCGGATCATCTGCCGCGCGATCCAGGGCATCCTTGAGGAGCGCCGCGATCACGCAATCCTGCTCATACAGATCGACGGTAAAGCCCGCGGCCGCCAACAGCAGCGAATCCTCGCCAAAGCCTGCCGTGGCATCAATCGCCCATGGGCACTCGATGCCTTTTGCGCGCGCAGCCTTTACCAACAGCTCTTGCTGCAGACGGCCCTGCTTGAGCCGCGGAAGCATGCGGTCAAAATCGGCACGCAGCTCCATCGTGCCGTCGGTGAGCGTGAGGCCCTCGGACTTCCCGATCAGCTCAAGCCCCGCGGCCCGAGCAACAGAAAAGGGATCGACGACGCCCATGGGCACTCCTTAGCAAGCAAAACGAATACGCGAGTGCCGTTTATGCCAGCACCCAACCGTCCGCTATTGTCCCACATGCGACATGGCCCACAGCATCGCAATGCAAAGCACCGCCATCAATCCCGTGCACACGGCAGCGATCACAGAATCACCCATGTGCCTTCCCAACGACTGCGGCTCACGCACTTGCCCTGCTCCGTACATCATGACTCCTCCTTGAGACCAGCTCCTTGTTACGGCCTCATCATCGCAGCGCCGCACATGGGCTGCCATCGATTTGGCTTACGTCCAGCTTTCCTTTTTGAAAGGTTGGACCGTACAGGCAAGAGACGCTTTCAAACGCATGCATCGCCCCGTTGAACTACAATGTGCTTCACGATATGTGCCGCAACCTGGGTGCGACAGATTCTCCGCGCCCGCATCGAAAGGACCAGCTATGAGCGCCGCTCGCAAGACACTCAAAATCCTTGCCCTGATTTATTTTGTTCTGGGCATCGCCAGTCTCGTCATTGGAATCGCCGGCATCGCGACCGGCAACCTCGATTCCACGTACGGGTCGAACGCCATGCTCGCCGCGGTCGTGCTGGTCGCCAAGGGCCTCATCGATCTCGCCGCGGGCGTTGCGGGCATCAAGGGCGCCAACAAGCCTTCGCAGGTGGATGGTGCGTTTAAGCTCGGCATCGTTGCCGCAATCGCCACGATTGCGCAGGCCGCGCTCACGCTTCCCGCGCTCGGCGGCAGCTCCGTCAATATCGTCGCCTTTGTCATCGTGGTCTACGACCTGTTCTTTGTTCAGCAGGCACACGCCGTTAAGGCCGAGAACAAGGACCGCCTGTAAGCGCTCGCTTCTCATAACCTCTGCAGCCAAGCAACTAAAAAGGGCCGATCGCGCATCTCCGCGGTCGGCCCTTTACGTTTGCCCAGACAAAACCTACCAAAACAAACCTGTCCCTTTTTGGCAGGTTGTTAGCTGTGGCGGTACTCGGCGATGATGAAGTCGATGTCGGTTTGAAGGGTATCCAGGTTTGCCAAGCGCTCTTTGTCGGCAGGGCGCGTGCGGTAGTAGTACGGCGTCATCTGGAACACCGCCTCGATGTCGGCCTGGGTCTGGAGCGTAATATTCGCAGATACCCGCTGCGTTCCGACCAACTCGAGCTCGGTAGTCTTCGGCAGCTTCTCGTCGTTAAGGTACGGCGTATCGTAGAGCACTTCCTTAAGCCCAAACAGATGACGGGCACCCGGCACCACGGTGTAGAGCGAGCCCTCCGGCGCCAGCACGCGGGCAAACTCGCGCTCGTTAAAGGGAGCGAAGAGCTCGGTCACCATATCGAAGGCGCCATCGGCCACAGGGATGTCCTTCATGTTGGCTACGAAATAGGTCGCATCGTCGCGCTTGGCGGCAAGGCGCACCATCTCTTTGCCCAGGTCGAAACCGTAAGCATCCACGCCCGGCACCGCGCCCATGGCGCTGGTGTAATAGCCCTCGCCGCAGCAAATATCGAGCAGCGTCATGGGACCGCTCGTAGACGCAGCACGCCCAGACACCTGCTTGCGCACCAGCTCGACCATCGCATCGCGCAACGGCGCGTAGTATCCACGGTTCAGAAAGTCACGACGGCTGCGCGCCTGTGACTTGGGATCGCCCATGGAGTCGCCGCTCTTGGACGAGCGCAATAGATATAGATAGCCCTCGCGCGCACGGTCAAACCGGTGTCCGCCCGCGCATGCAGCACCGCGTTCGTCATCCACCAGCGGCTCATGGCAAACGGGACACAACAACATGGCAACTCCTTAGCGCGAACAACACAACGCCCACCATTGTCGCACGCCTTCCCCGCCTAGTCATTGGGGACGTTCTTGAATGAGTAATCGTTTTAGAACGTCCCCAATGACTAGGCGATTAGGAGTATCATCGTCTGCGCAAATAAGCACAAAAGAGCATGTTAGAGATTGAGAGCGTATGGCTGACACCGTATCTAAGCACATTGACATGACCACCGGATCGCTGTGGCGCAATGTTCCCCTGTTCGCCTTCCCTGTGGCCGCCACGAGCATCTTGGAGCAACTGTCGAACCTCATCGCCACGGTCATCATCGGTAACTTCTCGGGCGACCAGGGAACCCTCGCCATGGCGGCGGTCGGCTCCAATGTTCCGCTTACCAGTCTTATGCTCAACCTGTTTATTGGCATGTCGCTTGGCTCCAACGTGGTCATCGCCAACGCTATCGGCCGCAACGATCAGAACATGGTCAAACGCGCCGTCCACACCTCGATTCTTATGGCACTTGTGGGCTTTGTCGTCATCGCACTGGGCGAGATCTTTGCCGAGCCCATGCTCGCCGCGCTCAACGTTCCCGCCGAAACCATGCCGCTCGCTTCGCTCTACCTACGCGTCTTTTTGCTCAGCATGCCCTCGATCTTGCTTTACAACTTTGAGGCCGCGATCTTCCGCTCCGTCGGCATCACCCGCATGCCGCTGCAGGCGCTTGCCGTGTCCACCGTCCTCAACATTGGCCTGGACCTCATCTTTGTCCCCGTACTCCACTGGGGCGTCGCGGGCGTCGCCATCGCCACCGCCATCGCCTACACCGTCAGCGCCGCTACGCTCTTTATCCGCCTGCTCAAGACCGACTCCGTCGTCCGCGTCACCCCGCGCGACCTGGCTATCGACCCCGTCGCCCTCAAGCGCATCGTCAAGATCGGCCTGCCCGCCGGCATCCAGAGCGCCGTCTTTGCCGTCGCCAACATCATCATCCAGTCTGCTATCAACAGCCTGGGCACCGAGGTCATGGCGGCATCGAGCGCCGCTATGAGCTTGGAGTACGTATGCTACAACCTGCTCAACAGCTTTAGCCAGGCTTGCACCACCTTTGTGGGACAAAACCACGGTGCCCGCCAGATCGACCGCTGCACCAAAACGCTCAAGGTCTGCCTGGTCGAAGGCGGCATCGTTGCACTCACCACGATCATCGTTATTGTCGGCCTGGGGCGCGAGATCTTGTCGCTGTTCAACAGCGATCCCAACATCGTCTCGATCGGCTATATCCGCGTGTGTTCGATCTTCCCGGCGTACGCCTTTAGCATGTTCTACGAAAACATGTCCGGCTACCTACGCGGCTTTGGTATCTCGCTCACGCCCGCCCTCATCACCATGATCTGCGTCTGCGGCATCCGCTTCTATTGGGTGTTCTGCGTGTTCCCGCACTTCCGCACCTTTGCGAACATCATGATGGTCTACCCCATCAGCCTGGGCACCACGGCGTTCTTTATGGTCGTGGCGGTACTACTTTGCCACCCGGCACGCACCTATCGCGCCACCCAAGCCAAAGCGACAGCCCGCTAGACACCGCACTCAACGCCACGCCAGTCATTAATTGACAATATGCGAGCTCATATAGTCGATAAAGCGCCTCGTGGCGATAGGCATGGTATCCCAGCTGCGCCAAGCTGCCACTACGTCGCGCGAGGGAGCATGCACGATGGGTCGCACACGAATATCGGCTCGCATGCCCTCCACAGTACGACGGTAGAGCATGCTCACGCCTAGGCCCTCCTCCACCATCGCCATGATGGTGTAGTCGTCAGTCACCTCACTCGTCACGTGCGGCGACAGCCCATGTGTCGCAAATGCATCGAGCACCAGGCTCTGTTCGCCCTCATCCAGCAGCACAAAGGGCTCGGACGCCAGGTCGGCGAGCGTCACCTTTTCCTTTGCCGCCAGCGGATGCGCAGCCGGCAGCAGCGCCACCAACTCGTCGTGATAGACCACACGCTTCTCGAGGCCTGCGGTAAACCCGCGCGCCGTAAAGCAAAAATCCACCACGCCGTCGTGCACCCACTGAGCGTTGCGCGTGTAATCGCCCTGCTTGAGGGTAAAGCGTACGCCCGGGTGCAGCGTACCAAAGTCGCGGATCACACGCGGCAGCACGGTACGGCTCACGTTGGTAAACGTCGCGATGCGAATATCGGTCGACGAAAGCCCCAGCAGCTCCTGGCGCTTGCCCTCGAGCTCGGCCTCGGCGGTCACAATCTGGCGCAGGTACGGCAGATACTGCTTGCCATCGCGCGTAAGCGAAACGCCCTGCTTTCCGCGCTCGATAAGCGTGGTGCCCAGCTCGCGCTCGAGCGCCTTGACGGCCTGGCTCACCGCACTTTGCGTATAGCCCAACTCGTCCGCCGCGCCCTTAAGACTGCCGCGATCGACCACCATACAAACAATCTGATACCGCGATGCCATCGTGCCTCCACATCAATGCAGCCGTAAAACGTTTTGCCAGCGCTTTTCCTAATGACATTAGCATTTCTTAATCATACTGAAGATACATTCGCTTTACTACATCCACATCTGGGAGCAGAATCCTTTTTACGAAACCGTTCTGTAACAAAAGGAGTCCCATGGATCGCAAAAAAGCAATCGCGCTCTCATTTTCCGTTCCCGTCGCATGGGGCTTTTCGTACCCCCTCATGAAGATCGGCATGGACAGTATGAACGCCACGAGCATCGTTGCGCTGCGCTGCATCATCGCCTTTGTGGCTTGCCTGCTGCTCTTCCACAAGCGCGCTTTCCGCATCAACCGCGACCTTATGGTCCGCGCTGCCATCATCGGCGCCATTATGGCAACCGAACTCACCTGCATGTGCCTGGGCTCCAGCCTCACCTCCGCCTCCACCGCCGGCTTTTTGCAGAGCCTGACGGTCGTAATCGTGCCGTTTGCCAACGCCGCCCTGCTGCGTCGTGCCCCCGAGCGCAAAGTGCTCGTCGGCACCGCCATCGTCACCTGCGGTATGTTGCTGCTCTCGGGCGCCGACTTCACCAGCCTGAACCCGGGCGCGCTCATCATGCTGCTCTCCGCTTTTGTCTATGCCGGCCATATCATTGTGGCGAAGCGCTTTGTCGAAGATGTCGACCCGCTGGCCCTGGGCGTTTGGCAGCTGGGCTTCGGCGGCTTATTCTCGGGTATCGCCGCATTCACCTTTGGCGGTTTCACGCTTCCCGGCACGCCGAGCGAGATTGTCGTTGTCGTCGCGCTCGCACTCATCTGCTCTGCCTATGGCTTTATCACCCAAACGCTCGTGCAGCCCCACGTGCCTGCCGAGACCACCGGCTTCGCTTTCTCGCTCGAGCCGGTCTGCTCTGCCGTCTTTTCGTTCTTCCTGGTCGGCGAGGTCCTGAACCCCATCGCCTTCTTTGGCGCCACCCTCATCCTCACCGGCGTCATGGTGGCAACCGTCGAGCTTCCGCGCCTCCGTGCACATGGACAGGCCCGTATGGCAGGAGCGCCCGAGCGCGTCTCGTAGACCCCGTTCTTCATACAGCCGTGTCATAAAGGCAACCGGTGCGCCTTTACAATAGATGCCAACAGAGCATCTACCATAAAGGAGCCCCATGGACACCGCAACCCGCGACCACAACATAGCAACTTGGTTGGGCGATGCGCCGCAGCCGGTACGTGACACTACGAACCAGCTGCTCGAGCGCATCGCCCTTTTGCGTGCCGAGCAAACCATCTACCCGGCACAAGACGACATCCTCAATGCCCTCGCCTACACGCCGGCCGACCAGGTCAAGGTTGTCATCTTGGGTCAAGACCCCTATCACGGACCCAACCAGGCAATGGGGCTGTCGTTCTCGGTCCCCGCGACGCAAACCAAGTTGCCGCCGAGCCTGCGCAACATCTATAAGGAGCTCAAAGCCGATTTGCGCTGCCCCATTCCCGCCACGGGAGACCTAACCCCATGGGCACAACAGGGCGTCCTGCTCCTCAACACTACGCTCACCGTGCGCGAGCATGCCGCGAACTCGCACGCCAAGCTGGGCTGGAGCACGCTCACCGACTACGTTATCGAACGCTGCTGCCAGCTGCCCCAGCCGGTCGTCTTTTTGGCATGGGGCCGCTTTGCCCAGCAGATGGTCGAAGGCAAGCTCGCCGCAATCGGCGCGGGCAAGGCAACCGGCAAGTTCTGCCTGGCCTCTACGCACCCCTCGCCGCTTTCGGCCAACCGTGCCACGGCAGAACTCCCCGCTTTTATGGGGTCGCGCCCCTTCTCCGCTGCCAATCGGCTACTCGAACAGCACGGCTCGACCCCCGTCAACTGGACTTGCCTCAGCTAAAAATCGATACATCAAAAACGCGCCCGACGGCTTTCCATCGGGCGCGTTTCCTATTCGGGCCAAATAAATTGTGTGCGGCCGGCCTCGCCGCCATCGATCAGCAGGCTCTGCCCGGTCATAAACCGGTTGGTCACGCCCACAAAGTAGATCCACTCGGCGATCTCTTGGGCGGTGGCCCAGCGTTTAAGCGGCGTGAGCTCCATAATCTGGTTCCACAGGTGTTCGTCTTCCATCACGCAACGGTTGAGCGGCGTGATAACGCCGCCCGGGTCCACACTGTTGGCGATGGCCTGCGGTGCCAGGCGGTTTGCAAGGTTCTTGGTGTAGGCGATAACGCCGCCCTTGCTGGCAGCATAGGCGGGAAACTCCGATCCCGTATGTCCGCTCGCCGACCCCACATTGACCACGGATTTGATAGCCAGTGTCGGCTTGGCGGCAAGCCCCTCCCCCACAAAGGCGTAGTGCTCGGTCACGTTGATGGTGCCACGCAGGTTGGCAGCAATATCGTCGGCCGAATCCTGCGTACCGGCAACGTTCACGATTACCTGGGGTTCAAGATCGCCTGGAAACGAGTCCGGCTCGCGTACATCAACGATCAGATGGCGGTAGCGCTCGTGTTCGATCGCCGCCGGCAGCAGATCAAAGCCCACGACCTCGTGGCCCTCGTCCAAAAAGCGCTGCACGCACGCGGCTCCGATACCGCCCGAAGCGCCCGTGATCAAAACCCGCATACTTGCTCCTTAGGCGGTTGCGTGGCGCTCGAGGTACTCGGAACCCACATTCTCGCGCTCCCAGCCGCGCACGACCTTGTAGCCCACGGGGCTCAGGAAGACCTCGCACAGCAGCTCGGCGACAGCGCCGGTCAGCGAGCACATAAGGACCTGCACCCAGGTCCAACCAAAGAACGTGTGGCTCACCACAATGGCAAAGACCAGGTTGTCGATAAACTGGCCAACACCCGTGGACACATAGGAGCGGAAGGCGAAGCTCACAAAATTATTCTTTTTGAGCATGCGGCCGAGCGACTGGTTGAGCGTGGAGTTAACCACGGCAGAGACGAGCATTGCCAGCGAAGAGCCCAGCACCACGTACCAGGTGCCACCGATGGTAGCGTTAAGGGCAGTGTTAACCTCGATCATGCCCGTGTCGTAGTAGGCGCCCCACATACCGGGTGTGAGCGAGCATGCCCAAAAGCACAGGCTCACGGCCAGGTTGACCAGCAGCGCGAGGATAGAGATTTTGATGGATGCCTTGGCGCCAAAGCGTTTGCAGATCATGTCCTGGCACAAAAACGAAACCCAGCTCACCACAAAGCCGCAATCGAGTGCCAGATACGGCAGGCTGATGAGCTCTTTGTTGGCCAGCAGGTTCATCATGATGACGCTCACGAAAAACAGCGAAACCGTTGCCGCGGGAATGCTCCGCAACAGGACCTTGTAGTCCTCCATGACCTTCTTGATCATTATGTACTCCTTTGGTTTTAGGTTTAACGAGCAGGATATCGGACCCGAACTGCTCGGACGCCCCGGTCTTGAGACGACGGTGGGTATGATAGCCGCTCACACGGCATCAGGCAAGTAAATGGCGCGGCAGCCCCGCAGGGTCACCGCGCCGATGCGTTAAAAGGCCACGTTGCCAAACTCCGACAGGATAAGGTCGGGGTTGTGGTCGGTTGCCCAATCCACGTTCCACGGACTCGTGAACAGCAGCAGCTTGCCGCCGCGCATGTCCTCGACGCGCAGGGTGTCGCGCGTGAGCGAAAGGCCCGGGATATCGATGGTGTCGGGGTCGTTCTGGATCCAGCGGATGTCCGTATAGGGCAGCGGCTGGCGACGAACCTCAACACGGTACTCGGCCTTGAGGCGGCGCTCGAGTACCTCAAACTGCAGCACGCCGACCACGCCCACGATGACGCTCTCCATGCCGGCACCCAGCTCACGGAAGATCTGGATGGCACCCTCCTGGGCAAGCTCCTCCATGCCCTTGACGAACTGCTTGCGCTTGAGCGTGTCGACCTGCGTAATGCGGGCGAACATCTCGGGGGCAAACGTCGGGATCTGCGGATACTGCACGTGGCGCTTGCCGGAGCACACGGTGTCACCGATGCTAAAGATACCCGGGTCGAACAGGCCCACGATATCGCCCGCGTACGCCTCGTCCACGATGGCGCGGTCATCGGCCATCATCGAGGTACCCGTGGCAAGCTTGAGCTTGCGGTTGCCCTGCACGTGGAAGGCGTCCATGCCGCGCTCGAACTTGCCCGAGCAAATGCGCACAAAGGCGATGCGGTCGCGGTGGTTCTTGTCCATGTTGGCCTGGATCTTAAACACAAAGCCGCTGAAGTCGTCGCGGCAGGGATCGACCGGCTCGTTGGTGAGCGTATCGGTATAGGCGCGCGGCGTCGGGGCCAGGCGCAGGAACTCCTTGAGGAAGGGCTCCACGCCAAAGTTGGTGAGCGCCGAGCCAAAGAACGCCGGGCTTAGCTTGCCGCAGGCCACGGCAACCAAGTCGAGCTCGTCGCCGGCACCATCGAGCAGCTCGATGTCGTCCATCAGGTTCTTATGGTTCTCCTCGCCGATGAGCTCGTCCATAGCGGGGTCGCCCAGCTCGGCCTCGACCTCGGCGACCTTCTTGGTGGCGTTGGCGTGGCCGTCGCCCTCAAAGGCGATAACGCGACGGGTCTGGCGATCGAACACACCGCGGAAGTTGCGGCCGCTGCCGATCGGCCAGTTCATGGGATACGTATTGATGCCCAGGACATTCTCGATCTCTTCCATGAGCTCAAACGGATCGCGGGCCTCGTGGTCGAGCTTGTTCACAAAGGTGAAGATGGGAATGTGGCGCAGCGTGCAGACCTTAAAGAGCTTTTTGGTCTGGGCCTCGACGCCCTTGGCGCCGTCGATGACCATGACCGCGGCGTCGGCGGCCATAAGGGTACGGTAGGTATCCTCCGAGAAGTCCTGGTGGCCGGGGGTATCGAGGATGTTGACGCAGGCGCCGTTGTAGGTGAACTGCAGCACCGAGGAGGTAACGGAAATGCCGCGCTCCTTCTCGATGTCCATCCAGTCCGAGACGGCATGCTTGGCCGAGCTCTTGCCCTTGACCGAGCCGGCGGTCTGGATGCTGCCGGTATAGAGCAGCAGCTTCTCGGTAAGCGTGGTCTTACCGGCGTCCGGGTGGCTGATGATCGCGAACGTGCGGCGCGACGAGATTTCATCCGACAGGCTTGCCATGCGGATCCTTTCTTGCATTGAGTGCATTACGTCGTTGTAACCGCACTATTGTAGCCGCGAAATCCCGCTCTAGGGCGCCTATCAGGACAAATTCATCAGTCAGAACGTGAACGGCTAGTTATCGAAAGTATTCTGCAGCAGACTGTCTCAATCTGTAACAGCAGAGCTTATTTGCCCCCCCTATCTGTTACAGATTGAGACAAACGAACTTGTCCGCCGGCACAATCTCAATCTGTAACACCTGGCCGCCCAAATTGGGTCTAGCTGTTACAAATCGAGATAAACGGAAAGGCAGGCAGCCAATGTCTCGTTCTGTAACATCTAGCCGCGCAAATCGACTCTTACTGTTACAGATTGAGACAAATAGGCAGGCGGGAAAATAACATCTCAATCTGTAACAGCTGGCGACCAAAAACGGACCCAGATGTTACAGATTGAGATTGTTTTGGAGCAAGCGCGGCGCCGATGGTCTATTCCACATTTAGCTCTTGCATAACTGTGCATAGTGTATATATACTGTGCTTACCGGTTATATACACGTGTAGCCCAACAGCTAAGGAGCCGCTGTGGACATCATCCTATCCAATTCGAGCGATAAGCCCATCTACGAGCAGATAACCTTGCAGGTCAAAGCTCAGATCTTATCGGGCACGCTCGCTGCGGGAGCCAAACTCCCCAGCATCCGTGCACTCGCGAGCGACCTGGGCGTGAGCGTAATCACCACCAAGCGTGCCTACGCCGACTTGGAGCAGCTTGGCTTTATCTGCACCGTGCAGGGCAAGGGCTGTTTTGTCGCCGAGGGCAACCAGGAGCTTTTGCGCGAAAACCAGCTCTGCCATATCGAAGAGCTACTTGCGAAAGCGGCGAGCCAAGCCGAAACCCTGGGCGTCACGCGCGACAAACTGCACGAGATGCTCGACCTGGTAGCCCCCGAAACCATGCAGTAGCCATCTGCAAGAAAGGCTATACCATGCAAAACTTGCTTGAACTCAAAGGCATCTCACACGCTGTAAGCGACCGCTTTTCGCTGCGCGACGTCACGCTTGCCGTGGAGCCTGGCCAGATCATCGGCTTTGTTGGTGCCAACGGTGCTGGCAAAACAACGACGATTCGAGCTGCTCTCGGGCTTATAAAGCTCGATGCCGGCGAAGTGCACCTGTTTGGGCAGCGCTGTGGCGCCGACGCGCCCGATGAGTCGCAACGCCATCTACGCTCCCGCGTCGGTCTTGTCCTGGACACGTGCCCCTTCCCCTCCACGCTCAAGGTGGGCCAGATCGAGTCGCTCGTAGGCCCAGCGTACCCCACGTGGGACCGCGAAACGTTCGCCGGATTCATCAACCGATTTGGCCTCGATCCCAAGACAAAGGTCAAGGACCTCTCCCGCGGCATGGGCATGAAACTGCAGCTTGCCTGTGCGCTCAGTCACAAGGCCAAGCTGCTCGTTTTGGACGAAGCCACCGCGGGCCTCGATCCCATGGCACGCGAGGAACTGCTTGATGAGCTGCTTGCCTTTGTCGCCGACGGCCAGCACAGTGTGCTGCTCTCGAGCCACATTACGTCCGACCTCGATCGCACCGCTGATCGCGTCATCTGCATCGATAATGGCTCGATTATTTTTGACCTGCCGCGCGAGGACATTACCGACCGCGCCGGCATCGCCCACTGCACCCAATCGCAGGCTGCCGAGCTTATGGCTTGCGTCGAAGGCGCCCGTGCCGCCCGTCACGCCTACAGCGTGGACGTACTCGTACCCAACCGTCGCGAAACGCTCGAGGCCTTTCCCGAGATTCCCTGCGATCGGGCAACCATTGATGACTATCTGCGCCTCATACTGAAAGGGGCTTCGAAATGAAACGCGCCTTTATGTCCGAACTCGCCATCGTTCGCACGCTCATCCCGAGCATTGCGGGCGTCGGCTTGTTCATCTTCGTTGTGCTGACGCTCGTCAACGCGTCGGATGGCGATTCCGGTATGAGCGCCGGCGCCTGCGCCGTCAGTGCCATGTCGCCCATCATAGTCATGAACTCACTGGCCGGTTTCGACAATCAAAACGGTTGGGAGCGCTACCGGGCAACGCTGCCCTTCTCGCGCAAAGACATCATCCGCGCACGCTACCTGAGCGTTATTGTCTTCTCCGCCGTCATGGCATGTGCAGCTACGCTTTTGAGCATCGCCTCCATCCCGCTCTTCAACAGCGCGGGCATTCCTTCGACGGGACAGACGGTCTTTGAAATCGCAATCGCCTCGGCAGCATCGATGCTCATCTCCCTCATGATGGTGTTTTTGGCGCAGCCGCTGTTCTTTCGATTTGGTCACATGGAGGCGCTGCGCCTATCCGTTGGCCTGTTTGCCCTGCTTGGTTGCGGCACCATGGCCACGCTGAGCTCCTCCAACCCCATCAGCAACTGGCTCATGTCGATTGCCGGAGCGAATCCCGATCCTGCCGTTCTTGGCTGCCTGTGCGCAGGAATTGCCGTACTGGCCCTCGCGCTATGTGCAGTCAGCTGTACCGTCAGCACCAAGGTTTATCAAGTACGCGATCTGTAGGCACGCGAAACTCGACCTATGCAGGCCACTATCGGTCGCAATCGCCCATCCGCAAATCCGTGACAAACGGCATGTCCCCGGCGTGCGTCACCGTGCTACTTGCGCAGCGGCTTGGGCAGCGGAATGCCAGCGGCGATAACGGCGGCGATGATCATGCAGACGATGCCCTTGAGCGGGAAGCACATAAGCAGCAGGCCCACAACCATGACAGGCTGGCGCATGACCGCACCCATCGTCGATGCCGTGCAGACGGCGACGCAAAAGACCGGATCTGCGCCGGTGAGGATGGCAAGGCCATAGCCCAGGCTTACGCCCGAGAAGATAACGGGGAAGAAGTGGCCGCCGCGCCAACCAAGGTTGATGAGGGCGGGCGTCAGCATGGCCTTAACAAGACCGGTCGCGATAAGCACGCCGGCGGGAATGGTGAGGTAGGTCTCCATAAGTACATCGGCCTGGGTCTCGCCGGCAAACATGGTGTAGGGCAAGACCGTGCCGCAGATGGCGAGCGCCAGACCGGCCAGCATGGCCTTGACGACAGGACGCTCCCCTATTGCATGGGACAGCGCCTCGCTCGCGTGCTCCGAGACAAAGTACAGCCAGCCGCAAACGGTGCCAACCAACGCCAGCGGGATGAGCCAGGCAAGCTCCAGGTTGCCCACCTCGGCGGCCTCGAACCTGGGCATGCCCATGCCGCCGCCCATAACCTGGCCGAGCAGCAGATAGGTGCCCAGGCCGCCGGCAATCGCAATACCGTAGACCACAGTCTTCTGTGCCTTGGGCAGTTTGATGGTGATCTCGCCGGACGCGGACCCATCGCCGGCGTCTTCGCCCTGGCCGTCGGCGCTACCGGCGAGCGGCGCCACAAAGCCAAAGACGGGCGCGGTAAAGAGCGCCGTCAGCGCGGCCTGGGTGCCCAACAGCGTGAGCTCCCTGAACTCGGCGCCAAAGCGGCGCATGCGGTCGCCGACCCAGCTGCACAGACCCGCGATAACGCCGGTCAGGCCGGCCTCCGGTCCAATACTTCCGCCAAACAGCAGCGGCAGCAATGCCGCGAGCGAAAGCTTGCCCAGGTTGTCGTACGGGTAGCGCCCGTCTTGCTTAACCTTAGCCATCACCTGGTTGAGGTCGTCGGTCTTGGTGCCCGTAAGCTTTTCGTACAGGCCGATCAGCAGGCCGCCCAGCAGGCAGACGAAAAACGGATACGGCAGAAAACCGAACGGGCCGCTGGCGAGTTCGGGCGACGCCGCGCCCAGCATGTGGGGGATCTCGGTCCACAGATAGTCGATACCGTGCTCCATCGCAAAAAAGAACAGCCAGACCGCGGCACCTGCGAACGCACCGGTCACGGCAACGCTAACTAAAAACAGCGCGCGGTTTGTGGGTTTGGCAAGGTTGTCCATCGGGTCCTCCCGCGGTCAAAGTCGACATAATTACGTTTTATTGTAGAGCGAGCGTTACCCAGACAAGCCAACCATCTGCGCCACAAACGGCACCATTGGGAGTCATAGTGGGGCAGGCTCAAGACTTATCCGTTGATAATCGAGACAATCTCGCGCAAATCGCCGGCAAAGTAGATGCCGTGCTGGCGCCTCAGGCTCGAAAGCCCTTTATCAATCATGCGCCCGAGCAGCGCCTTGAGGTCGTTGTAGTAACCGTCAAGGTTATACAGGATGCACGGAGCACTCAGGTGCCCCAACGACACCGCGGACATGACCTCGGCAATCTCCTCGAGCGTGCCCGTCCCACCGGGAAAGGCGATGAACGCATCGCCGAGCTCAATCATCTTGGCTTTGCGCTCGGCCATATCGCTCGTCACGATGAGGTCATCGATGCCGTCGTGCTGAAACTCGGCCTCTATAAAAAAGCTCGGCTCAACGCCCGTCACGTGTCCACCTGCCCCGAGCACGCTATCGGCAAGCGCGCCCATCAGGCCCGATTTGGACCCGCCGTATACCAGCGCGTGCCCGTTGGAGCCAATCCAGTTGCCCAGTTCTTGCACCGCAGGCAGAAATGCTGGGTCGTTACCAACGCTGGCGCCCAGGTATACAGTGATGTTCATATGCAATCCCCCTCGTCGTGACGCACGGCGCCCGTTCTAGCGTTGGCGTCGGCGATATTCGCGCACACGGCGCGACAGGTCGGCGAGCTCGTCACGATCGAGCTCTTCCAAATGCTCCAGATCGTCCATAAAGCGCGCCATGGTGTCCTTTTGGCGCAGCTTGATGAGCGTATTGCAGTAGTTCACCGCCACACCCGTGAGCATGGCAATGTAGAAGATGCTGATGACGCTCAGGACGACGGTAATAGCACGGGCGACCGGCGTTTCGGCCGGGATATCGCCAAAGCCGATGGTCGAGACGGTCTCAAAGCTAAACCAGAGACCATCGCCAAACGTAAGGGTCGTGGGCTCGGACAGCCAGACAGCCGTCGAGCACAGCAGATAGAAGACGAGGAACAGGCCCGTGATACGCACGAAACCGGCCTGGCGCAAAACATCGGCAAGCGTCCTCAGCTTTTTCATCGCGACCCCTTTTCCCCAGACGCCCAATCACGTTTGCTCGGTATTGTCCCACAACCGGCAGTTAGGCAACCGGCAGTTAGGGACGTTCCTTTTGTGCCGGCAGAAAGGGACTGTCCCCAACTGCCGGGCGAGACCGTTTAGCGGTGCAGCTGCCGACTGGGCAGGCTGAACTGGTATCCTTATGCGGAAATGTCTCGATTCGTTAGGTTTGCATGTGAGAGCTTCCGCTGCCCTTCGTTCAGTTATATATCGCACTCTGGCTGTCGCGCTTACCGCGCTCGCCGTGCTGAGCGCCGTCATGCCCGTCCCCGCCTTTGCCGCCGACTCTGGCCAGCAGGTCAAGACGGTCCGTGTTGGTTGGCTCGTCAACAACAAAGGCTTCCAGGAGGGCACGCCGGGCGAGCGCCTTTCGGGCTGGGGTTATGACTACCTACAAACGCTGTCATACTATACGCCCGGCTGGCAGTACGAATACGTCTCCGGCACCTTCACCGAACTTATGGACATGCTCGAGGCGGGCGAAATCGACCTCATGCCCAACATCTCCTACTCCGAGGAACGCGCCCAAAAGCTGCTCTTTTCCTCGAACCCCGAGGGCACCGAGCGCTACTACATCTATGCCAGGCCCGATCGCGACGATCTAGCCAAGGGTGACCCCCAAGCGCTCCAAGGCCTTACCATCGGCTGCAACCCCGGCGTTATGCAAACCTTCGTTGGCCAGCAGTGGCTCGCCAACGAAGGAATCACCTGCACATACAGGGAGTATGACGGAGGATCCGATCTCTTTGACGCGCTCGCAAACGACGAAGTCGATGCCGTCATCATGAACGACACGACCTCGTCGCCCAGTGCCTCCCCCATGTTCTACATCGGCTCGAGCGACTACTATTTTGCCGTTCCCAAAAGCCGCCCCGACCTGATGAACGATATCAATGCCGCCATGACGGCAATCGCCCGCGTCAACCCACGCTATAACGACGAGGTCAAGGCGAATTACTCGGCCCAAAACAGCGGCTCATCATCGCTCACCGGCCCTGAGCGCTCCTGGCTCAAAGCAAACGACAACACCATCACGATCGGCTATCTTAAAAACAAACTCCCCTACTGTACGCAAAATGACGACGGCGAAATGGAAGGGTCGCTCGCCTCGCTTGCAACGACGTTGCACGACAAGTTTGGCATTACGGTTGCAACAGTAGCGTTCTCGAACAACGAGCAAATGACCAAAGCCCTTTCCACAGGGACCATCGATGTCGCCCTACCGTTGTTTCGCGACTACTGGCTTGCCGAGCAGGCAGGGGTCATCCTGTCAAACCCGATGGGAACGGTTTCCCTAGCCGCCATTCACAGCAGCAGCAACCTGAACAGCGACCTTAAGAACATCGCTTGCACAGCAGACGCGATCGTCAACCGTTTTGAGCTCGCAAACCTATTCCCCGACGCAAAGGTAACCGAGTATCCGAATGACAACGAGGCACGCGAAGCCCTCAATAAGGGGGAGGCAAGTTGCATCATTGTCCCCAGCACGCGCTTGAAAACCATCCGCGACACCTACGATATCGAGGATTTCCAAACACAGGAGCTCACCGACACGGCACAGCTATCGTGTTTGATTTCGCGCGGCAAGCCCGTGCTGTTGGGAATCATTAATAAGGGCATCGTCAATGCTGGCGAATCGCTCTCTGCAAGCAGTTATTCCCCCACATCGTACTCGGCGCAAGAATCGGATGCGTTTCGACTTCTCTACCGCAACCGCATCGTCATTGCGGCAGTCGTCATCTGCATTTTGCTCACCGGCATCGTCATCCTTGTCTGGTCGCTTCACCGCGCGCAGAAAGAACAGCAGAAAGCCGATGCCGCCAACGCCGCTAAGACGGCATTCCTCACGCGCATGAGCCACGACATCCGTACGCCACTCAACGGCATCCTGGGTCTTATCGAAATTGAGGAATTGAAAGACGGCGACATGCAGGCCGCCCGCGAAAGCCGCGCCAAGGCGCGTGTTGCCGCCAATCACCTACTCTCGCTGATCAACGACATCCTCGAGATGGGCAAAATCGAAGACCGCAAGCTAACTCTGGAACATGCGCCTTTTAACCTCAAAGAGCTCTGTGACGATACGCTGGTGCTGTGCAAGCTCCGCGCATCCGATAACGGCATCACAATGCAGGACAATAGTCTGCCGTACGCCACGGGGCCATACATGATCGGCAGTCCCACCCATATCCGACAGATCATAATCAACCTGTTAGACAACAGCATTAAGTACAACAAGCGCGGCGGCTCCGTCACCTTTAGTTCAAAGACCAAGCCACTCGATGATGGGCGCGCGCTCTTTTGCTTTAGCGTTTCGGATACCGGCATTGGCATGGCTCCCGAGTTTTTAAAGCATATCTATGAACCGTTTGCCCAAGAAGGTGACGATGCGCGCAGCAAGTTCCAAGGAACCGGCATGGGCATGCCAATCGTCAAGTCGCTTATTGAACTGATGGGCGGTACGATTGAGATTTCGAGTGAGGTTGGCGTGGGGAGTACGTTCAACGTCCAGATTCCGCTCGATATCGACAAGAACCCTCAGGCGCGGGCAGATACGGTCGAGAGGGTGCTCGACTGCTCGCTCGCCGACATGAACGTGTTGCTCGCCGAAGACAACGAATTGAATGCCGAGATTGCCCAGACGCTGCTAGAATCCGAGGGCGTCGTGGTCACCCGCGCCGCCAATGGCAACGAAGTCGTCGATCTGTACCTGTCACATCCCGCCGGCAGCTTCGATGCGATTCTGATGGACATCATGATGCCAGGCATGGACGGCTATGAGGCAACCCGCGCGATTCGTCTGAGCGAGAAGGTCGATGCAGCCGATATCCCCATCATCGCGCTCACCGCCAACGCCTTTGCCGAGGACGCCAAGGCGGCACACGATGCCGGCATGAACGCCCATCTGTCCAAACCGCTCGACTTTAACAAGCTCAAAAACATACTCGCCCGCATCAAGAAAAACGGATCCGTTTCGCTATAGTTTGTGCTCAACAACCATGCCCAGTAGAAAGGAAGCCAACGATGTTTAGGCCCTTACGTCGAAAGAAACGCGCCATCACTGACGAGGAAGCGCGCGAACTGCTCGCTACCTGCAAGCGCGGCGTCTTTGCCGTCAACGGCGACGATGGCTACCCGTACGCCATTCCCGTCAACTACTTCTTTGACCCCGAGCATGACAAGATTTATTTCCATGGCGCCAAGGCTGGCCACAAGGTCGATTCACTCAAGCGCGATGACAAGGTCTGCTTTACCGTTTACGGCAACGAGTGGTACAAGGACGGTGACTGGGCTCCCTACGTTATGAGCACCGTGGTCTTTGGCCGCTGTCGCTTGGCGAATGACACTCCCGCGTTTATCGAAGACAAAGTCCGCCAGCTCGCCCTTAAGTACTACCCTTCCGCCGAGGAAGTCGAAGAGGAAATCGCCAAAGACATCAAGGGCGTCCAGCTCTACGAGATTACGATTGAGCATCTCTGCGGTAAGCAGATTCAGGAAAAGTAAGCCCCTCAGCAGGTCTCATCAATAGCAATATGGCCCGGTTCCGACCCACCTTGGAACCGGGCCATATGCTTATAGAGCGTCGGCAGCGATGTGCGCAAGCGCCTCAACGAGCTCCTGCGAGCTCACGGGTTTACTCAGGTGCGCGTTCATGCCCGCCTCGCGCGAAAGCCTGCGATCGTCGGCAAAGGCGTTGGCGCTCACGGCGATAATCGGCGTGGTCGCGGCATCCTCGCGATCGAGTGCTCGAATCTGACGCGTGGCCTCAAGGCCATCGATGCCAGGCATCATGATGTCCATCAACACCACGTCGTACTCGTGCGGTGCGCTCGCGGCAAACGCCTCAACGGCAGACTCGCCATCCTTAACATGCGTCACGACGGCACCGGCACGGCTGAGCGTAAACTGCGCGATCTCGGCATTCAGATCGTTATCCTCTACGAGCAAAACGCGCAGGCCCTGGAGCGCATCGCCGTCGCCCGCATCTACGCGAACTGCCTGAGGAATCTCGGAGCGGTCGCACTTCTCGAACGGCAGGCGGATGGTAAACGTCGTCCCCTGCCCCAAGACACTCGTAAAGCTCATGGTTCCGCCCATAAGCTCGACCAACTGTTTTGCGATAGGCGCGCCCAGGCCAGTTCCCGATGAAGCGCCTTCCACCTGTTGCTCCTCGCGGCAAAACGGCTCGTAGAGGCGCTGTTGGAACTCCTCGCTCATGCCAATACCGTTGTCGGCGATCGTGTATTCATAGACGGGGACGCCATCCGCTGGCTCCACCTCGCGGCACACCAGGCGAACATAGCCGCCCTGGCAGTTGTACTTGACGGCATTGCCGGCAATATTGAGCAACAAGCGCTTGAGGTGCGTCACGCTCACCCGTGCATAGGGATGATTAAGCGTCTGCTGGTCGCAGATAATTGTCACCAGACGCTCCTCGGCCTGGCGCTCCAAAATATCGCGCACTTCACAGTTGAGGGCCACCAAATTTATAGGTACGAGGTTCAGGTCGACCTGCCCGCTCTCCAGGCGACTCATATCCAGGGCCTCGTTGGCAAGGTCGAGCAGCAGTCCCGATGCCGTCCAGATTTTTGAGCGGCACTCGGTCTGCTTTTGCAGATCGTCCGCATTGGCATCGCCGACCTCGACCATGCCGCGAATACCGTTGATGGGCGTGCGCAGATCGTGGCTCATGCGACGTAGAAACTCCGTCTTTGCCGAGTTGGCAGACGAGGCCTCACGCGCTGCCTTAGCCAGCCTGTCACCATAGTCGCGCTCCTGCTGCAGCAAGTCCGTCAAACGTCGACGATCAGCGCGGCGGCGCGCCATCACAACAACGGCTATAACACCGCCGTAGAGCACCAGCACGCCGGCAGCAACAGCCGCGACGACCTCAAAGTAGCGCCGCGCCGAGGCATAGGTGTACACGTAGAACCCGCGCGCTTTTCCAAATGTGCCCAAATACCACTCGCCGTTGGCGTTGACCAGTCGGACTTTGCCGGGCAGGCATCGATCCTTAATACCGTCGACAATAAAGACATCCGTTGCAGGCAGATCGAATACGCCCAATATGGTGGGTTCAACGACATTGGTCGCAACGACCTTGCCATCGTTTTCGATCACGATATTGCCACTGTCGATGGTCTCATAACCACCGAGCAGGCTCTGCAGTTTGAGCGTATTGCTTGCAACTGCCTTCGCGCTCTGATGCCTTACCGCAACAACGATGCCCTCGTCATCCCGCCGGGTTACGCAGCCAATGTCTGCGACCGAATCATCCGCAAGCGTGATGCGGGCGGTATAGGACTTAAGCGGATGGGCTGCCACCTCCAGCACGGGTGCTTCCTTGAGATACGTAGCGAGCGACTCGTAGCCCACGCCATCCGTCGAGGACTCGGACACCAAATTGCCCGATGCGTCCGTCACGATCAGTGCGCTCACGTTGAACTGGTCGGCATATTGCTCCAGCATGGCGTTATCCACCGAACCGTCGCGCTCCATATCGCGCGCTGTCTCTCCGGCGATCTCCATAACGCGAATCAGGTTTTTGGTCGTATAGGCGCTATTGAATGCATCGTAGGAAAGGCTCTGCGTCGCCACGTAATCGACAACGTCGGCAAAGCGCTGCTCGGCCTGAGCTGTCGTGTAGCCGTAGCTCATCATACCGGCAACAACCGAGAGCGCTATCCCCAGCAGGGCGACAAGGAACCATGCCCCTGCCGAACGATTGCCCCGCTTCTCTACGGCGTGGTCGGGTGCACCGATCATGACAGGCCCTCTATATTCAAAAAGGGCGAAGGGTCATCAAAGTACTTTGACACCAGGCGTTTCATGGTGCCGTCGGCTAGCATTTCCTGGTAGGCATGGGTGAGCTTAACGTCGATGCCGCGCGTATCGTTGATATCGAAAGCGGTACCCAAACCAACCTCAAGCAGCGGCTCATCCAAAATTCGATACGTCACACCATAGTCTTTTTCGTAGGTGAGCAGCGAAGACTCATGCGCGGCGATGGCGTCGACCAGACCCTCGACGAGCGCCGGGTTCAGGTATGAGCGGTCCGAAAAGCAGTAGAGCTCTTTGATCTGCGGAACGTTTTCATTTATGCGATTGAGCAAAATGTCCTCGGGCTTGGTGGTGGACTGAACCGCCACGATCTTATCCTCAAGATCGGCAAGCGTGTAGATATCGCTCCGGGGATCGACCGCGACCACCTGGCGGCTCGCAAGGTACGGGCCGGCCCAACGATATTCGTTTTCGCGACCCGTCATACTAAAGCTGCCCATGACACAATCGAGTTCGCCGCTCGCCAGCAGCTCCTTCTTCTTTTCCCAGTCGATCAGCTGGTATTTTGGCTTGTAACCAATGCGAGTCAAAGCCTCGGTCAATATCTCGACATCCAGGCCAACGATATCGCCGTACTCGTCGGTATACACAAACGGTGGATAGAGGTCGCTGCCGACGTTGAGCGTCTTAAGGTTGTCGTCTTTGGCCTGCGAGGCATCCAGGCCTTCTAATGCAGACGTCGAGGCTCTGCCATTCGACCCGGAACAGCCGGCTATCGCTACGACAAAGGCGCACGCTACCGCAAGCGCAACAAACAACGAAATGGCAACCGAGCGACGGGACCTTTTCATCGAGCTCCATACGATCCTGTTTACAGACTGAAATGGTAAAAAATAATAGCAAACAAAACCACACGAGTGCCCAATGGCTACAGACGTTTTACCATGTGGGGCCTTCCAGCCGACTTGGCAGAAGGCCCCGCATGCAGTGCTCACTTACCGTGCATTAAAAACGTAGCGGTCCAGGCGGTCGCACGCTTCCTTTACGCGCGAAAGCGGCAGCGCCAGATTCACGCGAATGTGGCAGGGCCCGTGGAACGGGCGGCCGTCCTGATATCCCACGCCCACGCGCGCCCCCTCGTCGAGCAGCCACTGAATATCGCGGCCATGCTCGCGACACCACTCGGTGCAGTCCAGAAACACCATGTACGTGCCCTGCGGACGCGAATAGGACACGCCCTCAAAATGCCCGTCCACGTAATCGCAGAAGTACTCGATATTGCCGGCAAGCACCTGGTTGAGCTCGTCCACCCACTCGTAGCCCTGCGGCTGGTAGGCACCGATAAGCGCATGCATGGAGAGGACATTCATCTCGTTGTAGTGGGTCTTGTTGGACACGGCGCAGATGCGGTCACGCAGCGTCTCGTTGTAGACAATGTGGTAGCTGCCGACAAGGCCCGCCAGGTTAAACGTCTTGCTCGGCGCATAGAGGGCAACCGTGCGCATGCGGGCATCCTCGCTCACCGACTGCGTCGGGATGTGCTTGTGCCCCGGCAGGATGATATCGGACCAAATCTCGTCCGAAATCACCACGCAATCGTGCTGGCGATAGATGTCCATGGCGCGCTCGATTTCGTCGCGCTCCCATACGCGGCCGCAGGGATTGTGCGGCGAGCAGAACACCGCGGCATGGATGTGGTTTTGGGCGAGTTTGCACTCCATGTCCTCAAAGTCCATGCGCCACACGCCCTGATCGTCGAGCTTAAGCGGGCTATGGACAATACGATAGCCCGCGGCCTCAATGGACTTGGTAAAGCCGATGTAGGTGGGGCTGTGGACCAGCACCGCATCGCCCGGCTGGACATACGCGCGCAGCGTCGACACGACACCGCCCAGCACGCCGTTTTCGTAACCGATATGTTCAGGGCGCAGGCCCTCGACGCCATTGCGGCGGCTCTGCCATTCGATGATGCGGTCGAAATACTCGGAGCGCGGATTGAAATAGCCAAACATGGGGTGCTGGGCGCGCTGAATGATGTGTTCCTGGACCGTGGGCACCGTGGCAAAGTTCATGTCGGCCACCCACATGGGAATGCGGTCGAAGCCCTCGTCGGGTGCGTTCGGGGCCATACCGGGGATCTCACCCCAAGAGTCAACGGCGATGGCGTCCATGCCGTGGCGGTCGATGATTGAAGTGAAGTCGTATTTCATGCTTGACTCCCGTGCAAAGTTGATTGTTTTGGTAGGCGTTATTGTCCACCAGCGTGGGCGGTTTTGGCGCGGGGTTTGGCGCTTAATTTGACGGGTGCGGACGAATGGCTGGTTAGTCTTGCGCGTCGTTGACGGCAACTACGGTTAGCTGGGTTTCATCGACCGTAAACGATATGTCGAGCCCGGCGTAAGCCAGATGATAGGCGCGGTGTGGCTCGTGCTTGCTGCCCGCGCGGCGCGGGTCTTGGCGAAGGACCTCGACCAAGCCGAGGAGCTTTGCGGGCGGGACCATATCCTGCAGTGCTTGCGGAAACTCAACATCGAGCTCTTGCCACGGAGCATCCTCGATCCAGCCTCCGGTCGCATCCGGGTGGCAGTCCGCAAACGGAATGTAGGGCTTGATGTCGTAGATGGGCGTACCGTCGCGCAGGTCGGCCCCCAACACATGGATGATGGGGCCATCGTCGGTGAGCTCGACACGATCAAGCTTGACGCAGGTGAGCCCGATGGGATTAGGGCGAAACGGACTGCGCGTGGCAAACACTCCCACACGTTCGGCTCCGCCCAGACGCGGCGGGCGCACGGTTTTCGACCATTTTGCGTTGGTGCCGGACCTGTCCTGCGACTTGGCATCGGTAGCTATATCCTTAGCCGTGCCGCCGGGCGTTCCGTTTTCGAAGCGCCACAGCAGCCACAGGTGAGAGAAGGAGTCCAGGCCCTCAACTGCTGCATTGGAGGCAAATTCCGGCTCAAAAACGATGCGTCCCTGCAGATGGGGCGCCAAAAAGCTGTTGCGTGGAATGCCAAACTTCTGCGGCAGATCGGTATGTATGTGTGCAATAGGTTCCATGCCGGTCATTGTACGGCATGGAGGTGTGGGGCGTTGCGCGCAATTCTTCGCCGCGGTCCCCCGTCGCGCAACCAACGGTTGCTTGGAAGGGCACCTGCTGCCGCGTATGCTTAAGCCATCAACCAGCAGAAAGGAGCCGCTATGGCCTTTGCAGAAAAGCTCATCGCTGTCCGTCGCGCCCATCACCTTACCCAAGAGCAGCTCGCCGCCAAACTCTATGTCACGCGCCAAGCCGTCAGCCGCTGGGAGCGCGGCGAGGTCACACCGGGCATCGACATGATGAAGCTCATTGCAGCCGTAACCGGCGAGCCACTGCCCCATCTGCTCGAAATGCCCGAGCACTATTGCCAGAGCTGCGGCATGATACTCACGCCCGACGACTGCGGCACCGATGCTGCGGGCACCGCGACCGACCATTACTGCAAGTGGTGCTACGACCACGGCAAGTACACCTACGACACCACCATGGAGGCAATGATCGAGGATTGTGCCCCGCGGCTGGCACAAAACACCGGCATGTCGCTCGACGAAGCCGTCTCGCTCATGGGCGCCGTCCTGCCGCAACTGGAACGCTGGCGCGCCGTGCAGGAAAACGAGGAGCGCTACGGTACCGAGGCGCGGGCGCGCTATGGCAACGAGGCGATCGATGCGGCAAACGAAACGTTACTGGACATGGATCCTCAGACATGGAACGACATGAAGGAACTTGAACGCGCCATTCTGGGTCAGCTTTCGATTGCCATGGGCATTGACGACCCGGAGAGCAACGAGGCCCGCAAACTCGTCGCGATGCATCGCCGATGGATTGGCCTTAATTGGGGACACGAGCCCCAAGACGAAGCATACCTGGGCCTCGCCCACGGCTATCTTGCCGATCAGCGCTTTATCGACTACTACGACAAGCCCTGCGGCACCGGAGCCACGGCGTTTCTGGTTCAGGCAATCGAGTCGTTGACGCGCGCATAGACCGCGGCGGCTTTGGGTATTTCAATCAAAACCGCAACCGATTGGAGACCTATGGCTACTAATCATGAGCTCGTCCTCTACGTTATGACCGGCTGCCCGTATTGCATAAAGGTCAAGCACTTTTTGGCCGATAACGGCGTGACCATTCCTGAACGCAATATCTCGACCGATTCCGATGCCGAGCAGACACTCATCGCCGTCGGCGGAAAACGCCAGGTTCCCTGCCTGTTCATCGACGGAAAGCCACTCTACGAGTCAAGCGACATCATCGCGTGGGTACAAAAGAACCTGCTCTAGTACGCGCGTTGCAACCGGCCCACCCCAACCCATACGGCCAAACATGTACACCAGCATCCAAAGTCGACATTTTCGACATCTTTGGATGCTGGTGTACAGCTATTTGTGGGTAGTCGTTGGGGACGTTCTAAAATGACTAGTCGTTAAAAAACGTCCCCGATGACTAGTGAAGAATCAGCTTCTAAAACTAATCGAACATGCGTTTGGTTTTCATGTTATACTCACCTCAAGGTATGAGACTGGTCGAGAGCTCCCGCGGAGGTCCCCAATGACACGCTGGAGCGGGTTCGGTAAGTAAGATCGGTGGTTACCGCACTCGCCCACCTCAGACAGGCTGCGCTCCTGTTCGCCGTCGCCATCAAAGAACGGCACTCACAACCAAACGTTTCCGTTATCCGTGAGTCACACAGGAGTGCATCGCTATGGCTAAAAAGATTCCAACCCTTTCACCCGACATTATTTCAAACACCTGCTCAGATATCAGCAGGATTGTCGAGGCCAAACACCTCGGCCAGAAAGGTATCAACCATGAGACCTCTTCGGAAGGGGCTCTGCTCATCGGGCGCCGTCTCGAGCAAGAGATTGCCGGATACCCCATCTCCAATCTCAATGGCTTACTCTCGCCCATCGCTTGCCACCTCAAGCAGCACTTTAGCCCAAGCTTGGGCCCGACTTATCTCAAGCGTTGCATAAAGCTCGCACGAATTGTTCCGGAAGAAATGGGTTTTCGACCGGAGCTTGATCTAGAACACTATCAGTCGCTCGCTCACATCGCCGACAAAGATCTGCGCTTAGATTTGATGAACGTTGCCGCGGATAACCATTGGAGCGCGTTGCGCATCGATCGTCATGCCCGCTATCGAAGTCCGCAGGACACTTTGGATGCTTGGGAGCGCCGTGTGCTTGAATCAAATCAAGAAGTACGGCGCTTCGCCCGCGCCTACACAGATGCCTGCGGAATCATTTCACTCGATGAACTTATTGAGCTCTACAACTCCTGTGCCCCCAATCCAGTCTCGAGATTTGAGATCAATGAGACTATTTGGCAAATCAGGAACGAATCGGGACAAATCGACAATCCCTGCATTATATCCAGAGATAGAAAACTCTATCTCATAGCGCCAGAGCTCGATAACGCTGTTGATGAAGCCCCTTATTACTATGATGACTACGGATACTCCTATCGAAAATATGAACGGCACAGCGAATACACCGGTGAGATGCGCGCGCTGCGCGAACGGCGCGTTGGCATCAGAGTAGCAGCCATCTTTGCCGGTCACGACCGTCTTCCAATCAAAAGGCTCAGCTATGACGAAGTCATCTGCGGGCATATAAAGTGCAGTCGATCTGCCGAACGACTCAAGCAGTACGTCCTGAGAGACCCTGAGCTCAAGGCATCTGATCTCCATGCAAGAGAAGATGAGTTCGATTTCATCATGACAAAGCTTTTACGTTCCGTTGGACTCCACGGAATGCCGACAGCACAGCAAATTACCGAAGACGCAGCTTTCTTATTGATTGTCGTACGGCCCGAGTTTTACGAACGCAATAAAACAGCCGAGGTCTCCAAGCTCCTCTCGATAATCTATGAAGACGCTCCCCTCTGGGAGTTCAACGGACGTTCGCATACCGAGCTAAGAAGCGAAGAAGTGGTAGAGCCTCCGGTGTCGGCTTTGCATCGAGAAGTCCAATCGAAACAGGCCGCTTAACCCTATTAACTGCTTGCATTTTTGTCTACAAAACTGTATACAAAAAGAGAGGCCCTTATGGAGCTCATTGCAATCCACCCCCACGCCCTCAAGCACGGGCTGACGGAGACGGATATTACATGCGCCTGGAACTCCGCTTTCGCATGGTTCAGGCGTGATCTTGAAAATGGAGGTATCGATTACGTTCTCGTTGGACTTGATGGAAGAAGCCGTCTCATGGAACTCATCGCTCGATATTGCCCCAATCGAGATGGCTACATCATTTACCACGCCCTTGTCCCTCCTACGCGCAAGGTGCTCAGGGAAATCGGGGTCGATCGATAGGAGACGCTATGGACGCTAAGCAGCTCGAAAAGATGATGGGGTTTGCTCCCGGAGAGTTGGAGAAAGCCGCGGAGGCATACGAAAAAGATGAGTGGCCGAAGGGTCGCACCATCAAGCTGGGAAGGCCGTCGATCTCCGATGAGCCAAGCGCTGTTTTATCGGCACGTGTGGGTGAGTCGGTTCTTGAAGCGTTTGACGAGAAGGCGAAGCGCCATGGGCAAACACGCACGGAGCGACTCAGGGAGCTCATCACACTCGATGCAATGATTGCCTAGACTCCACTCCCCCGCCGACCCAAACATATACGCCAGCATCCAAAGTCGACATCTTTCGACATCTTTGGATGCTGGCGCACAGCTTTTGCAACATAGTCGTTGGGGACGTTCTTGAATGACTAGTCGTTAAAGAACGTCCCCAACGACTAACTAGCCATGGAAGCGGGCTATGGGCGCAAGTGGCTGCTCGCGAAAGACGCGCTCGACGGCGGCGCGGTATTCGTCGACCTTTTTGGTCTTACGTACGAGCTTGTGAACGGTAGCGGGGTCGGCGAAAGCGCACTTGGCGTAGAACCACCACTCCTTCATACGAAAGACCGCGTTGCCGCCGATCTCTTCTGCATAGGCCGCAAACAGCGTGTCGTGGAAGCGCTGCAGCTCAGCAGCCGTGGCAGCAGGACCGCCCTTAACCATGCGAGCCAGAGCGGGGTTCGCGAGCAGGCCACGCCCCAGCATCACATGGCGCGTGCCGGGATAGGCCTCCACCAGCGCGTCCATATCCTCAAGATCAAAAATGTCGCCGTTGTATGCCACCGGAAACGGTGCCCGCTCCAACGTCTCGCCATAAAACTCTTTGCGCGGGGAGCCCGTATAGCGATCCTTCTGTACACGCGGATGCACGATCAGTTCTGCCAGCGGCATGCGGCAATACAGATCGAGCACACGCTCATACTCGTCATCGCGCTCCAACCCCAGCCTGGTTTTTACCGACACCGGCAACGGCGATCGCTCGCACACGTCGCTCAAGAATACCTCGAGCTCGTCGAGATTACGCAAGAAACCTGAGCCCTTGCCCTTGGCAACAACCGTACCCGAGGGGCAGCCAAGGTTGAGATTAACCTCGCGGTAGCCCATGTCGGCGAGCACGTGCGCCGCCCACACAAACTCATCCGCGTTCTTGGACATCAGTTGAGGCACCACATTGAGCCCCTGGTTGTTGGCAGGATCGATCTCCTTAAACGCCTTGCCGCCAAAGCGGTTTCCCACCCGTGGCGGCGGCAAGAACGGCGTGTAATAGCAATCGAGCGCACCGAAGCACTCCGCGTGCACGCGACGGAACACATGCCCGGTAATCCCCTCCATGGGGGCCAACGATAGAATCATCAACATCTACTCTCAAATCAATGCGGCAAAGGAGCCGTCCCTTTGTCACATCCTATTCAAACGGTTCAGAAACTCTTCGCAGGCGTGGGAACGCAGGCGATATTTTTTCCATACCAGATACGACGCAATGGTAAGCGGCGGCTCAAATGGGACAAAACGCAAATCGCTGCCTTCATCTATCTGCAGCAAGCTTCCAATGCTAACCGCACACGCAACGCCCGAACGCACCAGATGTGACGCGTTGCCGATCAGGTCGAAATGCCCCACGATGTTGAGTTCATCGACGCCAAGGACGCCACTCGACCACGTTTCTAGGTCCAGCGCTCGATTCGAGGTGCGCGAACTCACCAGCAGCGGCATATTCGCCACGTCCGCAGGCGTCAGCACGTCCCGGCCGCCCCATGGACCGCTCGCGGCAACAACAGCACCGACTCGATCCGCCTCGGGCATACGAATCCATTCGTATTTCTCGACGTTAACGGGCTCCAGCAACAACGCAAAGTCGAGCATGCCACGCTCCAGACGCTCCTCCACCGCATCGGCGTTACCGGTATAGAGCTCAATCGTCACTCCTGGATAATTCCGATGCAGCTCTGCAAAGGCATCGAGCACCAGCCGCATCGATTTGGTTTCGCCGGCGCCAATGCGGATAACGCCCGTAATGCCGAGCTCCCGATCCGCCAACTCCAGCTCGGTCTGCTCCACCAGCAAGACAATCTCCTCGGCGCGTTGGCGCAGGCGCATGCCATCGCTCGTGAGCACGCACGATCGATTGGTGCGCTCGAACAGTTCCACGCCCAGCTCGCGCTCAAGATCAGCTATCTGGCGCGAGAGGGTGGGCTGCGTCACATGTAGCACGTTGGCAGCTTCGGTCATGTTCTCCTCGCGGGCCACAGCAAGAAAATAACGCAGCGTTCGCAGCTCCATACTTGCCCCTTCGTGCACAACGGGGAACCTCATTCGGTCCGTTTCATTCTACATACGTAATCCGTATATCTAGCTAGTCGCTATAAGCAATATACATTATCAAATCTCGAAACTATCGTTACAGAAGAGAACCATCGAGAAAGGAAACGCATGGAATACATCACGCTCAATAACGGCACCAAAATCCCCCAGCTAGGACTTGGCACGTATCTGCTTAAACCCGACGATGCCCAATCGTCGGTTACCTCCGCACTCGGCATGGGGTATGAGCTCATCGACACTGCCAATGCATACGTGAATGAGCGAGCAGTGGGTCGTGGCGTGCGCGAATCAGACTTGCCGCGCGAAAACGTGTATCTCGAAACCAAGCTCTGGCCCTATTTTTACAACAGCGACACCGCCGTCGACGAAACGCTCGAGCGTCTGAACACGCCTTACATCGACCTCATGATTCTGCACCAACCCGCAGGCGACTACTTGGCGGGCTATGAGAAGCTTGAGATCGCGTACAAGGAAGGCAAGCTCCGCTCCATCGGAATCTCCAATTTCGACGAGAACGAAATCGAGAAGCTTCTCGCAAATTGCGAGATCGTTCCATCCCTTATTCAGGTCGAGTGCCATCCGTATTTCCCGCAGACCGAACTGAAGAAGTTGCTCGCCCAGCACGACATTGCGTTGCAGGCGTGGTACCCGCTTGGCGGGCGCGGTAACAGCAGCATCATGGACGAGCCCGTCGTGCGAGACCTCGCTGTCAAGTATGGCAAAACGCCTGCTCAAATCATTATGCGCTGGCATATCCAAGAGGGAAATATCGTCATTCCAGGCTCCAAGAATCCGACGCACATCGCCGACAACATCGATGTCTTCGACTTCGAGCTCACAGATAGCGACATGACCGCCATGGCAACCCTCGATCGCGGGAAACGCTTCTATGAGCGCACGCCCGAGAAGCTTGCGCAATATGCCGCTTGGAAGCCCGACGTTGAGAACCAGAAATAGGAGCATCGTGCAGTACACAACTCTCGGACGTTCCGGCATCAAAGTCTCTAAACTCTGCCTAGGAGGCATGAGCTTTGGCGAGCCCAGCCCCGACTTTCATCAGTGGACCATCGGACCTGACGACACACGCGCCGTCATCAAACGCGCGCTCGACACCGGAATCAACTTTATCGATACCGCGAACTGCTACAGCTTTGGCACGAGCGAAGAGTACATAGGCGCCGCCCTGCGCAATCTGGGCATCGCTCGCGAGAGCGTCGTGCTGGCCAGCAAGGTTCACTTCAACGAAGGCGGCCTTTCCGCCGACGCCATCAAACGTGAGATCGAAGGCTCGCTCAAGCGCTTGGGCACCGATTACCTTGACCTCTACATCATCCACCGCTTCGATTACGACGTTCCCATGGAAGAGACCATGGAGGCGCTCAACGACTTGGTGCGCGAGGGCAAGGTTCGCGCGCTCGGCGCCAGCGCCATGTATGCCTATCAGCTGCACAACCTGCAGATCGTCGCACGCGACCATGGATGGACGCCCTTTACGAGCATGCAGTGCCACTACAACCTGCTGTACCGAGAGGACGAGCGGGAGATGGTTCCAGTGTGCCGCCAGTTTGACATGGCCCTTACGCCATACAGCCCCCTGGCATCGGGACACCTCTGCCGCCCCACGTGGGAAAGCTTGAGCACACGTGGCACCACCGACACGACCATGGCCAACAAGTATGACCATGACCGCGCCATCGACATGCCCGTCGTTAAGCGCGTGGCCAAGGTCGCCGCCGATCATGACGTGTCGATGGCGCAGATTGCGCTGGCGTGGCACTGGGCGCGTGGGGTCGAGGCGCCCATCGTGGGTTGTTCCAAGCCCGAGCGAGTCGACGACGCCGTAGCTGCGCTCGACATAACGCTCTCCCCCGCCGAGATCGACTTCCTCGAGGAGCTTTATCAACCGCACGCGCTCGTTGGTCCCAAGGCCCGTCCCGGCGAAAAGCCGCTTGCCGGCACTACCAAAGTCAAAATCGCAAAGTGACGACATGGACGACAGCATCATCGACGGCCTACACGACGCCGGCTGCAGCGAAGATCTCATCGAGCTGTACAGCTCGGCCGCCAGCGACTGCGCGCGTATTTGTCTACTAAAACGGTATCGTCGCGAATTGCTCGACGATATCCACTCGGGACAGCAGAAACTCGAGCGCCTTGACTATCTCATCTACCGGCTACGCAACGCCTCAACCGAATGCAGGACAAACCGCAGTAACGAAAGGAACTCCATTGGCTAAGACACTTGTGGCATATTTCAGCGCAACGGGAACCACGAAGGACGTTGCATGTCGCCTGGCTCGTGTAGCGGACAGCGACCTGTTCGCCATTGTGCCCGCCAATCCATACACAAGCGCCGACCTTGACTGGCGTGACAAACAGAGCCGCAGCACACTCGAGGCAGCCGACCCCTCCTGCCGTCCTGCCATAACCTCCAGAGTCGAGCACATCGAAGACTACGACGTCATTTTTTTGGGATTTCCCATCTGGTGGTACGTGGCGCCGGCGATTGTCAACACGTTCCTCGAGTCTTACGACCTGACAGGCAAAACAATCGTCCTGTTTGCCACCTCGGGCGGGAGCGGAATGGGCAAGACGGCGTCGACCCTTAGGGCAAGCGCTCTGGGTGCAAAAATTGTCGACGGCGGTATTCTCAACAACGCAAGCGACACCGAACTCAAGAAGTTCGCAGCAAGATACCTCTAACGCGGCAAAATCGACAAATCGATGGGAAAACCATTCACCTCCGATTTACTGGTGCCCACAAGCAGCAAATGGGGCCGCTTCACAGCGGCTCCCTCGCTCGCCACTTTTCCCTTGGTAGCGGCTTCATACTCTAAAAGATGGTGCCCACGATCAAGCGATCACCAGCAATGCGTTGTTGACCACTACGTTTGAACAACAGACACCCTCCACTCATCTATACTCAAGAGCGTGTGCACATCGCCCCCGAAAAACGATGAGAGTCGAGGCCCCATGCAGCAGCTCGCCGAACAAGAAAAGAAACGCATCCAGCGGTACTGCACATACCCCAAGATCGCAGCGACCGCACTCGTCATGTCGTTCGTGGCATGCCTGTTGATGTTGCCGCTCCAAATGATTAACGATATCGCGTTCCACCAAAAAGAATTCCAACCCGCGGGCATATATACCGCCATCGCACTCACCGTTATCGAACTCGCCATCTTTTGCTATTGCGCTCTTGCGCCGCGCTTTGGAATGCAGGGCAAACAGTGGAAGGAGCTGCAGAGCAGGCTTGCGGTAGCCCAGACCAACAAGGACCGTTCCGCGGAGGTCGCCGGCGTGCTTGCCACGCAAGCTGCCGGCCGCCTGCTCAAGAACAGCGATAACGATCTCGCGCGCAACCTGGGCGGTGCCGCCGAGGTCGCCGGCGCCGTAGGGGCAGTCGCCACGGCGGCAGACGTGCTAGCCGAAACCTCGAGCAATGCCGAGGCCATGGCAAACGCATACGGCGTGACGATTCCAAGCGTCAAGAAGCAGATCATAGCTCTCGCGGTGGTGCCCGCCATTGTGCTGCTTGGCGTCTACATCCCGCAGTTTGTCCAGGGAAATAACGCGCTTCAGGTAAGAAAGGCTGCAGCCGCCGAGCAGCTCGCCATCGCGCAAGATGCCTTGGAGCCCGCGTGCGAACGCGTCGCAGCAGACGACCCATACGAGTCGTATCACGACTACGGCTACCGCATAATCGGCTATCTGCGCGATAATGACCTCGGCGCTCAAGCAGCCTATATCTACCTTTCTTTTGATGTAGACGGCACGCTCACGGACGTCGATTACGTCAGTCAGATCGACCCCGAGGCAAGCCTTGCAGACAATCTCGCCCGCGCCGAGCAGGATATCGCGACGCTCTGTGCCCCGCTCAATGGGCTGGACGTTTCCGTTGCCACACCGGGCCTCCTCACGCCATGCAGCCTGTCGGATGAATTTAAGCAGGCATTTTTAGCCGGCTCCCTATATGAAGAAATCAGCATCAAGACGGAGGGCGAATCCATCAGGTCGTACTACACCTTTGACACCGAGCCCAAAGAAGAGTTCGACGAATACACCCATCCGGAAATTAGGCTCATGCTCTCTGCAAAGGAGGGCTAGGAGGCTGCACTCTGGTTGCCGCTCGCGAACGCCGCCAATATAACGAGGTCTAATACTTTTCCGAGAAGTGAACGACCGTTTTTGGACCTCCGAAGCATCGACATTTTTAGACGTCAAACCCGCAGGATTTGGATGGCAAAACCGCAGGAAATTGCATCTCGAAAGTGCCGATGCTTCGGGGGTCCATTTTGACTCGTTCACTTCTCGGAAAAGTATTAGACCCCGATTTCGCAAGGGTCTCAATGCGACAAAGGAACAACCCTTTTGTCGCATTATTCGGAGCGCAGGGCTTCCACGGGATCCTTTTTGGATGCGCTACGGGCCGGCAGCAGGCCAGCGACAACCGTCAGCAGCACCGAAATTGCAATGAGCACCAGCGCATCCTGCACGGGCAGGCTCATCAGATTGGGCACCTGTTTGGCAGCAAGCGCCCAGGCATTAACCGGAAAGCTCACGGCCACCACGACGACAATGGCAAAGACGCCGGCAATGAGGCCCTCGATAAAGGTCTCGGCATTGAATACGTTGGCCACGTTGCGCTTCGACGCGCCGATCGCGCGCAGGATGCCAATCTCCTTTTTGCGCTCCAGCACGCTGATGTAGGTGATGATGCCGATCATGATGGAGCTCACCACCAGGCTGATACTCACGAATGCGATGAGCACCAAGCTGATGGTGTTCACGATGTCGGTCACCGAACCCATGATGATGCCCATGTAGTCGGTGTACGAGATTGCCTGCTCATCGTGGCCAGAGGCTTTGACCTGCTTGTTGTACGCATCGATGTGATCGAGCACGCGCTCCTTGGCCTCAAAGTCGCGCGGGAAAATCTTAACCGAGATGGGGTCCGCCTCATCCGCATAGCCCAACGTGGTCAGATTGTTGTCGTAGGTGAGCTTCGACGCCTTCGCATAGCTCATCATGAGCGAACTCAGGTCCTCGGCGTCCATGTTGAAATGGATGGCACGAGCAAAGGCGCTCGCATCCACACGCATAGCGCTCGCCAGGTTGGCAAAACTCGACGACATCTGCGTCGCCATCTGGTCCATAAGCCCTGCCGCGCCCGCCTTGAGCTGAGCTGACACCGTCGCCGCAATCTGATCGCTGATCGACTTCATCACCTGATCCATAGCCTGCTGCAAATACGGAGCCAGCTGCTTTTGCACATAGTCGGTCATCGCCTGCTGCAGGCGCTCGGCCAGGGCATCGCCGCCGAGGGCTTTGAGCCGGGCCAGGATTTGCTGGGCCGCCGCATCATTCTCAAGATACGCCGAGAATGCGGCGGCGAGCTTCGACGCGTCCTTAAGGTCCTCGGGCGTCAGGGCCTTAAACTGATCAGACTGCAAAAAGCCCTCAAACAGTTGGTTGGCAAGCGTTCCCACCTGCTGCATTTGCTCGGGTGTGAGCTCCAGACCGTCAAAGATGCCCGAGAAATCTGGGGTCGGCGCCTTGGCCATGATGTCGCTGAAGTCGATGTCCTTCCCAACGCCCGAAAGGTCAATGTCCAGCCCGGACAGGTCAAGACCCGACAGGTCCATGCTGCCGGCAACACCCGAGAGCGCAGATGCATCGAACGAGAACGCGCTCTTCAGTGCCGCCTCGTCCACGCTGAACATACTGCCCAGATCCACGCCTTGCTTGGCCTCGCCCTGCAGTTCATCGAAAGACTTGCCGGTAAAGGCATCCGTCTCGGGATGAGCAAGTTGCTCTTGCACAATCTGCGAATCGGCGGCGCGCTCCATAAGCTGGCGAGTCAGCGCATGCGTATAGGCAATGCCCGGGGATAACGCACTCGCATTGGCTGTCTCGTTAGGTCGCACCACGCCCACAATGTGCACGTCGATACCGTCGGCAACCTTGGCCGTCATAAAGTCGGCGTCGCCAGACATGTCAGTCCACATGCCGGTCTCTTCGTTTTTGCGATAGGCATCGGCCGGCGACAGCACCTTAAACGTCGTGGACAGCGCATCGTCGTAGGTAAAATCGGTGCCAGTCTCGGGCGTTTCGACCTTGCCGTCGGCCGCCATGGCACTATTAACCAGGTCGTTGAGCTCATCGATATCCAGCGCACCGATGCTGTAGAGCGTGTAATCGCCCACCGTGCCACGGCTAGAAAGCACCATCACGGCTTCGTTAGCAGACGTAGGCCAATGACCGGCGACGACATCGTACTGGCTGTCGAGCAGGCTCTGGTCGTCGATCATCTCGTTAAAGACCGAGGTTCCCATGGAATCCATGCTCACCGTCGCCGCCGAACTCGCGCCGCCGCTCATGGCCTCGGTCATGGCATTGGGCACCAGACGCACGGGCTTCTCGTCTCCCTTGCCGGCACGATAGATTACCGGCGATACACCGTAGCCGTACTGGATGGCATTGACTTCTTTATCGATGCCATCGCCACCGGCATCGAGCCATGCCTTAAAGCTCGTCATGTCGTTGGACTTAACACTTGCAAACATATCTTTTACGGCCGTGACCACAGGGATCTTATCGGTTCCCTTAGCCTTGCCGCCGGCACTGTCGTCGGACGAATCCGCGTTTTCAGGCGAGTCACCATCCGCAGCCCCCTGTCCGCCCATCATGGACGACAGGTCGTAGTCCTGCTTGGAAATCGTAAGCGGGTAACTCGAGAGCGTATCCTCCTCGACCTTTTTGATGTAGCCGTTTACGCCGTTGGACAGCGCCAGAATCGCCGCGATACCGATAATGCCAATCGAGCCCGCAAAGGCAGTCATGGCCGTACGGCCCTTTTTGGTCATGAGGTTTCGGGCAGAAAGCCCCAGCGCCGTCACAAAGCTCATCGAGGTTTTGCGCGTGGGCTTAGCCTCGCGACGCGCGGCCTTTGCTACATCAAAGGGGCCGGAATCGTCGGTGATCTTGCCGTCCGCCAGGTTGACGATGCGCGTGGCATATTGGTACGCCAGCTCGGGATTATGCGTGACCATGATGACCAGGCGGTCGCGCGCCACGTCCTTAAGCAAGTCCATGACCTGTACGGATGTCGTTGAATCCAAGGCGCCGGTCGGCTCGTCTGCCAACACGATCTCGGGGTCGTTGATCAGGGCGCGGGCGATGGCCACGCGCTGCATCTGTCCACCCGAAAGCTGGCTCGGGCGCTTGTTCATGTGCTCGCCCAGGCCGACTTTCTCCAACGCCTCGCGCGCACGCTGGCGGCGCTCGGCATGGCCCACACCCGTGAGCGTCAGCGCCAGCTCAACGTTTTCCAAAATGGTCTGATGCGGAATGAGGTTATAGCTCTGGAACACAAAGCCGATGCGGTTGTTGCGATAGGCATCCCAATCGCGATCGTGAAAGTCCTTGGTCGAAATACCGTCGATCAGCAGGTCGCCGGAATCGAAATGATCGAGCCCACCGATAACGTTGAGCATCGTGGTTTTACCCGAACCCGAGGGACCCAGGATGGCCACGAACTCGTTATCGCGAAAAGCCAGGCTTACGCTGTCGAGCGCCACCTGCGTAAACGACTGGGTAACGTACCTTTTGCAAATACCTTTGAGCTCCAACATGGACGGCAACCTCTCCCGCGCAGGCACCCTGCCCGCTCTCCTCCGCCGTTCGTATTCGACGCGTTTGTCCTACTCTATCCCCATTTTTTACCAGCGCCAATGAGGAATGTAATGAAGCGCGCCAAAAAACGAACGGGACGGCGCCCAAAAGAAGAGGTCCCGAGCGGGACCTCTATATGGTGGAGCTTATCTTAAAAGGTAGCGGACTACTTCGCACAGCGGCGCACGATTCTCGCTATGCTTTACGCGTTGTTTACTGCTCGCTATTCGCAATCGCCTGGTCAATAAGCTTGTCGAGCGCTGCGCGCTGCTCAGCGGAGCTGATGGCTCCCACGATTGGATCCCCTACGATGTTGCCATTCTGATCTATGACATACGTTGTCGGGAACGAGAATAGATTTGACGTAAACTTACCGGCCTCGCTATCCGACTTGAACCAGATGTTCTTATATGTCACGCCCTTCTTGCTCAGCACGTCCTTGGCATCCGCAATCTCGCCCTTGTTGCCATCGAGCGTAAAGGAGTTGACGCCCACGACCTGGCCGCCCTTCTCGGCAAGCTCCTGATTCAGTTTCTCAAGATCGCCCAGCTCGCCCACGCACGGCTTGCACGTGGTGAACCAGAAGTTCATGACGGTGACCTTGTTCTTAGAGAACAGCTCGTCGCTACTCACGTCGTTGCCATCCAGGTCCTTGCCCGTAAAGCTGGGGAACTTCGTCGCCTCGCTCGAAGCATTGGCACCAGCCGTCATGCCAGCGGCCGAAGCGTCGACGCTCTCGCCTTCGCTCGGCGTGCTTCCACAGCCGGGGAACTCCTTCTCCAAGCTCACGAGCTTGTCCTCGATCTCCTTGATCTGCTGTGCACCGGCTTTGAGCGTCTTGAGCTCATCCGCCGTGAACTCATCCTTGGCACCGTCGATGGTCTTGAGCAGGAAATCGCCGTAATTGCTACCGTCCTCAATCATTGCCGATTCTTTATTTGCCGCATTGAATACCTTTTCCCACAGCGCGTTATCACTCGAAAGGATATCGTTCTCCTTTTTCATGAGCTTCGCATACAGCTCGGCGGCCTCGTCGGCATTGGTCGGCTTCTGCGCAGTGAGTTCTGCGATCTTAGGATCGGAGCTCGCAGATTCGCTCGCATTGCCACCGGGCGCCGAACATGCCACAAGGCACAAGGCCAATACCGGCACCATAAACAGGGCCGCAATCTTAGAAAGCTTCATGGTCATTCCTCCGTTTTGTCGAAGCTTGTTTACTTTTTATCGGCGGTCAAGGGAAGCTTTTCCGCCGACACATCCAGGCCATAGCGATAGCTGATGGCATCGACGGGACAGGCCCCGATGCACTTTCCGCACCGGATGCATTCGGCATGATTGGGCGCGCGAACCACATCAACGTCCATCTGACAAACCTTTGAGCACTTGCCGCACGAGACGCATTTGCATGCATCGACCCGGATCCCCAGTAGGGACACCTTATTCATGAGCGCATAGAATGCGCCGAGCGGGCAAATCCATTTGCAGAAGGGGCGATAGAACAAAACGCTCAGCACTACCACGGCAATGAGAACGGCAAGTTTCCAGGTAAAGAGCTGCCCCAGCGCAGATCGAATGCCGGCATTGGCAATGGCCAGAGGAATGGCGCCCTCGAGCACACCCTGTGGACAGATGTACTTGCAAAAGAACGGATCGCCCATCCCCAAATCGTTGACCAACAGCACAGGCAGCAATACCACGGCAAATAGCAGCACAACGTATTTGATATACGTAAGCGCCTTGAGCCTTTTCGTCGAAAGCTTTTTGCCGGGGATCTTGTGAAGCAGCTCCTGCAGCCACCCAAACGGGCACAAAAACCCGCATACAAAGCGTCCCAGCAGCACGCCGAGCAAAATGAGCGTACCGGTGACGTAGTAAGAAAAGTTGAACTTGGATGAACCCACCACCGACTGAAACGACCCGATGGGGCACGCACCCGATGCCGCGGGGCACGAATAGCAGTTAAGTCCAGGTACGCAGACTGTTTTTCCCGCGCCCTGATAGATGCCGCCTTTGGCAAAGTTTGGCAGGTGAATGTTGGTGACCAGCGTCGCCGCCGCCTGAATGAATCCGCGAAATCGGGCCAAAACATGCGACGCAGTGTTTTCTCTTTTATCCAATTCCGATACACTCCAAGCACAGCCTAATCGCTTTGGCCAGCACGGCATCCGCCTCGCCACGCATAACACCAAAGCACACCATGGTAATTCCGACGATCAACAAAGCGACCTGTACCACGGGTTTTACCGCTTTGAACAACCCAACCACTCCTTTCGTTACGCGACCATTGGACCATATCGACTATAAAATCCGTGTTAAGCGCGATTTGGAATGTGCAAGGAGACTGTTATGCGTATTTTGATCGTCGAAGACGAGCGAGCACTGTGCGATGCAATCGCGCGCAGCTTGCGAAACTTGGCGTACAGCGTCGACTGCTGTCACGATGGACGGGAAGCGCTCGACCTGCTGGGCGTCGAAGTCTTTGACCTCGTGGTGCTCGACCTCAACCTTCCCCGTATCGATGGCATGACCGTGCTCAGGGAACTTAGGAAAACCGACTGCGAGACCAAGGTGCTGATTCTGTCCGCACGTGGCGAAGTATCCGATAAAGTCGACGGACTCGATGCCGGCGCCAACGATTACCTCACCAAGCCGTTTCATCTGGACGAACTTGCGGCAAGGATCCGCAGCCTTACCCTCAGGCGCTTCGCACAAAGCGACATAGTATTAACCTGCGGAAAGCTCCGCTTTGACACCAAGGCGCGCATCGCTTCCGTGGACAGTGAGGCTTTATCTCTTACGCGCAAGGAAACGGGAATCTTGGAATACCTGATGCTTAATCAGGGGCGTCCGGTAAGTCAAGAGGAGCTTATCGAGCACGTTTGGGATAGCAGCGTGAACAGCTTTAGCAACGCAACCCGCGTTCACATCTCGTCACTCCGCAAAAAGCTACGCAGCGCTTTGGGATACGACCCGATTCGCAATCGGATTGGAGAGGGCTACGTTATGGAGGATGGCGAATGAAAAGGCTTTCGCTGCAATGGCGCATAACGATTATGACGGCACTGCTGACGTGTGCGGCGTGCGTGCTGACGAACTGCCTGGTCGGCTATACGGGCATGCGCTACATGGATGCCATCGGCAGCAACATCTCGGCCTTTAACGCAACCGGCGAAGATTCGCCCCAGGCGTTCGACCCAACGAAAGCGACCCCCGATGACAAGGTCACGATCGTCGTAAACGACGCACAGGAGTCTTTTGGCACGACAACCTGGTACATCACGGCTGGAGTCACACTCCTTGGCGGCGTGCTGGCATACTGTGTGAGCGGCCGTGCACTCAAACCGCTACGGGCTTTTGCAGCCCAGGTTGAGCGTGTACAGCCTGACAACCTAAGCGAAATCCGACTCAGTGAAGATGTACCCACCGAGCTACAGCGATGCAGCGTCTCATTCAACGACATGATCGCCCGGCTTGGTGAAGGGTTCTCTGCACAGCGTCAGTTTACCGGCAACGCCGCACACGAGCTGCGCACCCCGCTTGCCCTTATGCAAGCACAGATTGAACTATTCATCTCCGAGCACTCCGGTTTGCAACCCGAAACAGCCGAGTTGCTTAGCCTGCTACAAGAACAAACCGAGCGCATGTCTCGAATGACCAAGGTATTGCTCGAGATGAGTGAGCTCCGCAGCGTTCCTTGCGAGGACGGTGTTGAACTTGGTCCCTTGTCCGAAGAGGTCCTCACCGACCTTGCGCCACTTGCCGAAAATAAGGGCATAGCCCTCAATTGTGCTGGAGACGCTTTAGTAATCGGGAGCGACACGCTCCTCTATCGGCTGGTGTTTAACCTGGCCGAAAACGCCATCCGTTACAGCCGCTCCGGCTCGACTGTCAACGTCTCCATCAGCGACAGCGACAGCCACGTGCTCCTGCGAGTCGAGGACCAGGGCCCGGGAATACCCAAGCAGTACCGTGAGAGCATCTTCCAACCGTTCTTTCGTCTAGACAAATCCCGCAGCAGGGCATACGGCGGCGCAGGGCTCGGGTTAGCGCTCGTTTGGGAGATTGCAGCGCTTCACGGTGGCGCTGTAGAGGTCGAAACAAGTTCCGAAAACGGAACCGTGATGCTCGTGACCCTCTCAAAGGGGGCCACCACGTGATCCGACTGTCCAGGGGTTCCACTCGGCATTGTGAAACGCGTCCCAAAACTTGGATATGAGGAATGGGAGGCAGTTCGCATCTATGCCGAGGACGAAGTCCTGGCGGGGATTCAGGATGCGCAGAGGAAGCTTACGGCAGAAAACCCCGACAGAGTCGTGACCGTCGGCGGCAACCGCATGGTGTCGCTTGCCCTCTTCGATTACCTGCACGGGAAATACGAGAACGTTGGAATCGTCTGGATCTATGCGCATCCGGATGTATCCACGCTGAATGATGGCTACCCCAACGCTCACGCCATGGTACTTGGCAGCCTTTTGGGAGAAAGTCATCCTGGTCTTCGGCGGCGAATAACGCGAATGTCCGCAGGCAGACTCCAACCTGTGCGCGGAGAAGCTGGGCGACGCAAACAAGATTCCTCGATTCGAGCATGGAGATAAATCCGTCTATCAGTCTCATCGCATACTCAGAGGAGGATGCCAGATATAGATCCCATTGGGTAAAGTCGCCGTTCATAAAGGGAATCACTGCATTGCGCTCGGCGACTCTCAAGGCACTCAGGCTTTGTTCTATTTTCTCAGCTTCTTGTTTGAACTGTTCGCTATCCAAAATGCCCCCAAATGCCGGCTTCTCAACAAATCAGAAAAAGCATTGGCTATACTGATGCGGACAGTTCCGGGAGGGGTGCAAGAGACGGAAGGGCCGTAATGGGTGAGAAGGGCGAGCGGCCGGAGCGGGTGTTCCCCGGCAGGACAGACCCGTGGTTCATAGCGGCCATGGTGATTGTGGCGGGCGGTTTATCCGCGGCGTGTATCGCGTGTTTCCTGAGCTCGAGTCCCGCGCTCCTATGGGGCTGGCTCGCGCTGCTGCCCATCCCGGCCCTCGTGGCCCTGGCTGCCCTTCCCGTCCGCAGCAATCGCCTCGAGCTCTACGGCGACCGCCTCGTCGTCGTGTACGCTGGGACGCGTTCGGTGATACCCTACGCCCACGTGCGGGGCGTCCGGCGCACCAGGACGCTCTGGGCGGGGACGGCCAACTCGCTCGACCGCGTCTACATCGAGGCGCCCTACGACGGCGACGCCATCGTCTCGGTCAGAGACAACGACGCCCTCGTGGCGGAGCTGGGGCGCAGGTGCGGCCTTGGGCCCGGCGCCTGACGCCCCGAAAGGAAGAGAGGATGGACGTCCCGCACTGGCCCTACTGGAGGAAGTATTCCCTCGGCGGCACACAGGTCTGGTACGCGGACTGGGGCGACTGCCCCTTCGACACTGGTCTACATGAGCCCAGTTGAGTTCAGGAACGCAGGGCTGTCCCTGTAAAAAATGTTTAAGCAACCGTTGCAAATCCATTCTCCCGCGCAGAGAGCCCCGGGTAGGCCGAGCTCGCGTCGGGCATGTAGCCCATACGCCTCCGGGCGGCGGCAAGCCCGCGCCCGCCGCGCTCGCCGAACAGCTCAACCGAGCCCGAGCTGGGGCTGGCGGTGCCAGTGACGATACAGATGAGCGTTGACTTCCCGACGCCGTTTTCGCCGATGAGCCCGTAGACGCGCCCCGCCTCGAGGGCGAGGTCGATGGGGCCGAGGACGGTCCTCCCGCGGTACGCCTTCGTGACCCCGTGAAGGCGGAGGGGCATGGCTGTCGTCATTGCGTTCCTTTCTCCTCGGATGGATTTTGGGTATGCGTCATGGGCCCCCGCGCGGGACGGGGAGCGAATCGACGCAGGCTCGAGGCCGGTTGGGTTGGGGTTGAGGTCCGGGTTCCACAGGCTTGCACAGCCCGACGGACGGGGCGTCCGGGCACGCTATGCTTAGGGAGCGGTGGGCGCCTCCGGGGCAGCAGGGGACTCGGACGCGGTGATGCCGGAGGTGTCGACCTCGCCGATTCCGGCGAGCTGCTCGATGAGGGGGAGGCCCGTCGGGTCGTCCACCTCGACGCCGCCGAGCACGATGGTGCTGTCGCGCGTGTCGATTTGGGTTGTGAACACGGCCGGGTCGAAACCCGAAGCGATAAAGCCAATGCCCGCGAGGACAACACCCGCGGCAACGAGCCCGCCCGCCACGGCGAGGTAGATCTTCTTCGCGCTGGTCATGGTACTCACTCCTTTCTACGCCGCGAGATGCGCGGCAGCGCCGCCCTTCTCGCCCTTACCCTTCCAGAAGGGCGAGGCGGCCTTCCTCGCCCAGAGCGCCGAGAGGCGCGCAATTTGTTTTGAGGCGGCCCAAGCGCCAGCACCAACGAAGAGCGCCACGCCGACGAGGCCGAGCCCCACGCCCGCCGAGGCGAGGGCGTACGGGAAGTGGCCGATGGTGACGCCGCTTACGGCAAGCAGGAGCTCAACTACGCCCACGCCCCCGAGTGCCGCCGCGACGATCCACACGCAGAGCGCCAGCACCCAGATGCAGATATAGACCGTGACGGCCACGGCGGCGAAGGCGGCGAGCAGCGGCACCCACGCCGGGGAGCCCACGATGGTCAGCACCCACAGCAGCGCGGTGCTGCGCCGGCGCGTCCTCGCGATCGCGCGCGGCACGGCGGGCAGGTCGTCGAGCGTGGCCTCGGCAACCTCGCCGGGGCGCCCATGGCGGCCACGGCCTCCTCCTCGCTCATACCGTCCTCCATGCGGTCGGCGATGGCCTCCGCGTAGAACGCCTTGGTCTCCTCCACCTGCTCGGCCGGAAGGCAGGCGAGCAGCTCGCCCAGCCGGCCCAGGAACTCATCGCGCGTCATGGTGCGCCTCCTCAACGTATGCGTAGATCTCCCGTACGGACGGCCACTCGGCCAGGAACTCCTCGATGCGCGCTCGCCCGTCGTCCGTGATGCGGTAGTACCGGCGCAGCCGCCCGTTGTGCTCGGCGGAGCGCGCCGTGATGCACCCGGCCTTCTCCAGGCGCTTGAGCAGCGGGTAGAGCGTCGACTCCGTGAGCCCCATGCTCGCCGGTACGTCCTTCACGATCTGGTAGCCGTAGGACTCCTCGCCGGAGACGGCCGCGAGCACGCAGGCCTCCAGGAAGCCGCGCTTCATCTGTGCCTCCATCCGCACACCTCCTCTCGTCATATACTGTGCTATACACACTATACGATGCAAGGTATTAGACGTCAACTCTCATCGCGAAGATTCTCCGGCCCCTGCGCGCTGCGAACGTGATGTCGCGGGGCGGTTGGCATTATGCATGAAACGTCAAGTAACGCTCTTTTGATCCACTTCCACTCGGCCCCATTCGCCTTGTACAACGCCCCCTTTCAACCTTGGGTTCAAGAGAGCCGCTAGGCTGGACGTGCCGGAGGGTAAGGTCCTGGACGCCAGGGTGGACTTCTCCGATGCCATGCAGGTCATGGGTCTACGCCGATGGAGGCCCACGCACGCGGCAGGGCTCGCCCGTCACCGCTGGTCGCCGGACGGTCCCCACGCCCCGCTCGCCAACGCGCAGGCGACAGCAGCAGTCCAGCGCTAACTGGAGACGCCGGAATGCCCAGAAGATGCGTTTCCCATCGCTGCGACGGAGCTTTTTCAGGGGTGGCAATTTTTCCTAATGTCGAGGTCAGCTAGGCTTCGGTAGCCACCTTGGGAGCATCGCCAATAGACTCTTCCTTTATACGTTCGGCATAATCGTAGGCGATACCCACAAATTCCAGTCCCGAGCAACAGGGGGTACAATTGCTGTATTGTTGCCACCTGATGGGAGATGGAAGATGGACTGCGATGGCTACCCATGCGTTCCCATGCCGTTGATGTGCACTGCCTTTGTGCCGGGGCAGATTGACGATGCGGTTGCAGGCATTTCCGACCCCGATTCACGCACCATCGCCACGGCAGAAGCGCTGTACTTTCGCGGACAGGCCACTCTCGCCGCCGAGGCAGCACGCCCCTATCTTGACGCCACCGACCCCGCGCTGCGCTATTCCGCATGCTTTATCTGCGGATATGCCAGTCTGTCGCTCAACCGTATCGCCGATGCCCGCCGGTGCCTTGCGGGCATCCTTGATGTGCCCACCGACGAAGAACCGCTCGCCGTCCACGCCACGCATATCCTGTTCGCCTCGGCCGCAAGCGTCCTGCTGCACTTGCCTTCCCCGTATTCTGCCGAAGAGTTTTATCCACTTGCGGCGCATCTGCCCGAAGGCCTGCGCCTGTTCGCCAGCTACGTGATGGCACACGCCTTGTATCTGCGCGGCGAATACGGCCGCAGCCTAGGCATGGCAGAAAATGCCCTGATTATGAAACAAGGAAGCTATCCGATCTCGGAACTGTTCCTGCACCTGGCAGCTTCCATGGCATGCATGAGCCTCAAGGACATCGACGCCGCAAAGGCACACTTCGGAACCGCTTGGAACATTGCACGTCCCGACGGCCTTATCGAGCTCATCGGCGAGCACCACGGCCTTTTACAGGGGCTCATCGAGGCGTGCCTAAAAACGCAATACCCTGACGACTTCGCGCGCATCATCGAGATCACGTACCGCTTCAGCTACGGCTGGCGGCGCATCCACAACCCCGATTCGGGCGAGGACGTGGCCGACGATCTAACGACCACGGAATTCACCATGGCCATGCTCGCCTGTCGTGGGTGGACCAACGCCGAAATCGCACGCCATATGGGAGTATCGCCGGGCACCGTCAAAAACCGCCTATCCGGCGTATACGCAAAGCTTGGCATCGGCACACGCGCCGAGCTGGTCGCGCATATGTTACGTTAGCGACCGGACTGCCAAGCGCATCGAACGCATTCCGGAACCCGGTGCTTCGCTCGATCAATTTGGACATTTTGACCCTTGAACGGCACTACCGCTACGGGGCGCCTTCTCGCAAAATTGGATTATTTCCACCGATACTTGCGGGATGGGAGCCCAAGATGCTTGATCGCCGTTCGTTACTTGTTGCCGGAGCGTCCTCGCTGGCGAGCATTATGTTGCCGCGCGTGCCGGGAAGCGCAAACGCCTTCATATTGCCGTTCGCGCCCACCGAAGCCCATGCCGACGAAAAAGACCCCTTCAGGGTGCTCGTGCTCTCGCGCACCATGTTCGGTGTGGTCGTGGTCGACGTCGCCAACAAGAATACGCCCATCACGGGGGCCCAGGTCACGCTCACATCGCGCTATGCCGCAGGCAAGCAGCTCACCGCCACTACCGATGACGAAGGCACGGCCATCTTTGAGGTCGCGCCGCTTTCGGAAGGCTACGTGGACGAGGCGACGCTTCTCGACGCGTACGACTTTAACGGCGGCATCTCCATTAGCATGGCAGGCTACCGCGATGTCGAGATTCCCCTCGCGCGTGTCCAAGGCGGCACCGCCATTACCGCACCCACACGTCCGCTCTCCGATGGCGAGCCGTACTTCCGCCAGCTCACATTCGACGAATGGGACATTCAGTACGCTGAAGCCACGTTTATGGCAATGCCAGCGGACGAAGCAGCAAACGATCAGCCCGACACGCACGCTTTTACCGTGCAGGCCCATCTGCCGCAGGGCGGGCAGGCAACGTTGCATATCAATAAAGTGATGCCCGCTGAGGACAGTTCATCCGAAACCGTCACGCAGATTGGCCAAGTCAAGGCCAGCGCATCGGGCGCGGATAATCTGGCGACGTTCACGCTCGAAGACAAGTTCCTCGATGCAGCGTCGAGCCTTCTGGAAGAAGGATGCAAGCTGCGCTTTGTCCTCGACTACCAGGGCAAAACTTACACGCTCTCCTCCCCCATGGCCGTTGTCACTGCGCCGGCGGCAAAGGCGGAATCCGGATCGACCACTATCGTCCCCACCACCATGGACCAAGAGATCACTCCGTTTGATTTCCCCGCGGCGTTTCCCGGCATCGGCGGCAATAAGTTCACGTGCTGGATGCCCACATTTCCGATCCTCTTCGATTTCTCGTTTGCTGGATACGTGCTGTTTGGCGGAGGATACAAACCAGCCAGCTATATGAACGATTCGGGCAACCCTGATCCGGAATACTGGAAGAAATCGCCGCGTGAGTCGGGCGCCAAGCAGGCAAACCGCTACCTCGACGAGATGGAGGGGAAGTGGAATCAGTACAAGAGTATGAGTGCCGGTTCGGGCACCGATCCAAGAAACACCAAGCTCCTTCGCCACCGTTGCACGCCGCTGTTCACGATGGATATCGCCACACAGCTGTACGGCTCGCTCGCCTACGATTGGGTGGGCAAAACCTGGGGTAACAACAACGACCCCGCATACGGCAATATTAAGGCCCTCTTCCAGGTAAGAACCGACCTCAATTGGACCGAGCAGTTTACCCTAGGACCGGTGCCATTTTTCCTAAACGTCAACCCCTGGGTGCTGGCAAAACTGGCGCTCGCCGTGGGTGCCCACACGCACGGCAGCGGCGCGGCGTTTTTTAAAAACATTTCGCTCGACTATTCAAACACGTCGGGCTCGTTCACCATCCAGATCGGGCTTGCCGTCACCTTTGGCGCCGGCGTTGCAGGCGTCGCTTCGTCTGCCGTGCGCGGCGCCGCATCCCTCACGCTGTTCATTGGGTACGAGAAGGCAGATGGACACCAGCTTCCGCGACTGCGCGTAGGTGCAGACGTCGATGTCGATGTGATACTCCAGTTCGTAATGTTCAAGTGGACCACCAAGGCTTGGTCGGGGTCGTGGCCCACACTCATCGATTCGTGGAATATGTCGGTGAACAATGGCGACCAGTATGTGCTCCAGCGCTCTGAGCTCGCATTGGGTGGAGATACGCCTTATACGCTGGATGCCTGCTTCGGCTCGGCCGGCAACATTGAGGCGGGCGGCGTGCCGCAATTTATCGCATCGGCCACCATCGTCACCAACGCCGAACTGCTCGCACGCGCCGAGGTTAAGGCCACTGCCGTAAACGCCGCGCCTGTCGTGCGCGATTGGGATCAAGCGGTCACGCGCATTGAGCTCGAGGCGGATGCAGAAAGCGACGACACGGGACAGATCGAGCATTTCGTCCATGCACTGATAGAGAACGACGAAAACGCCGCGCCGATGTATGAGTACACCTACATCGGTCAGGCAACGAACACCGTTGCCGACCCGAACGCCGATTCTGCCGGCGTGTCGGAGGACGAGCGTGGCGGCATCAAGCCCTCGAGCGACAACGTGCTGTTTGCTGGCGTGCTCAGCGAAGCCCACATGAAGCTGGCAATGATTGCCGGCGTAGAATGCCTGTTCCGTATCGCCTCGGTGCGCTACGGCGACAATGGTCGCTCGCGCCTGGTGGTACACACAAAGGCAAACGGAACGTGGTCCGCTCCCACGCCTGTGGACTTTCCCCTTGGGTTTGGCGAGGAAGACGTGGAGCGCGACGGCATATACGATTACGACTTCGACGTAGTGGAATATACGGACGGAAGAGGAAACCAGGACGCCTACGTGCTGTTGGTCTCGGGCGAGCGCCCCGACGGCGACAGCACCCTTTTCGATACGGCAAGCACAGCCGGCATACTGTCCGTTGTGCGCCTGCGCATAAGCAATAGCGAAGTTCGCGTGGTATCGCACACGTCGTGGCGCAGCATCTCGCGCGGCCGCCTGCAGGAGGACGGTTACCATTGTCTGCAGTGTCCACGCATCACGGTGGGCAAGACGCTTGTCGACGGGCGTCTGTCGGGCGCCTATCTCCACCGCCGCGGAACCACGGCAGAAAAGGCGTTGGGCACCGAGGCAGAGGTCGCGCTCGAGTGCTTTACCCTGTGGTCGGACGTTTCGGGCGACAGCCTCACGTTCCGTCAGGTCCTCCGCTTTCCGCAGGCACCGTCGAGCATCGAGCTGGGCGAGCCCGAGAATATCAACGGCAAAATGGTGGTGCCCGTTGCGTACGAGACCGCAGACGGTTGCGGCTGCGCATCGTACGCCGTGATCGGCCAGTCCATTGCGGGCTGGGGCGTTATGCCACCAGACGCCACGGTACCCCGTGCGGTACCGTGGCCACAACATTCGGGCTTTTTGGCAACCGTCAACGAGCAACTGCAGCATATTACTTGGACGCGAGGCGCATCGGCGTTTGCAACGCAGCCCGTGGGTGCCGCAGGCTGTGGCCCGGCATCGTTTAGCGTAAGCAACAACGGCAGGTGCGCGCTCTATGTAGAGAACACCGATGGCAAGGTGGGACAGACCTACGACGAAGAAGGCAACCCAGTTGCAGTGATGGGCAAGCACTTCCGCATCTTCGCCAGCACCTTGTCAGGCGATCTGTTTACGGAGCCGTTCGTGATGTGCGAGCTGGACCATCCCGTCGATCAGATAACGACATTTTTGACGTCGGGGAGCATGCTCTCCGCGCTCGCCACGCACATTGTGAGCGCGGAGAAGAGCGAGGCAGAACTACACGGCATCGAAGTGCCCTTGGTGGCGTGTGCCACTCCGACGGGCGCGGTCGCTACCTCGGGCGCGGTGGTGCCCGGAGCAGCAGGCGAATCCTTCATGGTCACGGTGCGAAACGACGGCAACACCTTGCTGACCGCCGGCACGATCGATCTGTACCGAGAGGGCTCCAGCCAGCCGTTCTCCAGCGCATCCATCGGGTTCGGAGCAAACGCACGCATGGCTTCGATCTACGATCCGGAGCTTGCCGAGGATGCTTCGGCCAACGACATGGCACACGTGAAGTACGCGCTCGAGACGCTGGGCGCACGTTTTGCAACGCACCCGCTGGTAGCCGACAGCGGCAACGCCGTGCTGGCACCGGGTTGCACGGCACAGTTCCGCATGAGCTTCGCCATCCCCGAGAGTTGGAGCGACGAGGTGGGCAAACGCGTAACGCTATATGCGAAGGCGCGTAATCTGGTGGCGCTCGATCCCGTAACGCTCGAGGAAATTCGACCGGGCGCAAACTCGGCGCTGGGTGCCGAACTGCACGAGCTTCATGTGCCCGACGCGGCATGCGAACGCTCAGAAGTTCAGGTCGGCGTATGCGACAACGCGGATACGACAGGACTTCACGACGCCCCGATGACGGTCGACGGCGATGGAGGCACGAGTGGAGGTGGCTCCGGCGGAAGCAGCTCCGGTAGCGGCAGTGGCTCTGGCAGCGGCAAGGATCACGGCAATAACAAGCGCCCCGGAAAAGCGGGCGCGCTTGCGGGCACGGGCGACAGCAACGTCCCCCTGACAGCAGCCGCAGCAGCACTCGCCGCAGCCGGCGCCGGCCTTGTCGCCTACAGCGCCCGCCGCACGGCGCTCGAAAACGACACCGCCGATGAGGTCAATTCTGATAAGCCTCACTAGCTCCTAGTTACCTTTGCGAGAGACGCCGACTCGGCTCATCGAACATCAAATGGGCTGGTTCTGGATACCCAGAGCCAGCCCATTACGCATTAGATATCGTCAGTGGAGTCGAGTTCTGCCTCGAGCTTGGCACGGCGTCTTTTCGCCAACAATCCGCACGACATGTCTTCGACAGCGTATCCAACCGCAAACGCAGCAAGACACATTCGGCCGTCTTCAAACTTACTCGGACAGAGCCGACTCGGTTTTGTCCGAGTAAACGAATCTCCATCGAACTCCGAACGATTGTTCGATGGATTTCGTGTTGGTTGGAATCGTCTGTGGGCTGGGCTATGCTACCTTGACTATCTATATGACTTAAACGCAGCAAGGGAGCACCGAGAGAGCGAGTATGGCAAAAAACACCGCAAACTATGGTAACGACAGTATCCGCCAGCTCAAGGACGAGGAGCGCGTACGCCTGCGCCCTGCCGTTATCTTTGGCTCGGACGGACTCGATGGCTGTGCACACGCTGCCTTCGAGATCCTGTCCAACGCCGTTGACGAGGCGCGCCAGGGCTACGGCAAGCTCATCACCCTTACCGCCTTTCGCGATGGTTCCATTCAGGTAGAGGACAACGGCCGTGGCTGCCCGCTCGACTGGAACCCTTCCGAGAAGCGCTTTAACTGGGAGCTCGTCTTTTGCGAGCTCTACGCCGGCGGCAAGTATAACAACAACCAGGGCGGCGACTACGACTTCTCGCTCGGTACCAACGGCTTGGGCTCGTGCGCGACCCAGTACGCATCCGAGTACATGGACGTCACGGTTTGGCGCGACGGCAACAAGTACTCCCTGCACTTTAAGAAGGGCAAGGTCGTCGGTGCCAAAAAGAAGGCACTCGAGATTGAGCCCAGCGACGAGAACCGCACCGGCACCACCATCAAGTGGCGCCCCGATCTTGAGGTCTTTACCTCGATCAGCATTCCCCACGACTGGTATCGCGAGACCATGCGCCGCCAGGCCGTGGTCAACGCCAACGTGACCTTCCGCCTGCGCATTGAGGGCGACGATGGCGAGTTTACCGAAGAGGATTTTTGCTATCCCAAGGGCATCGAGGACTACGTGCTCGAGAAGGTCGGTACCGACTACCTCACCGAGCCCTTCTTTATCGAGGCCGACCGTCGCGGTCGCGACCGCGAGGACCTGCCCGACTACAACGTAAAAATCACTGCTTGCATGTGCTTCTCGCGCACTTTCATGATGCAGGAGTACTACCACAATTCCTCCTGGCTCGAGAACGGCGGTTCGCCCGAGAAGGCGGCCCGCAGTGCTCTGACCAGCGCTATCGACGCCTACATCAAACAACAGGGCAAGTACAACAAAAACGAGAGCGGCATTAAGTGGCAAGACGTCCAGGACTGCCTGGTGCTGGTGACCAACTGCTTCTCCACCCAGACGTCCTACGAGAACCAGACTAAGAAAGCCATCAACAACCGCTTTATCCAGCAGGCTATGACGGCCTTCTTTAAGGAGCGCCTCTCGACCTACTTGATCGAGAACAAGGACGCCGCCAATAAGATCATGGAGCAGGTGCTCATCAACAAGCGCTCGCGCGAGAATGCCGAGAAGACACGCCAGAGTATCAAAACCAACCTGCAGCAGAAGACCGACATGGCCAACCGCGTGCAGAAGTTCATCGACTGCCGCTCCAAAGATAAGAACCGTCGCGAGATCTACATCGTAGAGGGCGACTCGGCAGCAGGCGCCATTCGCACCTCGCGCGATGCCGAGTTCCAGGGCGTTATGCCCGTCCGCGGCAAGATCCTCAACTGCCTGAAGGAGGACTATCCGCGCATCTTTAAGTCCGACATCATCATGGACCTCATGCGCGTACTGGGCTGCGGTGTAGAGATCAAGGATAAGCGCATTAAGAACCTCGGTGCCTTTGACCTGGACAACCTCAACTGGAACAAGGTCATCATCTGTACGGACGCCGACGTCGACGGTTATCACATCCGTACGCTCGTGCTCACCATGCTCTACCGCCTGGTGCCCACACTTATCGACGAGGGTTACGTGTATATCGCCGAGTCGCCGCTCTACGAGATCAACTGCAAAGAGAAGACCTACTTTGCCTACACCGAGCTCGAGAAGAACGGCATCCTTAAGGAGATCGGCGACCAAAAGTGCTCCATCAACCGCTCCAAGGGTCTTGGTGAGAACGATCCGGACATGATGTGGCTCACCACCATGAACCCCGAGACGCGTCGTCTGATCAAGGTGGAGCCCGAGGACGTCACCAAGATGGAGACCATGTTCAACCTGTTGTTGGGCAATGACGAGGCAGGCCGCAAGCGCCATATCTCCGAGCACGGCAAGGAATACCTCGACCAGCTGGACCTGCAATAGCAGCAAATCGATAACGACGGCCCATAAGAAGTTCAAGAGGAAATCGTGGCAAAGAAGAAGACGAAGAACCAGCCAAAGAAAAAGCAGGTCAACGCCGAGAACGTCATCGGCCTGCACTCCGAGGTCACCGATCAGCCGATCACGCAGACGCTCGAGGTCAACTACATGCCCTACGCCATGAGCGTCAACGTCTCGCGTGCATTCCCCGAGATCGACGGCTTTAAGCCCTCGCACCGTAAGCTGCTTTACACCATGTACAAAATGGGTCTGCTCAAGGGCGAGCGCCAAAAGAGCGCCAACATCGTGGGTCAGACCATGAAGCTCAACCCGCACGGCGACGCCGCGATCTACGAGACGATGGTGCGTCTAGCCACCGGCAACGAAGCGCTGCTCGCCCCCTTTGTGGAGTCGAAGGGCAACTTTGGCAAGTACTATTCGGGCGACCTGAGCTACGCCGCCTCGCGTTACACCGAGGCCAAGCTCTCCCCCATCAGCGCCGAGATCTTCAAGGACATCGACAAGGACCCGGTCGACTTTGTCGACAGCTACGACGGCGCCATGAAGGAGCCGCGCCTGCTGCCCACCACGTTCCCCAACATCCTTGTCTCGGCCAATAAGGGCATCGGCGTCGCCATGGCGTCTGACATCTGCGGCTTTAACCTCAACGAGGTCTGCACCGCCACCATGCACTACCTTCAGGACCCCGACTGCGACCTGCTCGAGTACATGCCCATGCCCGACTTCTCGACCGGCGGCGAGATCATCTACCGCCGCGAGGAGATGGAGAAGATCATCGAGACCGGCCTTGGCAGCTTCCAAATCCGTTCCCGCTGGCGCTGGATTCCCGAAGAGCGCATCATCGAGGTGTACGAAATCCCCTACACCACCAAGACCGATGTCATCATCGAGCGCATCGTCAAGCTCTCCAAGGAGGGCAAGGTCAAGGAAATCGCTGACATCCGCGATGAGACCGACCTCTCGGGTCTGCGCATCGCCATCGACCTTAAGCGCGGTGTCGACCCCGACAAGCTCATGGCCAAGCTCTATCGCTCGACCACACTGCAGGATTCGTTCTCGTGCAACTTCAACGTGCTCGTCGACGGCTATCCCCGTGTTATGGGTGTGCGCCAGATTCTGCACGAGTGGGTCAAGTGGCGTATTGAGTCCACGCGTCGCCGCATTAACTTTGACTTAGGCAAAAAGTCCGAGCGCCTGCACCTGCTGCACGGCCTCGAGGCGATCTTGCTCGACATCGACAAGGCCATCGCCATCATCCGCGGCACCAAGCTCGAAGCTGAGGTCGTGCCCAACCTTATGAAGGGTTTCGACATCGACGAGACGCAGGCGGAATTTGTCGCCGAGCTCAAGCTCCGCAATATTAACGAAGAGTACATCCTCAACCGCACCAAGGACATTGCAAAGCTTGAGGGCGAGATTGCCGAGCTTGAAGAGATCCTCTCCAGCGAGGAGAACATCAAGAAGGTCATCAGCGACGAGCTGGCCGCGGTCAACAAGAAGTACGTGATGCCGCGGCGCACGGGCAGGATCGAGCCCCACGAGGTCATCGAGGTAAGCCTGGAGCCCGAGGTCGAGGAGTATCCGGTCACCATCATGCTCTCGCGCGATGGCTACCTTAAGAAGATGACGGACCGCGTGCTTAAGAAGGCCACCACGCTCAAGTACAAGGACGGCGACAAGCCCTTTATCGAGTTCCCGTCCTCCAACACCCACGAGCTGCTGGTCTTTACCAACAAGAGCCAGGTGTACAAGTGCAAGGTTGCGGCGTTTGAGGATACCAAGTCGGCCCAGCTGGGCTCGTACCTGCCGACCGATCTTGAGATGGAACCCGATGAGAGTGTCATCTGGGTCATCGACCCCGAGGACTACAAGGCCGACGTGCTGTTCGTCTTTGAGAACGGCCGCGTGGTGCGCGTCGCGCTTTCTGGATACGTCACCAAGACCAACCGCAAGCGCCTCAAGAACGCCATCTACGGCGGCAGCAAGCTGCTGTATGCCCAGGTGCTCAAGGAAGATCGCGACATCGCGCTGGTCTCGAGCGACTATCGTTTGATGAACTTCAACACGTCGCTGCTCAAGACCAAGACGACCACCAACACGCAGGGCGTCCAAGCCTTTACGGCCAAGAAGGGCCGCTCGGTCACCACCGTCGGCACGACCGAGGAGATTCTTGGCGCCGGCGTCTCGGCCGAAAAGTTCACCGCGCAGAGCCTCCCCTCAGCCGGTGCCCTCATGAAAGAAAACGACATGCCGAGTCTGTTTGACTAGGACGACGGCAGTCGAACCGTCATGGTTTTACAAAGCAGCGGGGCCCGAAGCGCAGCAACATCGCGCTCCGGGCCCCGCTCGCTGCAACGTAGTCGGAATAATAGGAATTCCCGTTTTTCACTCCTGCAACCCCACGGCACAAGGCATGTTAAGCCGTTAGCAAAACTTGCAAAAGTTAGCAAAACTTGCAAAAATTAGCAAAACTTGCAAAGGAGCTACCATGGAGTACAGCAAGAACCCCTTTACCCCGACGTTCGGAAGCGTCCCTCCCTTTCTAGCGGGTCGCGAGCATATCCTGCGTGACATCAACCGTGGCTTCATCAACGGCCCGGGAGATCCCAACCTGTCAACCATTTTTACTGGCGCAAGGGGAACGGGCAAAACGGCGCTTCTCTCGCTCCTTTCAGAAACGGCGCTTGAACACGGCTGGATCGCAGCAAATGTCTCCGCCATGCCAGGCATGCTCGAAGATATTATCGAGCGAACCAAAGAAGCCGCAGATAGCTACCTCTCACAGCCTCACGCGCGCATAAACGGTGTTCAAATTGGCCCAGTGGGCATCGATTGGACATATGCTCAAGAGGCTCAGGGCAACTGGCGCACGCGCATGAATGGCATCTTTAAGCAACTCGAAAAACATGACATCGGACTTCTCATCACCATCGATGAAGTCACCGTCGATCTCGAAGAAATGCTTCAATTTGCCTCTGTTTACCAGCACTTTGTACGCGAAGGTAAAAAAGTTGCCCTACTCATGGCAGGACTGCCCTACAAGGTATCGGCGTTGCTGCGTAACGATTCCGTCTCGTTCCTCAGGCGTTCCCAATATCATCAGTTGGGACGAATCACTGACGTTGAAATTGCAAACGCATTCCGCAAAACCGTTGAGGCCGGAGGCCGCTCAATCACGCCAGAAGCGCTCGAGGATGCCGTGAAGGCCGTCGACGGATTTCCCTATATGATGCAGCTCGTCGGATATCGCACATGGGATGTTTCGGAGAACTCGCCCAAAATCAGTGCACCTGATGTACAGCAGGGTTCTCTGCTTGCCCGCATGGAGCTGCGCGATCGAATTCTCGAAACGACCTATCGGGAGCTTTCCGATAAAGACATTGAGTTTTTGCTCGCGATGCTGCCCGATTCTGGCCCCAGCAGGGTCTCGGAGATAGCCAAACGCATGGGCGTCGCCAGCAACTACGCAAGCCAATACAAACGCCGCCTCCTGGAGGACGGCGTCATTGGAGAGCGCGGGCGTGGTCTCGTTGGCTTTGACATTCCCGCGTTCAGGGAATTCTTGAACGAGAAGGCGTTTTAGCACGCCGGAATTGTCCGCGGAAGCATCAACGCATGGCAATCAGCATTCCTCTTGGTAAGGATAGCAAGCATTTTCCACCAACACCGATTGCCATGCGTTCTTCTTGCCCTTAGGCGAGCTTGCGAGCGAGCTCTCGCACCTCTTCCAACTTGGATGACGATGCCATGCTATCGCGCTCGGTCATACCGCTGATGGTGATAATGCCTTGGTCCTCCCACTTGCAGTACGCGCAGGTTGACTTGTACATAGCGATCGCCGCATCATAGACGCCCTCGCTGTGGCTATCGAGCAAAAGGGCCGTCTTGGTGAACGGGAAGCCCGTGGCACCGAAGGCGTATAGACGGTCGATGGCGGCCTTCTCCTGCGCGGTGATATCAAACCAGTAGATAGGCGAGGCAAAGACGACCATATCGGCACCTTTCAGCGACTCGATCACGTTGGCCATGTCGTCCTTCTGCACACAGGTGCCCTCATGGGTAAAGCAGTACTGGCATCCCAGACAACCAGCGATCTTTTTGCCGGCAACGCGGATAACCTCGACCGTATGGCCGACCTCGCGCGCGGTCTCGGCAAACGCCTCGACCATGGTGTCGGTATTGGCGCCCTTGCGCGGGCTACCACTCAATACAACGATATTCATAGGATTCCCTCTCCTTCATGCTGCAGGCGCGCAGCATGTTTTCTTGTAACCAAAACGAATGGAGTTAATCAATCGCCTCGTTTCAGCTACTCCCACTCTTTAGAAGAATCGTTGCTGGAGGCTTGGCATTAAATCAAGGCACGCCTTATTTCAGATATTCCTCAAAGAATGCTTTCAGTTTTTCAAACGGAATGATGTCCATCTGATCGTAAAGGTCGGTGTGGCTGGCACCAGGGATAATGAGCAATTCCTTGTTGTCCCCCGTCAGCTTGCCGTACGCGGTTTCGCTGAAATAGCGGGAGTGTGCTTTCTCGCCATGCACCAGCAGTACCGCAGAGCGAATTTCGCTGCTGTATTGCAAAATCGGCATATTCAGGAACGACAGCGAGGACGTCACATTCCAACCACCGTTGGAGTTCAGGCTGCGGGGATGGTAGCCTCGCGGAGTTTTGTAGTAGGCGTAATAGTCCGCTACAAACTGCGGCGCGTCCTCCGGTAGCGGATCGACCACGCCGCCCGCCAGCGCATAGCCGTCGTTTTTATAGTCCTCGGTGCGCTGCACGTTCAACGCTTTCCGCTTTTCAAAGCGCGCCTGCTCGGAATCCTCGGCGTCAAAATAGCCGTTTGCGGTCACGCGGGTCATATCGTACATGGTCATAGCCGCGGTGGCCTTGATGCGGGTGTCGATGGCTGCGGCATTGATTGCCATGCCGCCCCAACCGCAGATGCCGATGATGCCGATACGCTCCGGGTCAACGCTTTCCTGCACGGAGAGGAAATCCACCGCTGCGCAGAAGTCCTCGGTGTTGATGTCCGGGGATGCCACATAGCGGGGCGTACCGCCGCTCTCGCCGGTATAGGACGGGTCAAAGGCAATTGCGAAAAAGCCCAGCTCCGCCATTTTCTGCGCGTACAGACCGGAGGACTGCTCCTTCACCGCGCCAAACGGGCCGCTGACGGCGATGGCGGGCAGCTTGCCTTCCGCGTTCTTAGGCACGTACACGTCGGCAGCCAGCGTGATGCCGTAGCGGTTGTGGAAGGTCGCCTTGCTGTGCTCAACCTTGTCGTTTTTGGGGAACACCTTGTCCCATTCCTGCGTCAGTTTCAACTGCTCCATGCCTAAGCCTCCTTGTCAGTCGCTTTAAGGTATTGCTCGTCGTCCACGGGCTCCAACCACTCGTTGGAGGCCTCCTCGCCCGGAACCTCCACTGCGAGATGGGAGAACCAGCTGTCGGGCGCCGCACCGTGCCAGTGCTTTACGCCCGCGGGAATATTTACTACATCGCCAGGGCACAGCTCTTGTGCCGGTTTGCCCCATTCCTGGTAAAACCCTCGACCGGCCACGCAGACGAGGATCTGTCCGCCGCCGTTTTTGGCGTGATGGACGTGCCAGTTGTTGCGGCAGCCGGGCTCGAACGTCACGTTGTAGACGCCGACCTGCTCGGTGGAAAGGGGCGCGAGGTAGCTTTGCCCGATAAAGTACTTCGCAAATGCGTCGTTGGGGGCACCGATGGGAAAGGCCATCTCGTTTTGATGCTTGGTTTTTGCGTCGGCAGCATCGTCATCCGCCCAGACCTCCTTCGCCATGCGGAAGGCTGCCCATGCCTTGGGCCATCCCGCATAAAACGCCGCGTGCGTAAGGATTTCCGCAATCTCAGCCCTGGTCACGCCGTTGTTCTTTGCGGACATCAGATGATATTGGAACGAAGAGTCCGTCAGTCCCTGCGCCATCAGGGCCACCACCGTCACCACGCTGCGGTCTCGAAGGGAAAGCCTGTCTTCTCGGCTCCACACCTCGCCGAACAGCACATCGTCATTGAGCTGTGCAAATTTGGGGGCAAAATCCCCCAGGGCATCTCTACCTGCCGTCTGTTTAATTGCCATGATCGATTTCCTCCTATCGACGGTCCTGGACACAAATCTCTTTCCGCGCGGCCAAGCTGCCCGTCCAGATTTCCATGCCCATTCGTTGCGCCTGCTCCAGAGCAGAATGCCCCGTAATTTCGCCCACACCGTTCACGCCGCCGGCGAGAACCGTTCCGACAAGCGTGCGCCTTTGGCGAAAATCCCTTGCGCTCCCGATTTGTATTGACGAGAATGAAGGTAATTCCTAAACCTGACTTTAGGTCAAGGGATGAAATCGAGTTTTATTCGGAGGACCCATGTACACAATCGGACAGGTGGCGGAGATGTTCGGTCTGCCCGTTTCCACGCTGCGTTATTACGACAAGCAGGGATTGTTTCCGGAATTGGAGCGGACGTCCGGCATTCGCCGATTTGGCGATGCGGAACTCGAGGCGCTTCGGGTCATCGAATGCCTGAAGAAGGCCGGAATGGAAATCAAAGACATCCGGCTGTTCATGGAATGGTGCGCGGAGGGCCCATCGACATATCCCAAGCGCAAGGCCATGTTCGATGAGCGAAAGGCCCACATGGAGTCGGAAATCGCAAACATGAACCGCGCGCTGGATATGCTGAGGTTCAAATGCTGGTACTACGAGCAGGCGATTCAAGATGGCAGCGAGGATAGAGTGAAGGCGCTGATTCCCGACAATTTGCCTGAAGAAATCAAAGATACCTACGATAACGCCCACGCTCGATAATGCCGTCCGATCTCAAGGGAATTCGGTGAGGAGTCCTCTTCGGTTAGTGATGTACTTCTTTCCCTTGATGTCGTAGCGCTTCGCCTCATAGAAGACGAAAACGTCGCGGAGGTACGAGATATAGCGCCCGACGGTGACATGGTTGATGGGAACCCTGTTGGCGTCGAGGACGTTGGCGATGTTGTTGGTCGAGTTGAGGTTGCCGGAGTTGTCCATCATGTACTCGGCCAGCCTCTCCAACACGGTGGAGTCGGTACGTATTGCGGTCTACCCAAGCCATAATCCACTCCTTCTCGGTTTCGAAACTCGATTATTTCTAAAGTTTCGAAACCGAGAAGGCAATGTGCACAAGGATGCATCGAGGAGCGAATCCCAGTAGCGCCATGTCAGCAGCGATGCCGGGCGCATTCGCACGTGCTACAATCCAACCACCAGAGATGAAAACACAGTCCCCGTCGGGTAGTCGTGGGCGTGCGCTAGTCCGCATCAGTAACCTGCCTCCTTGGTTGTCCCTTCTCTGCATGGTCATCTACATAAAGGAGGAACCAACCATGCAGATCAGCGTGTCGTCCACCCTGACCGTATATCACGACGGTCAATTCTGGGTCGGGCTGGCGGAGCACGTCGAGGACGGCAGATACGGCGCCGCCCGCATCGTCTTCAGCGCAGAACCGTCCAATGAGGAGATCCTGCGATTCGTTGTCAACAAATGGGCGAAGCTCTCGTTCTTCGGCCACGATCCGACCGAGGCGAGCAAGCCCGCGAAGAACCCCAAGCGGCGCGCTCGTGAGGCAGCGAAAGCCCTTAAACGGCCCGCGGTGAGCACCAAGGCACAACAGGCGCTCGCGGCACAGCGGGAAGCGATGAAGCGGGAGTCGGCTCAAGCAAGAAGTCAGCGTCGTGCGGATGAGGCGGAGACGCGCTTCGAGCAGCGAAAGTTGAAGCGCAAGCAGAAACATCGCGGGCATTGATCGCTATTTGCAGCAAGGCAAACCACATACAGCAGCGGCGCCAGTTCCACTTGAAGCCGACGCCGCGTAGACGCTGATGGTGACGGCTATGCACGGGCACGGGCGCGCCACCGCACTTCACAGCTTGTTTCTCAAGTATTTGGGACGCACACACGGCGTTCAAAAATGCGGAGCGACTCCACATGGCTCGAGACTGAGCCGAGATGCCCTACTTCTCGCCCTCCAGCAGCCCCACGATGCGGTCGATGTCGACGGCAAAGCGAGGCCTTCCCTCGCGCTCGTAGCGGTCGAGATATGCCTGGCACTCGGAGACAATGCGCTTAGTGTTGCCATCGATGATGCGCTGGAGCGTCTCGTAGTAGGCCGAGCCCTCGGTCCTGAAGCGGCGCTGGTAGGCCTTGGTTATGGGGAACATCTTGATGTAGTGGATGCCGTGGCGGCAGCCGGGGCGCGTCGTGGGGCGGGGTGGCAACGCAAAGTACTGGTCTTTGGGCACGTTAGGGGCGATGTTGGAACGCAGCGGCACGGCGAAGTCCCTGCGCTTCCCGCGGAAACGCAGCCTCACCACCACGATGCAAGGACGATTGTGCTTAAGCATGAGCTCGCGGTCGCCCTCGACGAGGTCGAAGAAGTCCTGGGAGATGGATACGATCTTCATCGGTTACGCCCCCCCTTCATACGAAGCGGGGCCCGCATCGCTGCAGGCCCCTACAGGTGGGCGATATTCTACGCCTTGCGGCACCCCGTCGCCCACGGAGGTTAAACGTACACGTAAGCCGTACTCTGAAAGCCGCGGCTTCCGGCAAGTAGTTTATACCACGAAAGGTCGCTTTCGATGCGCCTAGCTCGCAAAATAACACTCGATGGGCCGTCACCCCTGATCTTCTCGACCGTCTCCTCCGGGTACTTATTGCGTGCCACGGGCACCTCCGTCCTTATTATCGCGATAAACATACCATGAGTGGCGTACGGGTCGAGAAGGGCTGGCGCCAAAAGAGCCCAACGGCCGTTACGGCTTCGTTAGA
>CATZIU010000006.1:0-103708 GCA_958420165.1 uncultured Collinsella sp. | reverse complement strand
GGGCCGACCCCCTCAGTGATCCGTTTTCCTCCGTCCCCAAGGGATCATGAAGTTGAATGCCAGATTGCCCGAATGCATCCCGCGTAACTACAAATCGGTTCCCGCACCCAGCAGCTTGCGCATGACCTGTTCGGGGTTGACCGAGCCGTCGCGCGGGGCCAGGGCGGTGATCTTCTTCTGCATCTTGTACTCGTGCAGCTCGTCCTCGAGCTGGCGCACGCGAGCGCGGAGCTTTTCGTTCTCGCGCTCGCGCTCCTCGGCACGCTCCTTCATATCGAGGATGCGCACCACGCCGGCAAGGTTGATGCCCTCGTCGGTCAGCTGGTTGATGAGCTCCAGGCGCTCGATATCGGCACGCGAGTACAGACGCGTGTTGCCGCCCGAGCGCTGGGGGTTCACCAGGCCCTTGGACTCGTAGACGCGCAGAGTCTGCGGATGCATGCCGGTCAGCTCGGCCGCCACGCTGATCATGTACAGCGGTTTGTTCCTATTGTCCTCGGCCATGCTACCTGACCCCTTTCCGTCTCGTTATCGTCCATCATAAGCCCGCGGGCGCGGGCGTGCGCCACGACCGCCCTAGTACGTCGCCTTGTAACGGTTGACTTTCTCGCGATAGTCGCGCGTGTCGGCCTCGCGCAGCTTGGTCATGGCATCGCGCTCGTCGTCGGACAGGTTCGTGGGAACCTGCACCTTGATCTCGACGAGCAGCGCACCGGTGCGCCCGCGATGCTTAACGTCGGGCGCGCCCATCTCTTTAAAGCGGAACTTCTTGCCTGTCTGGGTGCCCGCGGGCACCTTCAGACGAACCGTCGCACCGCCGGGCGTCGGCACGTCCACCGTGCAGCCGAGCGCCGCCTCATAGACCGAGACCGGTACCTCCATGGTCACGTCGGCGCCCTTGCGCTTAAACAGCGGGTGCTCCTCCACGTGCGTGGTCACGACCAGATCGCCGCGCTCGCCACCCGCAACGCCATACTCGCCGCGACGCTTGTAGCGCAGCTTGCCACCATCCACGGCGCCCGCGGGAACCGAGACCGTAATGGTCTGCTGCTCGCCCGTCGAGGGAATGCGATAGGTGACCTTGTGCGTCACGCCGCGAAACGCGTCCTCGGCCGTCACATCGACGGTCAGCGACAGGTCTCCGCCCTTGCGAGCACGGTTGCGGCCCGCGCCGGCACCGGCAGCGCCCGCAGCCCCGGCAAAGCCCGAGCCCCAATCGCTGCCCCAGGCGCCGTTGCCGCTAAAGATGCTGTCGAAGATATCGCCCCAGCCGCTGGCGCCCGCGCCGGCACCGTAGCCGCCGCCATACGCGCCGCCCGCGCCCGGCATGCCGCCAAACATGAGCATCTGGTCGTACTCTTTGCGCTTCTTCTCGTCCGAAAGCGTCTCGTAGGCCTCGCTGATCTCCTTAAACTTGGCCTCGTCGCCGCCGGCATCGGGGTGATATTTTTGCGCGAGCTTGCGAAACGCACTCTTAATCTCTTTGTCGGAGGCGCTCTTGGATACGCCCAGGATGTCATAGAAGGTTTTGCCTGCAGCCATCGTAGCTCCTCTCCTGTTATATCCGCCGCCCCTGCGGACGGCGGCTCATACTGTCATATGGCACTAGGCCAGAAAGGGCCCCGGGTGTTGCCCCGGGGCCCTTCTCAATTACTCCTCGGTGCTCTCGGCCGTATCGGCCGTAGCATCCTCGGGCGCCGCTTCGGGCTCCGGTGCGGGGCGCTTCTCGCCACCGTAGGTCACCGTCACCATGGCGGAGCGCAGAATGCGATCCGCCATGCGGTAGCCCTTCTGGTACACATCGTTGACGGTCTCATCGTACTGCGATGCGTCCTCGACGCGACCCACAGCCTGGTGCTCGAGCGGATCGAACGCCTCGCCCTTGGGGTCGATGGGCTCAACGCCCTCGTGCGCAAACACGTCGAGCAGCTTGGCATGAACCGCGTCAACGCCATCGACGAACTGCTTAAAGTCGTCGGAAATCTCCTGGCTGCGGGCATGGTCGATCGCGCGCTCGATATCGTCGATCACCGGCAACAGCGCGGTGACAAGCTTCTCGGTCGCGCGCTCGCGCTCGGCGATGCGCTCGTTGGCGGTGCGGCGACGGAAGTTCTCCCAGTCGGCCTGCAGACGAGCGGTTCGCTCGGTAGCGTCCTTCGCCTTGTCCTCGGCGGCCTTCTGGGCCTCTGCCGCAGCATCGAGCTCATTGCGCACGTCGGCAAGCTCCTTTTGGGCCTGCTCGAACTTGAGCTTAAAGTCGTTGTCGGCGGCTTCCTCACCGGCGCGGATAGCGGCTTCCACCATCTCGTCCTCGGTCATCGTCGCCTCCTTGTTGGAATCCTCTACCTGGTTCTCGGCAGCCTCGGCGGCCGGGGCCTCATTGACCTCGGTATCGTCTGCGGCCTCTACGGGAATCTTCACGTCCTTCTCCTCAGAGTCAACGGGGGCGGCGCCGGCGGCAGCCGCCTCCGTGCGAGCTTTACGGGCGGACATGATTACTTGTCCTCGTCGTCCACAACCTCGTAGTCGGCGTCGACTACGTCATCGTCGGCAGGCTGGGCACCAGCGGCACCGTCGGTCTGCTGCTGAGCGTCGGCGTAGACAACCTGAGCCAGCTCGTAGGCCACGGACTGCAGGGACTCGCCGGCGGCCTTGATGGCCTCGACGTCAGAGCCCTCGAGCGCCTTCTTGGCGTCGGCGATAGCGGCCTCGGCCTTGGACTTCACGTCGGCGGAAACCTTGTCGCCCAGCTCGTTGAGGGTCTGCTCGGTGGAGTAGCACAGGCTATCGGTCTGGTTGCGGACCTCGACCTCTTCCTTCTGCTTCTTGTCCTCCTCGGCATGAGCCTCGGCGTCCTTGACCATACGATCGACTTCGTCGTCGGACAGAGCGGTGGAGCCGGAAATGGTAATCTGCTGCTCCTTGCCGGTGCCCTTGTCCTTAGCGGAGACCTTGACGATGCCGTTGGCGTCGATGTCGAAGGTGACCTCGATCTGCGGCACGCCGCGGCGGGCAGCCGGGATACCGGTCAGCTGGAACTTACCGAGCGACTTGTTGTCGCGGGCAAGCTCGCGCTCGCCCTGGAGCACGTTGATCTCGACGCTGGTCTGGTTGTCGGCAGCGGTGGAGTAGACCTCGGTCTTGGAGGTCGGGATCGTGGTGTTGCGGTCGATCATCTTGGTCATGATGCCGCCCATGGTCTCGACGCCCAGCGACAGCGGGGTAACGTCGAGCAGCAGGATGCCCTCGACGTCGCCGGTGAGCACGCCGCCCTGGACGGCAGCGCCGTCGGCAACGACCTCATCGGGGTTCACGGACATGTTGGGCTGTTTGCCGGTCATGGTCTTGACGAGCTCCTGGACAGCGGGCATACGGGTGGAGCCGCCGACGAGGATGACCTCGGTCAGATCGGAGAGCTTGAGCTTGGCGTCGCGCAGGGCGTTGGTGACAGGCTGCTTGCAACGCTCGAGCAGGTCGCGGGTGATCTTCTCGAACTCGGCGCGGGTCAGCGTGTAGTTGAGGTGCAGCGGGCCGGACTGGTTCATGGTAATGAACGGCAGGTTAATGGTGGTCTGCTGGGCGGCGGAGAGCTCCTTCTTGGCGTTCTCGGCGGCCTCCTTCAGACGCTGCAGGGCCATGGGGTCCTGGCGCAGGTCGACACCGTTCTCCTGCTGGAACTTATCGGCCATCCAGTCGATGACGCGCTGATCCCAGTCGTCGCCGCCCAGGTGGTTGTCGCCCGAGGTGGACAGAACCTCAAACACGCCGTCGGCGAGGTCGAGGATGGAGACATCGAAGGTGCCGCCGCCCAGGTCGAAGACCAGGATGCGCTGGTCGGTGCCCTGCTTGTCCAGGCCATAGGCCAAAGCAGCAGCGGTCGGCTCGTTCACGATACGCTTGACGTTGAGGCCGGCGATCTTACCGGCGTCCTTGGTGGCCTGACGCTGGGCGTCGTTGAAGTAGGCCGGGACGGTGATGACGGCGTCGGTGACGGTCTCGCCCAGATACTTCTCGGCGTCGGCCTTCATCTTTGCGAGCGTCATGGCGCTCACCTGCTCGGCGGTGTAATCCTTGCCCTCGATGTCGACGACGGCGCGGCCACCCTGGCCCTCCTTGACCTCATACGGCACGGTCTTGATCTCGGAGGTGCACTCGGAGTACTTGCGGCCCATGAAGCGCTTGATGGAGAACACGGTGTTCTTGGGGTTGGTGACAGCCTGGTTCTTAGCGGCCTTACCCACGACGCGGTCGCCGTCGGCACGGAAGCCCACGACGGACGGGGTGGTGCGGTCGCCCTCGGCGTTCACGATAATGGTCGGAGAACCGCCCTCGAGAACGGCCATTGCGGAGTTAGTAGTACCAAGGTCGATACCAAGAATCTTACTCATTAGAAATTCCCTCTCTCTTTTGCGTTCGCGCCGCCTCGACGATCTGTCGCGCGGTGTTTCGGCTTGTCTTTCAGGATGTAGTGTATCCCCTTATGGGCCGGAATATACAAAATCTAAGTCAATTCATATAAGATTTCTTATTGCTGAGAGTTTAGGTTCACAAATGCGCAGGTAGACGCACTGATTGAGTTCTCGGCAAATCTATCGAGATCTATGTAGAGATGGCTGAGGTTTGGGCCCGAGGCCGCATGGGGTGGCTTGAGGCGACCCCGGGGGAAAGCGCGACCCGTTTCACGGCTAAATAACGGGATGCGCTTTCCAAAAGCTCGCTCAATAGCTCAATATTTCAAGTCACCTTTAGCTAACATTTGCGCAGCTCAACGGCCCCACCTGCACGTTTTTTAGTAAACCTTGGCATACTCGGCGAACGGTATGAAGATGCCGGCCAGAGGGTATTGCAAACGGTCGCTCCCGTGGTATGTTTTTGCCCGAATCAAACCGGCGCGCATCGTCTGTAGCGTCGGTCAACAGAGAGGAAACTACCATGGCTCATCCCGTAATTGATGCCGACGAGTGCATCGCTTGTGGCGTTTGCGTCGACACCTGCCCCGCTGGCGTTCTGGAGCTCCAGGACGTCGCCACCGTCGCTGACGAGGACTCCTGCGTCGCCTGTGGCGCTTGCCAGGACGCTTGCCCCGCTGGCGCGATCACCGAGATCGTCGAGGAGTAACAACTCCCCACTTGCACACTCAAAAGTACACCGTGCACAAAAAGGAGGCCTCCGCATCGCCGCGGAGGCCTCCTTTTGTTTGTATAGGCAGTTAATTGGGGACGGGGCTACCTTGGCAGTTGCGGTGGAATAGTTCCCGGTTCATTGCTTAGGTGCCGATTTTAGGAACTATTTCACCGCAACTTATTAAGACAGTATCGGGCTAGGACAAATCATCCTCATAGGGCATTAAATCGGCAAGATAGCCTTTCTCCTTGAGTATGGTCTCGATCTCGTCGAGGGTCTGCTCGTCTTCTGCCACGATGCGATGGAAGTGATAGCCACTCGTCACCGTCAGCAGCGGGAAGCTCTTGCCGCTGGCAATACCCTCAAGATAGCGCTCAATATCGCGACGGTTGCGAATGTCCAGATCGGCTGTGATCTTGCCATACACGCGATGGTTGACGATTACATTGAGCACGGCACCACCCGCGTCGACGATGCTCGTGAGCTCGTCACCTGCCTGCTCCATGCCATGGTGCACCTTGACCAGGCGCGTGGGCACGGCGGGGCTGCTGGGGGCCTCCTGCAGCACGTAGCCGCGATTGGTCGCCACGATATCGTGCCCATCGGCGCGCAGCAGGGCGATGTCTTGCACGACAATCTGGCGGCTCACACCCACCTCACAAGCAAGCGCACTGCCCGAGACAGGGTCTTTGGCTCCCTCGAGCACGCCCATGATGGCACGGCGACGCTCGCGGGCGTCCATTATTTACCGTCCAGCAGACGAAGGTGCTTAAGCGAGAGGTCGAGAATCGGCGCAGAGTGCGTCAGCGCCCCCGAGCTGATAAAGTCAACGCCCAGGTCGGCGAGGGCGCGGATATTGCTGGCATCCACATTGCCCGAGCACTCGGTCTTGGCGCGACCGGCGATAAGCTCAATCGCGGCAGCCATGTCGTCGTGGGTCATGTTGTCGAGCATGATGATATCGGCACCGGCCTCAACTGCCTCGCGCACCATATCCAGGTTCTCGCACTCAATCTCGACCGTCGCGGTAAACGACGCATGGGCGCGCGCCATCTCAATCGCGCGTGCCACGCCACCGGCGGCGTCGATGTGGTTGTCCTTGAGCATGACAGCCGTCGACAGGTTATAGCGGTGGTTGCTGCCACCGCCGATCTCGACTGCAGCCTTCTCGAAGACACGCATGCCCGGCGTGGTCTTGCGCGTGTCGACAAGCACGGTCTTGGTGCCCTCGAGCGCAGCTGCCATCCGATGCGTGTAAGTAGCGATGCCGCTCATGCGCTGCAGGTAGTTGAGCGCCACGCGCTCGCCCGAAAGCAGTACGCGCGCATCGCCGCGCACCTGGCCCACGTGGTCGCCGGCGTGCACCTCGTCACCATCGGCAACATCAAACAGCACCGAGCTCTGCGAATCCAGCAGCTCAAAGGTGCGAGCGAACACATCCAGGCCCGCGATAATGCCATCGGCCTTGGCGATAAGCTCCACCGTGGCGGGACGCGCCGTGGGGCACACGCTCGCCGTGCTCACGTCCTCAAAGGTAATGTCCTCGCGCAGAGCCTGCAGAATCAAATCATCGACGACGAGCTTCATGGTAATGGGATTCATGGTCTACTCCTCCACGGCCTGCGTGCCGGCGGCACGGGCCAGATCATCGATTGCAAGGTTATCGGAACTCAGGGCGCGATGGTGCCCATCGAGCGCGGGCTCGCCCGTCTGCTCCACGGCAAGCGACTCGCCGGTACGCATACGCCAAGCGGCGCGACGACCCCAGACCAGCGCTTCGAGCAGGCTGTTTGATGCAAGGCGGTTCTTGCCGTGAACGCCGTTGCAGGCTGTCTCGCCCGCGGCGTAGAGCTCGGGCATCGAGGTGCGGCCGTCCTTGTCGACCCACACGCCGCCCATAAAGTAATGCTGCGTGGGTGTGACGGGAATGGGCTCGTCCAGGATGTCGCGGCCGTCCTCCAGGCAGCGTGCGCGGATGTTGGCGAAGTGCCCGGTCACCACGTCGCGCTCGACGGGGGCAAAGCTCAGCCACTCGTGCTCGGTACCGTCCTGCTTCATCTGCTCGCGAATGGCGGCGGCGACCACATCGCGCGGCTGAAGCTCATCGGTAAAGCGCTCGCCGGCGGCGTTGAGCAGAATCGCGCCCTCGCCGCGGCAGCTCTCGCTGATCAGGAAGGTGCGGCCCGGCTGCGGCGAGAACAGTCCCGTGGGGTGAATCTGCACGTAGTCAAGATGCTCCATCGTAATGCCGTGCTCCTGCGCGATGTAGCAGGCGTCGCCGGTGAGCTGCGGGTAGTTGGTGGAGTGGTCGTATACGCCGCCGATACCGCCCGTCGCCCACAACGTGTGGCGAGCATGAATCTCAAACGGCTCGCCGGTATGCGCGCCCTCGGCGGCATTTACCAGTTCGTCGGCGGGGCGGACCGAGTTGTCCTCGTCCACCGCAACAGCGACGACACCAGTGCACACCGTGGCCCCATCGCGCTCGGCCGTCAGGATGTCGGTCATGGCCACGTGCTCAAGAATCTGCACGTTGTCCAGCTTGCGGACGGCCTGGAGCAGCTTGGTCGTGATCTCCTTGCCCGTAATGTCGGCATGGAAGGCGATGCGCGGACGGCTGTGCGCGCCCTCGCGGGTAAAGTCGAGGCTGCCGTCGGCCTTGCGCTCAAAATCCACGCCTATCGCCAGCAGGTCGTTGATGACCGAGCGGCTCGAGCGGATCATGATGTCGACGCTCTCGCGGCGGTTCTCGTAGTGGCCGGCGTGCATGGTGTCCTCAAAGAAGGCATCGTAATCCGAGCCTTCGGGCAGCACGCAGATACCGCCCTGCGCAAGCATCGAGTCGCACTCGTCGACAGTGCCCTTGGAGAGCATGATCACGCGCGTGCTCGTCGGCAGATTGAGGGCCGCGTACAGGCCTGCCACGCCGCAACCGGCAATGACGACATCGCACTCCATATCGGGGTATTGTTTGGTTTCCACAGGAATCCTCTCCCTTGTAATGTGACATAAGGGACTGCCCCTCATGTCACATCGTTCTAGCGCGCCGCGTACTCGAGCATGCGGTCGAGCGTAATTTTGGCCTGGTCGGCCGCCTCGTCCGACACGCCGATCTGTACCTCGCCCTCGCCCGTCTCCAGGCATCGCACGAGCTTTTCGAGTGTGATGAGATCCATGTTGACGCAGGTGGGCTGCACCGCGGGAAAATAGAACTTTTTGCCGGTGCCCTCGCAGCGGCGCTCGAGCTCGTAGAGCACGCCGCGGACCGTCACGATGATGAACTCGCTGGCGTCCGACTCCTCGGCATACTTGATGATGCCGGCGGTGGAGCCGATGTAGTCGGCCTCGGCCAACACGTCGGCCTTGCACTCGGGGTGCGCCAGTACGAGCGCGTCGGGATGTGCCTCCTGCGCATCGACGATCTGCTCGACGGTGATGATGTGGTGGCGCGGGCAGTAGCCCTTGTTAAGCAGGACGTGCTTTTGCGGCACCTGCTCGGCTACGAAGCGACCGAGGTTTTGGTCGGGAATGAACAGGACGTGCTGCTGCGGCAGCTCGGACACGATCTTGACAGCGTTGGAGCTGGTGACGCACACATCACTCCAGCTCTTGATCTCGACCGTCGAGTTGACGTAGCAGACGACAGCCAGGTCGTCGCCGTACTCGGCGCGGGCGGCGTCGACCGTCTCGCGCTTGACCATATGAGCCATGGGGCAGTCCGCGCCCGGCTCGGGCAGCAGCACGGTCTTGGTGGGGTTGAGCAGCTTGGCGCTCTCGCCCATAAACTCCACGCCGCACAGCACGATAGTCTGCTGCGGCAGGCTCTTGGCGAGCTTTGCCAGGTAGAAGCTGTCGCCGACGTAATCGGCCACAGCCTGGACCTCGGGTGCCACGTAATAGTGTGCCAGGATCACCGCGTCGCGTTTGGTTTTAAGTTGTTGAATGGCCTCGACGAGCTCTGCGGGCACCAATGCCGCGCGCTCCGTTGCCGTCGTTGCCGATGCCAGGCCGGCCGCAATGTCGCGTGCAAGCTCCGATGCATCCATGTTCGCGCTCTGTGCCATCAAGGCCCCTCTCTTTTGGCGAATCTTGGGGCTTTAGTATGACACCTAGGTTTACAGCTGACAAGACAGCTGTAAACCTAGGTGTAAAGTTGAAATAAAGATTCGATCATGCGGCAGGCCCATTTTCGAACTGGCAAACTGAGGATAGCCGAGCTCTCGATAGCGTAGGAGGCATCTTTGGACGGCCGCCGCGCATGGTCGACGGCATGCCCGCCAGGCAATCGCTCGCCGGCGCCAATCCGCTACAGTGGAGCAGCCGCCGGGGTCAGCTGCTTGATATAGGCCCACATGCGCTGCTTGGCCGCTTTGTCGGTCAGCGCCGCCTCAAAGCCATCGAGCGCGAGCACGCGGCGGCCCTGCACATGGGCGATCAGACCGGGCTTGAGCATGGCGGTGTCGAAGTCATCAATCGCCACGAGCATGTCGGCGTAGGTTTCGCGCATGACATCGGCCGCGCTGTTATCGAGCAGCAGCACCGCCTCGGGGTCCAAGGCCTCAAGCGCCTCGCGGAACAGGTCACACGGCAGGGCGTGGCCCACCGCCACAGCTCCGTCGCCTGCGCCGGCAACACTCGCCAGCACACAAAAATCTTCGGGCGCGTAACCGATTGCCCCGAGCGCCTTGCGCAATGCGGCACCATCCGCGCCGGCGGCAAGTTCGCCGCCCGAACGCTCGGCATCATCCAAATCGCCTTTGACCAGTACGATCGGCGAGCACGCGTTGCCCGCGATACGCACGCCACGGGCCGCAAGCGATGCAAGCTCCTGCTCGGCCGCCTGGGCGATGGCTTCTTTTTTCTGGCTTTGTGACGTGGGCATGCGCTCTCCAATCGTTTGCGTGCCCACCATTATATAAAAGAGCCGCCCGCGAGTGGTTGCTTTGCGGGCCGCTGGGTATAAGCACGGTCGTACTGAGTTTTACGCGGCCGAGCCGCGTCGCATCATGGAGGTCACCATGGCTGACATTAAGCAGATTACCCCCGAGAACTTCGATTCCGTCGTTAGCGACAACCTTCCCGTACTGGTTGATTTTTGGGCGCCCTGGTGCGGGCCCTGCCGATCGCTCTCGCCCATCGTTGACGAGGTGGCAGACGAGCTGGCCGGCAAGCTGGCTGTAGCCAAGTGCAACGTCGATGACAATCAGGACCTGGCCATGAAGTTTGGCGTCATGAGCATCCCCACGCTGATTGTCTTTAAGAACGGCGAGGAAATTGACCGCTCGGTCGGCGCGCTGCCCAAGGCAAGGCTGCAGGCACTGCTGGAGAAGCATCTGTAATACGCTGGTTACATTTTGGCGTCCAGCCGCCGTCCATGAGCGCTTTTGCACCACTCGCCGGACTTCTGGGTGCACCGCATGCGACCACGGATAGTATGGTAGATACAAACAGCCCCCAGTGAACGGGTGCGGGTCAGACGGACTCGCACCCGTTTTCTTATGCGGTAGCGCCCCGTGCGGGCGTAGTAGAATCTGAACCACTGGATTGCCCCGAGCATAAGGAGATTTCCCATGCATGACGTCGGAATGAACATGAGCCAGCTTGCCATGAGCGTCAAGCAGGTCGACGACACCATCGAGCTCGCCCACGAGTGGAGCCATCAGCTGCTGCATGCGACCGAGAATTTTGACATGGAGCGCATTGGCGCCAAGCTCGAAGCTGCCATGACCGCACTGCACGAGGCGCATGACGCGCTCGAGGGCTACGAGGAAGCCATCGAGGCTGACCACAACTCCGTCGGCTCCGTAAAGCTGGTGTAGGGTGTCCGAACACGAACACGAGCACGGCTGCGGGCACGACCGCCGCAACGGCACGGGCGACGAGGCGAGCTGCCGTTGCGGCGGCGGCTCCGAGCTGGTCCGTTTTTCGGTCACCGCGCCCGATGACCTGCTGCGCCGCTTTGACGAGCAGATCGCACGCCGCGGCGACGTGGCCAACCGCTCCGAGGCAGTGCGCGATTTGATTCGCGCCTCAATCGCCAAAGAGCAAATGCGCACGCCCGATGAGCACGTTATCGGGTCGCTCACCATGATCTACGACCATCACACCGGCGACCTGACGCGCCGCCTGGACGAGGTGCAGCACGACTACACCGACGAGATCGTATCGACGATGCACGTGCATCTGGATCACCACAACTGTCTGGAGATTCTGGCGCTCAAGGGTCGCGGCGAGCGCGTCTACGAACTGGCCGACCGCCTGCTGGGCCTGCGCGGCGTTAAGCACGGCGAGCTCACCTGCGCCGCCACCAGGCAAAGTCTGGGGCTATAGCGGGATTTCCCGCAGCGCACCTGCCAAAAAGGGACAGGTTTGTTTTGGCAGGTTTAGAAGTTTTACCTACCAAAATAGACCTGTCCCTTTTTGGTCGGTTTTGATGAGGGGTGTCACATGCGGCATGTGCATATTCATGTGACGGGCATTGTGCAGGGCGTTGGCATGCGGCCATTTGCGTATCGCGAGGCTATGGCGCATGGTATTTGCGGCTGGGTACTCAATGCGGGCGACGGCGTGCACATCGAGGCGCATGCTTCGGTCGAGGCGCTCGACGGCTTTGTCGCCGCGCTGTCGGAGCACGCGCCTGCCGCGGCCCGCGTTGAGCATATCGCCGTTGCAGACCTGGAGCCCGACGCTTGGGATGCCGACGATGAGCAGGTCTTTCGTATCGTAGCGTCGCAGGATCAGACCGTGCACACGACGCTCATCTCCCCCGATATCGCCACCTGTGACGACTGCCTGCGCGAACTGTTCGACCCCGCCGACCGACGCTATCACTACCCCTTTATCAACTGCACTAACTGCGGCCCACGCTTTACCATCATCCGATCGCTGCCTTATGACCGAGCGGCCACGTCGATGGATTGCTTTCCCATGTGCCCCGAGTGTGCCGCAGAGTATGGCGACCTGCTTGACCGGCGCTTTCATGCGCAGCCCGATGCCTGCTTTGATTGCGGGCCGCATATTACCTGGCGCGAGGCAGAGGGCGACATGGAGCTCGAAGGCTCGGGGGCGACGCCAGCCGTCGGCAGCACGCGCGAAACCAGCGATGCTATTATTGACCGCTGTGTCGAGTTGCTGGCCAGCGGCGGTATTGTCGCCATCAAGGGCCTGGGCGGATTCCATCTGGCTTGCAACGCCGCCAACGAGCAGGCAGTGGTCGAGCTGCGCCGTCGCAAGCGCCGCAGCAACAAGCCGCTTGCCGTTATGGTGCGCAGCCTTGCCGATACTGAACGCCTGTGCCATGTCGATGATGCCGAGCGCGACTTGCTAACCGGTAGCATCCGCCCCATCGTGCTGTTGCGCCGGCGTGCTGTTGGCGAGGGAGATTCCCCCGACGCCCTTACACTCGCGCCATCCGTCGCGCACGACCTTCCCGAGCTCGGCGTCATGCTCCCCTACACCCCGCTTCAGCATCTGTTGCTTGCCGCGGCAGAAGCCCGCGGTATGCACGCGCTCGTCATGACCAGCGGAAACCTGAGCGAAGAACCCATCGAGACCGACGATGACCTTGCCTGGGAACACCTCGTTGCCGCCGGCATTGCCGACGCGTTGCTCGGCAATGACCGCGCGATTCTGTCGCGCTACGACGACTCCGTGGTACGCGTGGTCGACGGCGACGTCATGCCCGTGCGTCGCGCACGCGGATATGCGCCGCAGCCTCTGTCGTTGCCGGCGCTCAACGGTGCTCCGCCCTGCGTGCTCGCCTGCGGGCCACAACAAAAGGCAACGATTGCGCTCACGCGTGAAGGGACGAACGGCGAGGCAACCTGTTTTGTGTCGCAGCATATCGGCGATGTTGAAAACGGCGGGACCTTCGATGCCTGGAACGCCGCGCGCACGCGCTTGGAAGATCTCTTTGACTTGGCGCCCGCCGCCTTGGCCTGCGATCTACACCCCAGCTATCTATCGAGCCAGTGGGCGCGCGAGCAGGCGCGAAAATGCAATCTGCCGCTCGTTGAGGTGCAGCACCATCATGCGCATATCGCGAGCGTAATGGCCGAGGCTATCGTCGCGGACCAGCTTACAACCGACGCGCGCATCCTTGGCATCGCCTTTGACGGCACCGGCGCCGGCACCGATGGGACCATTTGGGGCGGCGAGTTTCTTGTTGCCAGCCTTGGCGGCTTTGAGCGCGCCGCGCATTTGCGCACTTGGGCACTCCCCGGCGGGGCGGCCTCCGTGCGTGACGCCCGCCGCAACGCCTTTGCCCTGCTCAGCGAGCTCGGCCTGCTTGAACACCAGGGGGCCGAGCGACTCTTGGGCGGCCTAGACGAGCAAACACGTAGCGTGACGGCAACGATGATCGAACGTGGCATCAACAGCCCGCGCACCAGCAGTATGGGTCGCTTGTTTGATGCCGCAGCCGCGATCCTGGGCATTTGCGGCCAGGCGACCTACGAGGGTGAACCCGCCATCGAGCTTGAGGCCGCCGCCTGGCGCGCGGTCGGCGGTAAGACCGTTCGTCTCGACGGCAATCATGCAGGCGTATTCACGTCTGCCGACGACTCCCCCATCTTGGACCTCCAACCGCTCATCGAAGCTCTTCTGAATGGAATCGAGGCAGGCGCGCCGGCCGACAGGCTCGCCCTCGGGTTTCACATCGCCATTACGCACGCTACGACCCACATCGCAAGCGAGATCTGCGCCCGTGAAGGCCTCGACACCGTCGCGCTCTCGGGCGGCGTGTTCATGAACCGACTTTTGCTCCAGCTCCTCACCCGTGAGCTCAAAAGCGTGGGTCTCACTGTCTTGGTTCCCCACTCCGTGCCCGTCAACGACGGCTGCATCGCCTACGGTCAGGCCGCCATCGCTCGCGCTCTCCTCGCGCAGACAGCATCGCGATAGGCGTTTTTCCAGCCTGCGCGCCACCGTCTCACAGGTGTAACGCGTTTGCTCGTGACTCCCGCGAGCGCTACCATCAACTGATGGGTAATTAGGCGCCTATCCAGCGCAAAACGTATAAAGGGGAACATTATGTGCCTTGCCGTTCCCGGTAAAGTGGTCAAACGCGACGACGACCTTAAGGCGACCGTCGACATGATGGGCATCGAGCGCCCCGTTTCGCTGCGCCTCGTGCCGACGGCACAGGTAGGCGACTATATTCTCGTGCACGCCGGCTTTGGCATTCAGATTGTCGACGAGCAGGAGGCCCAAGAGACCCTCGAGCTCGTCAATACTATGACCGAGCTGGCCAAAGAGGATCAACTCGCCACCAACCCGGTCGAGGCATACTAGTGGCGGCGACGCAGCCGGCTCGCTCCGGTATCGACTTTTCGGTATTTCGCGATTCCAAGCTGGCCCGCGAGCTCATCGAACGCATCCGTGAACTCGTCGGCGACCGCACCATCAACCTTATGGAAGTCTGCGGTACGCATACCGTGAGCATTGGCCGCTATGGCTTTCGCTCCATTATGCCGACGGGACTCAAACTGCTGAGCGGCCCGGGGTGCCCCGTTTGCGTCACCGCCAACCGTGACATCGATCACGCAATCGCGCTTTCCAACATGGACGGCGCCATCATCACCACCTTTGGCGACATGATGCGCGTGCCCGGATCGTCCACCTCGCTTGCCGCGCAAAAGGCGGCGGGGCGCGACATCCGCATCGTTTACTCTCCGCTCGACGCACTCGACATTGCCGAGCAAAATCCCGAACGCCCGGTTATCTTTATGGGCGTCGGCTTTGAGACCACAACGCCCACCATTGCCGCCGCCATCCTGGAGGCCGACGCGCGCGGGCTCCAGAACTTCTCGGTCTACTGTGCTCACAAGACCACGCCGCCGGCTCTGCGCGCGATCTCCAACGACCCCGAGACGACCATCGACGGCTTTATCCTGCCTGGTCACGTCGCTACCATCACAGGCCTGGCACCCTTTGGGTTTTTGGTCGATGAGTTCGAGACCCCGGGCGTGGTCACCGGGTTTGAGCCGGTCGATATCTTGCAGGGCATCTGCATGCTGGTCCAGATGGTTGTCGAAGGCAGGCCGGCGATCGACAACGCCTACCGCCGCGGCGTCAATGCAGACGGCAATCCCGTAGCACGCCAGCTGGTCGAGCAGGTATTTGAGCCGTGCGACGCCACGTGGCGCGGGCTGGGACCGATTGCCAATTCGGGTCTTTCCATCCGACCCGAATTCGCGCGCTTTGATGCCGGCGCCCGCTTTGACGTGCCCATTGAACCGACGGTTGAGCCACGCGGATGCCGCTGCGGCGACGTGCTGCGCGGTGCCATCACTCCAAGCGACTGCCCGCTGTTCGGCCACGCATGTACGCCCGAACACCCCGTCGGCCCCTGCATGGTGAGCTCCGAAGGTAGCTGCGCGGCGTACTACCGCTACCGCGACTATTAGGTTCCGCCGTTCTAACGAATGGCGGACCGGTCGACGCTGCGCCTCACCCATATAATTCCACCCACGATTGGAGTTTTCGATATGTCCCGTACTGCCACCGATAGCACTGTCCTGCTGGGCCACGGCTCCGGCGGCCAGATGATGAAGCGCATTATCGATGAGGTCTTTCTGGATGCCTTTGGGTCGCCCGAGCTGCTTGCTGGCAACGATGCCGGTGTCGCCGCGTTGCCCGCAAGCGGGCGAATCGCCATGTCGACCGACAGCTTTGTGGTAACGCCGCAGTTCTTCCCCGGCGGCAATATCGGCCGCCTCGCCGTATGCGGAACCGTCAACGACGTCGCGACCTCGGGCGCTAACGTGCGCTACCTCTCATGCGGCTTTATCCTCGAAGAGGGCTATCCCATGGACAAGCTGCGCCAAATTGTGCAGACCATGGCCGAAACGGCGCACGAGGCGGGCGTGTCCATAATCACCGGCGACACTAAGGTGGTCGAGCGCGGCGGTGCCGACGGCGTCTACATCAATACCGCCGGCGTGGGCGAGGTTCCCGCAGGCGTGACGCTCAGCGGTGCCAACTGCCGGCCCGGCGACGCCATCCTGATGTCGGGTACGCTAGGCGACCACGGCATCGCCATCATGAGCCAACGCGAGGGCTTGGCGTTTTCGAGCGACATCGAAAGCGACGCTGCGCCGCTCAATCATCTGATTGCCGACGTGCTCGCCGCCGCCCCCGACACCCGCTGCTTCCGCGACCCCACACGCGGCGGCCTAGCATCCACGCTCAACGAGTTTGCCCAGGCCAGCGGCGTTGCTATGGAGATCGACGAGGATGCCGTGCCCGTGCGCCCCGATGTGCAGGCGGCATGTGAGATGCTCGGCTACGATGTGCTGCAGGTAGCAAACGAGGGCAAGATGGTCGCCGTGGTGCCTGCTGAGCAGGCCGATGCCGCGCTGGCGGCCATGCGTGCCGCGCGCTACGGCGAAAACGCCGCGATTATCGGCCGCGTGCTGCCGTTTGGACCGGACGCTCGGCCCGTCGTGCGCGTACGCACCGGCTGGGGCTCGACCCGCATCCTCGACATGCTCGTGGGAGAGCAGCTGCCCAGGATTTGCTAGCGGCTGCTCTGCAAGCTGCCCAGCATCCGGCCACAATCGGTCCGCCCATTTTCACTGGGACGTTGGCCCACTCAAACTGCGGGGAGATGGAAGAGCCCTCCTGCCGAGCTGATCGGCAGGAGGGCCCTTCGCTTTGCAAAACCATACTCCTTGCAGTATTTACCTGTCAGGCAGACGCTCGCTACGCCGCGCGACGCTTGGTGTAGAAAAACCAGCCGCCGACGGCCGCGATACCGACGATGCCCACAGCAACACCGGCGATGGCAAAGCCGTTCGAGCCCGCGTCCGCAGCCTTGTTGGCGGCGCCGGCGCTCAACGCGGCGGTCTTGCCGGACGTGCCCGACTTTTTGCCGCTCTTGTCTGTCTTGCCGGCGACGGAAGACTCCGTCGAATCCTTCTTGCCGGATTCGGCCTCGGCCTTGGAATCGCCAGCTGCCTTGGCGCCCTCGCTCGAGGAAGCACCGGCCATCTTGGCGGCCACAGGAGCCATTACGCCCGCAAAACCGGCGGTCCCGTTGCCGGCACCGCCGTCCGACACGGCACCCGGCGTCAGGACGCCCGGCGCCACCGTGGGCTTCTGCGGGTCCTTGCTGCTCGAGCCCTTGCCCGCCGTCACGGCCGTCTTCCAGGCAATCGTCTCTCCCGAGGAGACACGATACGTCGTGAGCGCGCGGAGCGCCTGCTCGGTCGCCATGGCGTTGGCCGCGCCGCCCTTGCTGTGCGCATAGCCGTTGCCGCCGTCCACGCGGTACAGGTCCAGCGCGCAGACCACGTTGGTCACGGCATTTGCAAACCCGTTAACGGGGTTGGCCGGGTCACGGTCGAGCGAAAGCAGCGCGAGGATCACCTGGGCATTGGCCTCGGCAGAACCGAAATCACAGGTGCCCGCGCTCATCTTGCCCTTGAGGTAGGAGAGGCCGTTCTCGATGGCAGCATCGACCTTGGTGTCGCCCTCATAGGGCGCCACGGCCTGGATCGCCATGGCCGTCAGGTCCACGTCGCCCAGACGCGTACCCTCCACGGCGTCGTCGCTGCCGAGAAGCTCGCAGACGGCGTCCGCGAGGCTCGCGCGCGTCCAGGCAGAACCGGCGGGTACATCCGAGCCGCTCGCATTAAGCGCCATCAGCGCAAAGATCTTCTCGTTGGCGCGCGTCATATCGGTGCGGCTGCAGATGAGCTCGACCAGGTTGACGCCGTCATAGTCGGTGATGTCCTCGCCGATGGCGGAGAGGGCCAGCGCCACACGCTCGGTCTCAGTCAGAGCGCAGGTCGCACTCCCCCACTCGGCCTTGTGCTTGGCCAGCGAGGCGCGGTAGTTGTCGAGCAGCTTGGAATCGATCTTGCGGCCCGCCTTGGCAAAGTCGTAGATCTCCCACTCGTCGCCGTACTGGAAGGCGTCGGAGCTGCGGCGCACGTCGATGAACGCAGCGGCAGCATCGATGCCCGCCGAGGCGGACTCACTCGTGGCGGGGCTCGCGGCCACACCGGCCACGGTGATGGTAAGCGTCACGGGCTCGGCACCGGCGGTCGTGTCCACCGGCGTACCCGTCGCGACCACCGTGCCGGCCGAAAGCGCAGTCACCGTGTAGTCACTCGAGGCCACGTACAGGCCGTCATCGTGAGCGCCGTCGACGTGCTTCCAGGTGCCTTTCTCGATGCGGTCGATGCCCACGATACCCGAGGCGTCCTTGCCGTCGAGCGTCTTGAACGTCCAGATGAGGCCGGGCTCGGTCACGCTCCAGCCGTCCGCGTCGTTCTTACCGGTAAAGGTCAGGTCGAGCTTTTGCGCCGAACCGGCCTTGAGGTAGAGGCTGTCCGTGCCGGCCGTCACGCTCGCAAGCGGATTTTGGTAAGCATAAGTCACGTCGCACGACGCGCTGATGACCTCGCCATCGGCGTCCGTGTCGGGCAGCGTCGCAGTAAACGTGGTGGTGCCAGCCTTGTACGCCGTGTAGCCGATCTCGCCCGCGGTGGTGTAGGCCGCCACGGCAGGATCGCTGCTCGTCACGGTAAAGTTGTCGCGGTTGGTGGCGTTGTCGGGCGCCACCACCGGGCGTGCGTGATCGGTCAAAAACGCGCCGCGCTCGGAGAGCGGGTTGCGGCCCTGCAGGTAGACGGTGGCGCCGTCCTCGTTATAGCCCATCGAGATGGACGTGGCGGCCACGGCTTCTGACGTCAGCGTCACGCTCTTGGAGCCAGCGCCCGCAGATGCGACGTCGCGCGGGGTAACGGTGATCGTGGCACTGCCGGCATGCTTGAAGTAAAAGCAGGCCGAGTAGTCGTTGCTGTAGATGGTCGTAGGATCGCTCGAGGCAAAGTGGAAGCGGCTGAACGAAACGGGCACGTACTCGTCCTTATCGGCGTCGACGTAATGCACGCGCACCTCGAGGTTGCGCACCTCGGAGCCCTGGACGGTAGCCGCACCATCGGTCACGTCGCTCACGGTGCCGTCGGAGGCACGATACCACAGCTCAAAGTCATCGAACTGTTTGGCCTTGGCCTTGATCTTGATGGTGGCCACGGTCTGCTCGGAACCATTGGCCTTATGCTCGGTGGCGGTCACCGTGCCGGTGGCGTTGTCGTAGATGTAGAGCTCGCCCGTGGACTCGTTGATACCGATGTTTCCGCGGTTGGCATCGTCGGTGCCCCAGGTGACGGTGCTCGTGGCCGGCACGCCCTTAAGCGCAAAGACGCCAAGTTTGCGGTAGGCGTTCACAGCGTCGGGCGAAACCTCGAGCATATGGTCGGCAACCGCCTGGCTGGTGCCGTCGTTGGCCGTGAAGCTCACGGTGTAGGTGTCGTCGGGCGTGGTATCCTCGGGCGCCTGGTAGCTGTTGCCCGAGCCAAAGACCGGCGTGCCATTTTTATCGATACCCCAGCTGCTGCCGTTGGCGCCGCAGTTAGCGTTGATGAGGTCGGCGAAGGCGTCGGTGGCCATGTCGGCCGGGTCGACGGCATAGGAGTTGACGAGCGCCGAGGCGGGGGCGTCCATCTTGTTGGTGAGGAATGCGCCCCAGTAGGTGTTGACGAGCTGGCCCGCGTTGTAGGTCGCGAACAGCGCGCCCGCTGTGCCCTCGGAGGTCGACACGCAGTTGGACACGATGCCGCCGTCGAGCGTGCGCGCAAAGCCCGCAACGCCCTTGCCGGTCACGCTCGTGGAGCAGTTGAGCACGGCGCCCTGCACACTGTTGCCCAGGGGGCCGAACGCCTTGCCGTCCGTCGCTTGCTTCAGTTTGCCGGCAAACGAGATGTTCTGCACCACGCCCGTGGAGGCAACGCCGCCCATGAGCGACTTCACGCCACCGCCGTTGGCGAAGGTGATGGTGTGGCCCTGGCCGTCGAGTGTGCCCGCAAGTATGCCCATGGGAGCAATGAAGTACTCGTCATCGATGGTAATGTCGTTGTCGAGAACGTAATAGGCGTCGGCGTCGGCGGGTTTGAACTTGTTTTCGAGGTCGCTCTGCGAGCTCAGGTGCACTACGTTCTGCGGCTGAGCCACGGGCTCGATGGGCTTGGGCTTCTCGAGCGCGGCAATGGCGTCGGTGAGCGTCTTGGTTGCGGCGTTGACCTCGGCCTGCTTGGCGTCATCGTTGGCGTAGACGTCTTGAGCGCTCACAAGGGCCTCAGCGAGCTTCGACCAGCTCTCGGCCGTGTAGTCGTTCTCGATCTTGGCGTTGGCATCGTCAATCGCAGCCTTGAGGGCATCCTTGTTCACGACGACCGCAGCGCCGCCCGAGATCAGCACAGGCAAACCGCCCTGCGCAGACCAGGTAAAGCCGGTGGCAGGGGCATCGGTGTTGAGCTTATCGACCGAGGCCTGGGTCTTGAGGTCGTCGACAGAGATTTTGCTGCCAAAGGAAGAATCGACCCTGTAGCCGCACGCCTGATCGCCCGCAGTGAACAGATTGTTGGCCACGGTGCCAGACTTGTAATATCCAACAAGACCGTGGGCGCAAAAACCCGACATCGATCCGGAAACGTAGGAGTTGATTACAGATCCACCGTTGAGCGTTCCCACCAGGCCACCGTAATCGGCCCAGGAGCCGTCATCGCTCAAAGCCGCCGTCGACCAGCACATCTGCACGGTTCCCGAGCAATTGATCGCAAGGGCGCCCTCATAATCGCCCATGGTTGCCCGGCCCGTCACGCCCAGATTCTGCACCGTACCAGCCACGCTCTTCGCCAGCGTCTTGCCGTTGAGCACGATGCTGTGGCCCTGGCCATCGAGCGTACCGGCCACGGTCTCGATCTGTTGGTCAGCCTCAAGGCTGATATTCGCCGCGAGCTTCACGACAGCCCCGGCCTCGATGGTGGTGGGCAGCTCATCGGCAAAAGAGACCATCACGGTCTCGCCGGCCTTGGCGACGCGCGCGCCGCGTGCCTGCTGAGCATCGGCATCCTCGTCGTCGATGTCCGCCGCGGCAGCAAGGCTCTCATCGGCAGACGGAGCGGCCTCGGAGCTCGCCTCGTCCGCCGATGCCTCGGCGCCTTCAGCACCCGTCTGCTCGTCCGCAGTGAAACTCGACTCGTCGGCATTCTCGGCAGTATCCGCCTGCTGCGAGGCCTGGGCCTGCGCCTGCACAGCGATCTCTGCCACGCCCTCGGCAAATGCCGACGTACCCGGCATCGACCAGACGAGCAGCGCCGAGAAAGCAGCGGCTCCCAGGCGCTTGAGCATAATGTTGTTTCGCGTCACCCGTTCTCCTTCTTTCGCGAACCTGCAATAGAGCCATGGCGAAGAAGGCGGGGCAGGCGATACCCCGGCAGCACAAAGGCGCACGTCAGCCACCCTATCGGCAGCAAAACGCACGCTCAGCAGCACCCCTTGTAGACCGGAATCCAGCGGCAAACAGAGAGGCCCTCGGTTTCGAGAAGAGCGCGGGCAGGTAATCTGACTCGCGGGCGCGCCCGCATACAGTAACCGCCTTGCTCGGGATTCTCACCCGATTCCCCTTTATGCGCTCGCGCGCACCCGTGCTCCGGCTTCTATTTTTAATCGGAGGAAGTGTACGTTACCGCAGGTAAATCGGTCAATGCGCTACACAAAAAACCGCCATACCCGAGCCATATGGCTCCCGGATGACCACCTATAGGCAACCCATATCGCCACTAGGCCGCCAACGAACCAAGCCCGCCCGCAAGATTGAGCGGGCCGAATGTCCCCCGTGGGGCTGAGGGGGCCAAATGTACCTGCTAAAAGCCATTTAAGCGTTTTAACAGGGACATTTGGCCCCCTCAGCCCCACGGGGGACATTCGGCCCGCTCATTTTGCTTTAGCTCAAGCAAACGGTCCCGCACGATTACTCGTACGGGACCGTTTTTAGTTAGGGCTGTCGTCTATGACCCGCTCCGGTTAATTCGCACGCTTGCGGATAAGCACGGCCCCCATAACGGCCAGAACTCCAGCCACCGTCAGAAGCGCCACGGTCACCACAGACGAATCACCGGTCTTGGCAAGCCCTCCCTTGGTCGCCTTCTTGGCGGTATCGGTCTTGACGCCCGTCTTCACATCCGTCTTCTGACCGGGCTTCTGCCCAGGCTCCTCCTGCGCAGCCTGCGTCACGGTCACCGTCGCTTCATCGGACGTGGAAACCAGCCCGGCAGCACTCGTCACCTCAACGCGATACACCTTTGAACCGACCTCGGTCGTCGCGGCGACGTACTCAGCCGCCGTCGCCCCGTCGATGGCAGAGAAGTTACCGTCCTCGCCCTTGACGAACCACTGGTAGGTAAGCTGGGCATCCGAGCCATCCACGCTGTCATCAACCGTCGCGGCAACGCTCAGCTTGGCCTCAGCGCCCTGAGCACACGTTACCGACTGCGGCTGAGCCGTGATGCTGGGAGCAACAAAAGCGGACGCGTACATAATCGGGGTCCGGGAGGTTCCATTCTCGGCGTCATAGTCGCTCGGCATAAACGCACTCGAGGTATCTCCCGCATTCACATAGGCGCGCATCTCATCGAGAAGCTTGGCCGCCTTGTTGTAGACCTGTTCGCTCACTGCGGCAAACGCCTTGTTGGCAAGGTCCGTGCGCTGATCGGCAGGGGTCGCCTGCATCAACCCGTCAACAACGTCCTGCTGGGCGATAACCTGCTTCTGAAGGACATCGAGGTAGGCGCGCACGTTCTCACCCATCGAGGCACGGTTGTTGTAGGCGAGCGTGTTGATGTCCATGAAGACGTAGTCGAGGTTCTTGCCGTCCTTTTCGACCAAAGCCTGCGCAACGTCGTCCTTGCGTCCTGTATAAGTGCCGTCCACCGTGTTCCACGCCGGGAAGTAGTCAGCCGGAACTTCCGTCAACAGCGCAGAGTAGCTGGGCAGGTACACGCTGAACTCGCAACGCGAAAGCGCTTCCCACTGAATCGTGGCGATATCACTGGAAAGGCCGGACCGAATCTGGAAGATATTGCCCTCGGTCGTCCTGTTGTTGCCGATGGCATACAGGGCACTGTTGAGATTGGCGTTGAGGCTGTCATCCTGCTCACCGCGGGCAGCGAGGGAACGCAACGCCGTGAACGTATCGGATTTGATGCCCGGCGTAAACGTCAGCTGCGGGTCGATGAGCGAGGTGACGCGACCCTGTTCATCAACGGTATAGTCCGTCTGAGGCGCAAGGGCAGCACCGAAGTAAGCACGTCCCTGGGCCAGGCGCGTATTCTGCGACGAACCCGAATTCTCCTTGCCATACGTCTTGAAGATGTTCGGCGTGCCGTCGTCATAGGTTACGAGAACGCCGTTGGACTCGGGCAGCGTCACGACATCGGCCGAGTGCAGGCACTGACTCGCATCGTCAAGATCGACCTTATACTGCAGGCCGCCGATGTTGGGATTAACGGACGCCACGTCGTCGCTCATCTTGACGGCAATCCACTGATGGCCCGAAAGCTGAGCGAAAATCCAGGTCTCGGTATTGTCGGCAATGACGATCTGGTTGCAGTCCTGAGAGCCATACTGATCGATGATGGCACCGAGCTTCTCCACGCCGTCGCGCGCCGTGGACGAAACGCTCAACAGGTAGTCGGCCAGGTTATACTCGCCGATGCCCGTGTCGACACGAGGGTCGAGAGCATCGATTCCGTCGTTGTAATCCGTTGTGAGCGTCGCGGAAACGGAGACGCCGCGCTCGTTGGTGCCGGCCTCGGAATACACGCGGGACGCTGCCTCGTCGTCCTGGGCATCCCACTCATCGGGATTGTCACGAGCATAGGTGTAACGATACGAGCGACCCTGATAGGTGTACTCAAAGCCGGTCCCCGGCACAGAATCGTTCTCGAAAGAACGGAAGACAGGGTTGTCGATCGGCTGCTGCACGCCAAAGGTCTTGCAGTAGCGAGGTGAAAAGTCCTCGGCGCGGCCGACATAGGTATCGCCCGTCGTTGTCTGGTTCTTACCGATGTAAACCTGCGTGCAGGCGAGCGCGGGCGCGGGCATGGCAAGCACAAGCGCCGCGACTATGCCCCCCCTAAACGCCTTCTTAGCAAAAGCCGGTAACCTCATACGTTCTCCCCTCCACACGGAGCCCGAACTACCCACCAACAATATGCGTAATGAGAACACTTTAGCTGGGTAAATCGGATTGAATATGCAGTTATCAGCTTATCTTATGTGTTAAGGAAGTATGGACACGGCACTCGTAACAACCCGTGACCGGTCGTTTGCATCTGGCAGGCGGCATTCCCCGCAGGGTTGAACAGGCCGATAAGCCCCGTGCGCAAGATTGAGCGGGCCGAGTGTCCCCCGTGGGGCTGAGGGGGCCAAATGTACCTGTTAGAGGCCATTTAAGCGTTTTAACGGGGACTTTTGGCCCCCTCAGTCCCACGAGGGACATTTGGCCCGCTCATGCCCGACTGGAACGGCACGCGCTATCATGGGTGCCGTTTTGATGAGTCATCTTGATGGGAGCGTACCTATGGCAGCTTTTTCCACCGTGATCTTTGACCTTGACGGCACCATCCTCAACACGCTCGAGGACCTGGCGGCCGCCGGCAACCATACCTGCGAGATGCACGGCTGGCCCACGTTTGCTGTTGACGAATACCGCTATAAGGTGGGAAACGGCATGCTCAAGCTGGTTGAGCGCTTTATGCCTGCCGAGTATGCGGGCGACGGCCGCATGTTTGAGCAGGCGCTTGCCGAGTTTAGGGCTTACTACGGCGAGCACAAGGAGGACCACACCGCCCCCTATGCCGGCACGATCGAGATGCTCGATCGCCTGCGCGCCGCGGGTGTGCAGCTTGCCGTGCTCACCAACAAGGACCACGTCTCGGCGGCTCCGCTTATCGAGAAATACTTTGGTCCTAACCGCTTTGCGCTGGTCCAGGGCCGTGTCGATGCGTTTCCGCCCAAGCCCGAAGCGCCCGTCACGCTGCATGTGATGGAAGCGCTGGGCGCCGACCCGACAACCACGCTCTATGTGGGCGATTCCAATGTCGACGTCCTGACCGGTCACAATGCCGGCCTCAAGAGCGCGGGCGTTAGCTGGGGCTTCCGCGGCCGCGCAGAGCTCGAAGCAGCCGGCGCCGACTACGTGGTGGACACCCAAGCAGAGCTCGCAGCGCTGGTGCTGGGCGAGTAACGAGCAGTACCGCTCAACGTGGCTACGACAATTCTTCCACGCGGAAAGCGCATCCCGTTTTGGAGCAATAATCCGGGTCGCACTTTCCGCAACCCACCCCATCCGGAAACCGCGACCCGGAATTCAGCCAAAACCCGGGCCATATTTTCCCGAGCACTCGATGCGACGCCTGTGCAAGAAGTGTCCCAAACTGTCGGCAGAAAAGGAACGTCCCCAACTGCCACCTGATCATTTAAGAACGTCCCCAATGACTACGCACCATGGCAACGTCGCAGGTAGAGGACGGACAGCGAAAACGCCCCTAAGCGAGCAAGGTGACGTGAAATGAAAGGGCGCTGACCTTCTGGTCGCGCCCTTGAAATAATTGAACGTCAGATTGCCGCTTAGGGGCGTTTGCAGCGTCGAGCAGTTACGCGGTTCGTAGAACCGCGTAACCCCCTAACTCATCATCGCATTCATCATCTCGGTGGTTGCGGAATCGTCGGCAGACCACTCGTTATCCTCGTTGGCGGAATATTTAAAGGTGACCTTGGTGTCCTTGGTCTTAGCGGCCTTGGTCACGTCGACCATGACCTGGCCGGCCATCTTGTACAGGTCATCCTCGGAAGGCATCGTATCGAGTGCGGCGACCTTCTCCTGATACTGGGTGGCGAAATCTTCGACGATCTTATTCATGGACTTGCAGGTGATGGTAACCTCGGCGGTCGCAGTGCCCTTGTCCTCATCGACCGTCACATCGCCGATCTTGTAATCAAAGCCCTCAAGATAGCTCTTGGCGTACTCCTTGGGATCGATGCCCAGTTGCTCAAACTCGTCGCCCGAAGCCTCTTCCAGACCGGAGAGGAAATCATCGCCGCCGTTCTTGATCTCGTCAAACTGGCTCGTAAGGTCGTTGGTGATGAGCTCCTCCACCGAAGGCCCTCCGCAGCCGGAAAGCAAAACCACGCACGCGACCAGGGCAGCCATCAGGGGCGCAAGCAGCAGCTTCTTTTTCATGACATTCCTCCAAACAAGCGGCGCCGCGTTCCCTGCGCAGCGCACGTCGTAACAGCAAGTCCATATTAGCGGCCCGGCCCAACCCCCTGCGTCGCAAAAGCGCAGGCGGCTCAATTTGACGAACGAATGGCCCGTAAAGCAAGCCCCCTGCAATAAAATGCGCCTGCTCAGTCTATTAAAAAAGGGCGGCCGGATAACCCGACCACCCTTGCACATCCTTATGTTGCCGCAGACTACTTGCGGACGACCTTAACGATGGCGTCACCGGCGGCGACGGCAGACTCGGCCTCGACGGCGAGCTCGACGTCGGCAAACTCGGCGGTGTTGGACACGGCCACGACGACGCAGTCCTTGTAACCGGCGGCAGCGATCTTGGCGCGGTCGATCTTGAGTATGGGCTGACCAGCTTTGACAACGTCGTCGGCCTTGACGAAGCCCTCGAAGCCATCACCGTTCATGTTGACGGTATCGACGCCAACGTGCACCAGAACCTCGATGCCGCTATCGGACTGCAGGCCCACGGCGTGACCCATGGTGACGGTCACCTTGCCGTCGCAGGGAGCGTAGACCAGGTCGTCCTCGGGCCACACAGCGCAGCCCTTGCCCAGAACCTCGCCACCAAAGACGGGATCGGGCACGTCGGCCATCTTGATGACCTTGCCCTTGACAGGCGAGCACAGCACGTCGGCGCCAGCAGAAGCAGAGATGGAGGCCGGAGCAGCAGCTGCCGCGGGCTCAGCCTTCTTCTTAAACATGTCAAACAGACCCATATGTTTTCTCCTCTTGATTAAGCGCAACGTTATGCGCATGCCTATGGTGATTATAGTGCCAAATGATCAAATTGCTAAGGTGAGGGCTCGAATCGCAAGCCCTTCCCGGTAGTGCTCGTGGGATGAGTATCTCCTTTGCATCGCGGGTCGATAAGCCGAGTATCGCCTGCGCACGGGACGGGCAGAAGCGGGCACGCCAAACCCGACACTTCTTTTCGCGCCCACAGACCGCCGCCGCCCCGCCCCTGACACTTCCTGATACCGACCGAAACGTGCCAAAATAAACCTGTCCCTTTTTGGCAGGTTTGCCGAGTGTGGGAGTTCGGATGGATATCAAACGCAAGATCACCGAGGCGCAGGGCCTCACCCCCACCGAGCAACAGCTCGGCATCTCGGCCCTTGCCATGGGCGAGGACATCCGCGGGCTTTCCATTAAGGAATTTGCCGCACGCACCAACGTTTCGGTCGCGAGCGTGCACCGTTTTTGCAAAAAGCTCGGCCTCGAGGGCTTTAAGGACCTCAAGGTCGAGCTCATCCGCCTGGCAACCGAGGCGGGAAACCGGCGAGACGTGGACATCAACTTTCCCTTCGACGCTACGTCCATCCCTGCGCAGGTTATGGAGCGCATGGAAGGGCTCTACCAGACCACGCTGGCCGAAACGCAGGAGCTGCTCGACCCCACGCAGCTTGACCACGCCGCCAAGCTCATCGCGAACGCCCGACAGGTCGACATCTACACGGGCTCGCACAACCTCTATCCAGCAGGAATGTTCCGCGACCGCCTGCTCTCCGCCGGCAAAAGCGCAACGTGCCACGACGGCGCTGAGGCCCAGGTGCGTACGGCGCTCGCCTCGGGTCCCGACCATGCGGCAATCGTCATCTCCTACGGCGGCCTTGCCCCCAACCTCAAGGACATCTTGCCGATTCTCAGCAGCCGGCATGTCCCGGTCATCGTCATCGGCACGCCTTATTGCGCGCGCATTCACCCTGGCTTTGCCGCCTACCTTACGGTAAGTGACCACGAGAGCATGACGCATCGCATCACGCAGTTCGCGAGCCACATCGCCGTGCAATACGTGCTCGATTCGCTTTACAGTAGCTACTTCGCCAAAGACTACGCCCACTGCTCCGAATTCCTGGAGCGCTCGTTTCCCTACACCCGCCTCCCGGGACTCAAGTAGCGACGAGCGTGGATTTTCGGACGCATATCTAACGAGCGTGGATAATCTCCCACTTTGAGCCCGCACACAGGCCAAAACCGGGAGATTATCCACGCTCATTTCTGACTAGTCATTTAAGAACGTCCCCAATGACCACCCATCCGAAGCGAGACAACGACGCAGGTAGAGGACGGACAGCGAGCACCGTCCAGGACGAACAAGTTGGCATGAAAAAGGCGAGGCATAGACCTTCTGGTCATGCCTCGCCTTTTGAATGACAAATTGTCGTCCTGGGCGGCGCGCAGCGTCGGCCGGTTACGGCGTTTGGTAAAACGCCGTAACTAGCGTGCTCCGTACTGCTCGTAGTAGGCGTCGATGGCGGCCTTGAGCTCGTCATCGATGACGACCTTGCCATCGATCTCGTGGTTGTAGAGGGTCTCGACGACCTCGGCCATGGAAACGATGCTCGCGACGGGGAAACCGTACTTGGCCTCGATCTCCTTCTGCGCGGTGGTCACGCCGCCCTTGCCGACCTCCATGCGGTTGAGGGACACGATCAGGCCCTTGATTTCGACGTCGGCAGCAGCCTTAACCTTGGGATAGGTCTCGTCGATGGACTTGCCGCTGGTGGTGACATCCTCGACCATGACCACGCGATCGCCGTCCTGGGGCTCATAGCCCAGCAGGTTGCCCTTGTCGGCGCCGTGGTCCTTGGCCTCCTTGCGGTCGCAGCAGTACTTGACCTCCTTGCCGTACAGCTCGTGGTAGGCAATTGCGGTCACGACGGCCAGCGGAATGCCCTTGTAGGCCGGCCCAAACAGCACGTCAAAATCGTCGCCAAAGTTATCGTGGATGGCCTGGGCGTAATACTCGCCCAGCTTCTTGAGCTGATAGCCCGTCACGTAAGCGCCGGCATTCATAAAGAACGGAGACTGACGGCCGCTCTTGAGCGTAAAGCTGCCGAACTTAAGGACGTCGGACTCAACCATAAACTTGATGAACTCTTGCTTGTAAGCCTCCATGCGGGCTCCTCTCGTAATCGCGTACGTGCCTTCCAGTTTAGCGCAGGCGAAGCGTCGATGCGGGCGCGCTTTGGGGCCACGGCATTCTGTAAAGGCTTTGTCAGAGGGAATGGTTTTCTGAACAATGGGGTTAACATTGCAAACCCCCTCTTCAAGAATACGGGCGGATTAAAAGGGGTACGAGATTAAACCGCCCCCATTTCCTGTGCTAAGGAAATGGGGGCGGTTCACGCCGGCCTTTATCTTTTTCGACAGCCTCGTTTGGCTCGCACTACACCAGGCGCATGGCCTCCTGGACAGCACCGTAAAGGTTGGCGTCGTTGCCGAGCTCTGCCGCCTTTATCTGCGGCACAGGAATGCCGGCAAGGGTCCCTACGTAACTCGCGAGGGCCAGCGGCATCTGCGCACGCAGGGCATCGATGAGCTCGGGATGGCACGAGATGCCGCCTGCGATCACAAAGACCTCGGGGTCGAGCACGGCCTGCAGGTTGATGAGCTGTCCGTCAAAGGCGCGAGCGTAGCGGTCGAGCGCGCGCTGCACCGCCTTGTCGCCATCCGCGATCCACTCAAAGACGCGGCGGCCGTCCACCGGAGAACCCTCAGGCAGGCCCTTCTCGGCAACGGCAGCATCGCGGAGCGCACGCCAACCGCCCGAATCGGCAAAGGAGTTTCCCATGTTCGCGGCAGTCGTGACATCGTTGCGCAAGAAGCTGAACTCGCCTGCAAAGCAGTGCGCGCCGCGCAGGACCTTGCCGTCGATGACGATGCCGCCGCCGATACCCGTGCCAATAGCGAGCACCACGCCAAAACGCGTCCCGCGCAGGGCGCCAGCCGCATACTCACCGAGCGCACAGCACTTACCGTCGTTATTGACGGCAACCGGCACCCCCAGTGCCTCACGCATGAGCTTTCCCAGCGGGCAGCCGCCCATAAACGTGAGCGCACCGCCGCGATGGATCGTTCCCGTGACGTCTCCCTCGTAGAGACCACTCGTTTAAGAACGTCCCCAACGACTAGTCAAAAATGAGCCATGTGTCCCAGTTGTGGAGACTCGTTGAGCCGTCTGGGTATCGTGAAAGATCGCGCACTCCCCCATCATCAAAAGTGACACACGCTACCTGTTGATGGGAGGCAGCCATGGGCTTCTTTGACAAGATGTTCGAAAAGAAAGAGTGCGCGATTTGCGGTACCGAGCTGGGACTTTTGGGAAAGACCAAGATCAGCGAAGGCTACCTGTGCAAAGAGTGTGCCGGCAAACTCTCCCCCTACTTCCACGGCTATCGCTCTAGCACCGCGGACGATATCCGCGAGCAACTCGCCTACCGCGAGGCCAACGCCGAGCGCCTGGCCTCATTCAACCCTACGCGCACGCTCTCTGCCGGGCACACCAACATCATGCTCGACGAAGACGCGGGCCTGCTGATCATTACCTCGCAGAGCCGCTGGCGCGATGCCAACCCCGACATCATCGAGTTCTCGCAGGTACTCGGCTGCGATATGGATATCGACGAGCAGCGCACCGAGATCTATCGCGAGACCAAGGACGGCGAGCGCGAGAGCTACAACCCGCCGCGCTACGACCTGGATTACGACTTTAACCTGACCATCCACGTCAACACGCCGTACTTTACCGAGATCAACCTGCGCGTGAACGACTCCACCATCGACCAGCGCGGTTCCATCGAATACCGCGAGGCCAAGCGCCAGGCAACCGAGGTCCGCGACGCGCTGGTGCAGCTGCGTCAGGAGACGCGCGACAGCGTCGTGGCCGCTAAGGCCCCCAAGACCGCGGTCACCTGCCCCTTCTGCGGTGCAACCACCATTCCCGATGCCAGCGGGCGCTGCGAATACTGCGGCGGCGCCATCGGCGCATAGCCTCCGGCAGCGAAAGGACCGATCATGGCCTTCGAAAGCGTCAACTATCAGTGCCCCGCATGTGGCGGCCCCCTTCACTTTGCCAGCGCCGAGCAAAAGCTCGTCTGCGACTACTGCGATTCGCGCTTTGAAGTCGAAGAAGTCGAGGCCCTCTATCGCGAGCGCCAGGACAAGGCAGATGCCAAAGCCGATGCCGCAGCCGCGGCCCCCAAGCCTGCTGTCGACGATGCCGTGCAGGAGCTGGCTCAAAACGCCGGCTACATCTGCTCGTCGTGCGGCGCCGAGCTCGTGTCCGACGGCACCGTCGCCGTCACCACCTGCCCGTACTGCGGCAACTCCGCCGTGGCACCCGGCCAGCTCTCGGGCGACTTCTCACCCGACCTGGTGATTCCGTTTAAGCTCGGGCGCGACGATGTCATGGCCGCGCTCAAAGACCACTACAAGGGCAAAATCCTGCTGCCCAAGAGCTTTGTCACCGGCAACCACATCGACGAGGTCCAAGGCGTTTACGTGCCGTTTTGGCTCTACGGCGCCCGCGTTGACGGCGAAGTGTACTTTGACGCGACCAACGAGACCGTGACCGAGGAATCCGACCGCACCGTCACGACCACCGACCACTACGATGCCTACCGCAAGGGAAATATCTCGTTTAAGCGCGTGCCCGTCGACGGATCGTCCAAGATGCCCGACGGCCACATGGACGCCATCGAGCCGTTTGACTACGACGCACTGCGCCCGTTCTCGGTCGCGTATATGCCCGGCTACATCGCCAACCGCTACGACGAGGATTGCGAGACCTGCAAGGCGCGTGCCGAGCGCCGCATGGAGGAGAGCACGATCTCGGCCCTGCGCGAGACCGTCGTCGACGAATATGACGATGCCACGGTCGAAAGCAAGCAGCTCGACTACACCTGGGAAGACAGCGACTACGCCCTGTTCCCCGTGTGGATGCTCTCTACCTCGTGGAACGGCAAGAGTTATCTGTTTGCCATGAACGGCCAAACCGGCCGCATGGTCGGCGAGCTTCCCTGCTCCAAGCCCAAGCTCGCTATCGCCTCGGTGCTGTTCTTTGCGATCGGATTTGTCCTTTCCCAGATTCTCTTTATGGGCGAGAACGCCTTCGATCCGGATTACCTCACCTTTGATGTCGAGGGCATCCTCATCAACATCATCGCGCCGCTGATCATCGTGATTATCGGAGACGTGCTACTGGTAGGCCAGCTCAAGACGGCCAACGAGGCCACCCACGCCGACGAGTACTGCGGCGAGCTCGACCTGACCGAGAAGCACGACACCTTCAGCCACACCGAGACCACCGTTGTCATGAAAGACGACAAGGACGACTAAGCAATCCAACCAATACCACCCGGCCTTTGACGAGAAAGGAAGATCACCATGGGACTCTTGAAAGCTGGATTGGGAGCTGCCGGCGGCGTCATGGCCGACCAGTGGAAGGAATTTATCTACTGCGAATCGATGCCTGCTGACGTCTTGGCCTGCAAGGGCAGCAAACGCACCGGTGGCCGCAGCTCCAACACACGCGGCGAGGACAACGTCATCTCCAACGGCTCCGTCATCGCCGTCAACGACGGCCAGGGCATGCTCGTGGTGCAAAACGGCAAGATCATCGAAGTCGCGCTGGAGCCTGGTGAGTTCGTCTTCGATACCGGCAGCGAGCCGAGCGTCTTTAGCGGCAACCTGGGCGATTCCATCAAGGAGACCTTCGCCAATATCGGCAGCCGCTTTACCTTTGGCGGCGACGCGGGCAAGGACCAGCGCGTCTACTTCATTAACACCAAGGAGATCATCGGCAACAAGTACGGCACCGCCTCGCCCGTGCCCTTCCGCGTGGTCGATAACAACATTGGCCTGGACGTTGACATCTCCGTGCGCTGCAACGGCGAGTACTCGTACCGCATCACCAACCCGCTGCTGTTCTACACCAACGTGTGCGGCAACGTGACCGATAGCTACACGCGCGACAAGATCGACAGCCAGCTTAAGTCCGAGCTGCTCACCGCCCTGCAGCCCGCCTTTGCCAAGATCTCGGAAATGGGCATCCGCTACAGCGCCATCCCCGGCCACACCACCGAGCTCGCCCGCGCGCTCAACGAGGTCCTCTCTGCCGATTGGCGTGACCTGCGCGGCGTCGAGATTGTGAGCTTTGGCGTCAACTCCATCGCCGCCTCACAAGAGGACGAGCAGATGATCAAGGATCTGCAGAAAGCCGCGGTCATGCGCGATCCCACCATGGCGGCAGCCAACATTGCCAGCGCCCAGAGCGACGCAATGCGCGCGGCAGCCGCCAACCCCAACGGCGCGATGGCAGGCTTTATGGGCATGGGCATGGCAGGTGGCATGGGCGGCATGAACGCCAGCCAGCTGTTCGCCGCCGGCCAGGCACAACAGCAGGCCGCCCCGCAGCCGGCTCCGGCACCCGCTCCCGCACCGGCTCCTGCCGCTGCCCCCGCGGCCGGCACATGGACCTGCAGCTGCGGCGCCACCAACACCGGCAAGTTCTGCTCCGAGTGTGGCAGTCCCGCACCCGCCCCGGCACCGGCCAAGTGGTTCTGCCCCAACTGCGGCAGCGAAAACGGCGGCAAGTTCTGCAGCAACTGCGGAACGCCCAGGCCCTAGCCCCTCTATCTGGTAATTGGCGGGGGATCCGCCACCCCCGCATTTGCTTCTATGGGTTTCGTTCGATAAAGGAGGACACCATGAAGACAACGTTCAAAAAGTCCGTACTCGCATTTCTGACATGCGTCCTTGCGCTCGCCTTTGCCCTGACGGGCTGCAGCGGCGGCGGCAAAGACCCCAAGGCCAACTTCGTCGGCAGCTGGGAACTCTCGGGTGGAACCCTGGAGGGCGAAGAACTGACCGATGAGTATATGGATATGCTCAAGGAGTGGGGCCTCAACTGTATCCTGATCCTCGACGAAGACGGCACGGGCGTCCTCGACATGTTCCTTGAGGTCGCCGACCTGAAATGGGAGGCCAAGGACGCCACCACCGTAACGATTACCGCCGAAGATGAGTCGCACGACCTGAAGCTCAAGGACGACAAGCTCGTCCTCGAGGTGGAAGGCGACAAGATTATCTTTACGAAGTCCGACAAGGATCTGTCCGGTACGGTGAAGAAGGATCGCGAGAACGCCGAGAAGGAAGAAGAGATCGATGAGGCCGTCGAAGACGACGACGTCCAGAGCATCGAAATCTCCCCCGCCGTCACCGTCGCCGATGACGACCTGTGCACCATCACCATCACCGAGAAGTTCAAGGACGACTGGGGCGACATCGGCTTTGTCGTCAACATCACCAACAAGAGCGACAAGGACCTGACCTTCTACGCTCCTTCCGGTAAGACCAACGTCAACGGCACCATGAAGGAACCCTGGTTCTCGGCTCACCTGATGCCCGGCACCAACGCCACCGAGGAATTCACGTTCTCGAGCGGCGAGCTTGACAGCCTTGACGACCTCGTCAATACGACCATCGGCATCGACGCCTACCTGACCGATTCCTACGAGGACGTCGCCTCTTACACCGCAACCATCGCGTAACGGCACGTAACATCAGCCGCGGGTTGGCGGACACATCCGCGCACACCAGACGGGGCCGCAGGAGTTGATCATGCGGCCCCGCCGCTTTATGCCGACAGCACTGCCCATACAAGCAGGCCTCCCGCCGTTTTCTGATGCAAAACGGCGGGAGGCCTATCTTTGGCGTTGGAGCACGGGCGGCGCACCGACTACGGGCGCTCCATATTGGGGACGATGCTGCCTTCGGTCACCGCATGCACGGCAAGACGCATGATGTTGTCGTAGCCAGTCTTACTCAGGATCTCCGAGATGCGGCGCTTGATGGTGCCCTCGCTCATAAACAGCTCGGCCGCGATCTCGCGGCGGCTCTTGCCCTCGCAGGCAAGGCGCAAAATCGACAGCTCAACATCGTCGAGTGCCGCCGTGCCCGAAAAATGCTCTCGGGCGGCTTGGGAAACGTGCAATAGCCCGCCAGCGTGGAGCGCATCACGGCGAACAGCTCGTCGATACCGACGTTCTTGTACACAAAGCTATCGACGCCCGCCTCGCGGGCCTGATCGACAAAGGTGATCTCGGGCATGCCGGTCATGATAATGATGCGACACTCGGGCAGCTGCTCCTTGATGCGCGCCGCCGCCACGATGCCGTTGGAATCATGTTCGGTGCATACGTCCATCAGTATCATGTCCGGGCGCTCCCTGAGCGCGACACCCAAGGCCTCGGAGGCATCGGCGATGGCGGAAACAACGGTCATATCGGGCTGGTCGCCAACGGAGCGCGCCAGGCTCTCGCGCAGGATGGCCTGGTCTTCGACAATTAACACGCGGATCATGAGCTTCTCCTTTGGACCGTGGCGCTGGAGGCGAGCGGAATGGATACCGTAAGCGTAAAGGGTGGGGCGGCATGGACCTCAAGGCTGCCGCCCAGATTCTGTGCGACATGCCTCATACCAGGGATACCCGTTCCCTCGCGATACGATGCGGGGGCCGGGGAGCCGTCGTTAGAAATCGTCATGCGCGCGACGGCTCCAGCATCCGCCCCCTCCTGCCACAGACGCACGTGGACCCGATGCGCCTGCGCATGCTTGGTGGCATTGGTCGAGGCCTCACGGATAATCTGCAAAAATGCGGCGGCGACACGCACGTCCTCAGGCAGCGCACCCTCAACATCGATCTGCACACTCACCAGGCCAAAAGCATGGATGATATCGCCCAGCTGCTCTGCAGGCTCGCTGGCACCGCCACTGCGCAAATCGGCGGCGATTGAGCGCAGCAACGGGTCAATCTGCTCAAGCGACTCATCGTCCAGACGCCCCTCCTCCAAATAGCGATGAAGAATGGACAGGCGCTGCCCGATCACATCGTGCACGCGGGCGCGCATACGCAGGTAGGCCGCATTGTCGGCAACCTTTTTAACTTCTTCGATCTGGGCCTGGAGCTCTTGGCCCGCAAGCTCAAGCAGGTGGTTGGCTTGCGCCAGGCGGTCGTGGGCATGCGCGTATTCCGTCACATCCAGGCCGACGACGCGCTCGAACGGACGGCCCGAGACTGTGACGGAGTCACGCACGAACAGACGAATCTCGGAAGGAGAGATCTCGACCACCGCACGCGCCTCACCAAAGCGGTCCAGATTAATCCGCACACGGTTCCTACTGCTTTCAGGCATTTGCATGCTAAGTTTGCGCAGGTCGTTCCATGTGCCGCTCATGTCGCGTAGATCGGTTGGCATATGAAGCTCCACCAGGTTTTTACGCATGCAGCGGTTCATGAGCAGCGGACGGCCCCTCGGGTCTAGATACAGGATGCCCACGGGAATCACGTTGATGGTTTCAATCGTCGAGAATGCGGTGATATCCTCCTGGCGGTTACGGACGTCCATCAAGAGCGCCGCGATGGAGCGGAACAGGAAGAACGCTCCCTCTGCGATAAGGACAACGGTCCACGCCGAGCCCATGGCAAAAACCACCGGTGGTGTAACGGCGACAACAAGCAACAGTTCGACCAGCATGACGAGGCGACGATAGTGCACCATAAGTACCACGCCATAGGCAGAGATCGCGGCATTCAGCCACAGCACTCCGCCCATTGCCCTGGCGCAAACGTCAAGCGGCGCCATCAGATACGAACCAGACGACGCGAATAAGATGAGCGCCGAAATCATCAGGTGAAGCACAAGACTCGCCTCGTAGGCGCAAATCACCTTACGGTTATAGGACGAGCGGCGCGATGCGATGAGCGGGACGTGGATCGTCTGCAGACACGCAGTCAGGGCAAAGACAACATCGAGCGCAACGATTTGGGGAAGGATGAGCGAAATCTGCATCGTCACTCACCCGCCCTCGGCATCAAGACGATCATGCGCAGCTGGCCGGGCTCGCCCTCAAGGCGATATGCCACGTTGCGCCCTTGCAAAGCGCTTTCGAGCTCTTGCGCAGCGGGCGTCTGCGAAAGATCTGCATCATCGTTGGAAAAAAGCGTGGCGCGCAGCTCGACACTGCATCGGTCATGGTCGCCCAAGTGATACATAAGCGCCGGATGGTCGGTGGTGTAGGCAAAAAACGCAAAGTCATACACGCAGTCGTACAGGGCGCTTACCGTACTGGCATGCATCGGGCGCCGTATGGCGATAATCGAGGCGCAATCGATATCGATGGTGCGCAGGTCGCTTGCGAGCTCGTTGGCAATGAGCTGGATGCGGTCTCGATCAAAACCGCTCTCCCCGTGCTGTGCCAACGTGAGCGACCCCTTGCGCTTGCAATAGGCGACGAGCATCTTGGCGCGCTGCAGCATGCGGTAACGCTCGTGCGAAGACGCTTCGTCGGTCAACGGCGGCAGCGAGCTCAGCAGGTCGTACATCCCTTCGAGCGCGCGGGCAAGCGCCTGGTCCACGTCTTGGACCAGCAAGGTCTCGGCCTCTTGATCTGCCAAATGCGTCTTAAGGTCGTAGTCGGCGGCGAGCAGCTCGTTTTGACGCTGCAGTTCCATGCGACGATGTACCAGTTCGCGATTGAGTTCGTTGAGCTCCGACACGTCTTGGGCAAGCAGCGCCGATCCGCCCAGCAGCGGAAAGGCGCGATACATTACATCGGGATCGGACGCCACGGCAAAGGCATGAGCGCGCCCGTGCTCCTGGGTCCGCAACTCCTCGCGCACGCCTACCGGCATTGGCTTTGACACTGGCGTGGCATAGGCCTCCTGCAAGTCGCGCGTTAGAACTTTGAGGTCGAACGGCAAGGTGTCGAAGATGCCAGCTATGTCGTGATACGACGGAATGACACCGCAATCGAGACAGATTTCCATCGCCACCACGCACAGGACGCAATAGACGAGCGAAAAGTTGAGCCTCCATGCCCAGGGCACGCGCAACGCATATGAGATGGCAAAGAATGCGCCACCCAGCAGTACGAGCGCCGCCGTGCCCGAGAAACGCTGGATGCGAAAGGACGAGGACCGACCAATCAGGATAAAAAAGGCCACGAAGTTAAAGGCCGTCCACACGAGGACGGCGAAATAACCCCAGCCGTACGTGTAATCGTTGCTCCAGGTGTCGCTTGTACGGTCAAAGCGGAAGACCTGCTGGTGAAAATCGTTGGTGAGCACAAATCCGATAAGCAGGATGGCCACGATCCACAGTGCAGCGCAGTAGCGACGACCCAGGCGGTGTTGTTCCAGGCCCGCAAGGCGCAGACCACACAACTGGTAGAGCAGCGGAATGAGCGTCATGGGCACGTAGTACAGGTACCACAGCACGGTGGCATAGAACGGCGTGAACGACTTGTACTTGAGAATGACTTCGATCATCCACAGGGCGCAGATGGTGGCGATGGCAACAAGGCGGCGGCGCAACACATAGTCCAAACAGCGAAGATAGACCGATACGCCCCAAATCGAAAATACAATTGCGGCGACAAGCAACGGGAGAGAGCTCGAATGGACGAGCGCATCCACGACCTCTTCGGACGCCTCGCTATAGGCGGGCGCGGCGTTAGAAAGTTTGGGGTCGAAGGCGAACAGCGCCGGCAAGACCGCCAAAAGCATGAGGAACAGCGCGGTGATGGCGCCGGCGATGGCAAAGACGCGGTGACGATACACCTGATGTGTTATGCCAACAAGGAATCGCGGCATGGCGAAGAGCCTGCCGCCCCTGGGGTCCGCCACGGGTGCGGATCGGGCGGCCGCGTGGCCGATATGTCGCTCGCGGGTACCCATAGTGCTTTTAGTGTACCGACAGGTGGGCCCAAAAAGCGGGCCACATGTCCCAAAATCCGCAGACGGCAAGACGCCCGGCGAGCATTAACTACTCGCCGGGCGCCTTGGTTAGGAGGCTATGAGGATGAGCACGCGAAATTCACAGCGGTCAGGCCCGCCCCCCCCTAAGGGCCTGAGGTGCTCAAGATTGGGAGCGACAAGACCGACGAAGCGTACTTAGGTACGCGAGGAGGGTTGGAGCCCCAAGGTTGAGCGCCTCAGTGCCCTTAGGAAAGGTCCTCACCATTAGAAGCAATAACCTTCTTGTACCAGTCAAAGCTCTTCTTTTTGGAACGCTTGAGGGTGCCGTTGCCGGCGTCGTCGCGATCCACATAGATAAAGCCGTAGCGCTTGGACATCTCGCCCGTGCCGGCCGAGACCAGGTCGATCGGGCCCCAGGTGGTGTAGCCCAGCAGGTCAACGCCGTCCTCGGTCACCGCGTCGCGCATCGCGGCGATGTGCTGATGCAGGAAGTCGATACGGTAGTCGTCGTTGATGGAGCCATCCTCCTCGACAACATCCTTGGCGCCCAGACCGTTCTCGACCACAAACAGCGGCTTCTGATAACGGTCGTACAGGTCGTTAAGGGTGATGCGGAAGCCCAGCGGATCGATGGCCCAGCCCCACTGGCTCTCCTGCAGGTAGGGATTCTTGGCGCCGGCGAAGGCGTTGCCCTGGGTGCGCTCGACATCAGGGTTATCGGCACCGGCAGAGCAGCGGGTGCTGTAGTAGCTAAAGCTGATGAAGTCGACGGTGTTGGCGGCCAGGATCTCGCGGTCCTCGTCCGTCATGCCCACATCGATGCCCAGACGCTCGAGCTTCTTGACGGCATAGGCCGGGTAGTAGCCGCGGCTCTGGACGTCGACGAAGAAGTAGTTGTCCTGGTTGTCGAGCTGTGCCTGGCGTACATCGCCCGGACGGCAGCTGTAGGGGTAGTAGCTACCTGCGGCAAGCATGCAGCCGATCTTGATCTCGGGGTCGATCTCGTGGGCAATCTTGGTTGCCCACGCGCTGGCGACGAGCTCGTTGTGGGCGGCCAGGTACTCGACAGCCTCCTTGTTCTCGCCCTCCTCAAAGACCAGACCGGCACCCATAAACGGCAGGTGCAAGATCATATTGATCTCGTTGAAGGTAAGCCAATACTTCACCAGACCCTTGTAGCGGGTAAAGATCGTGGTCGCGAGGTTCTTGTAGAAGTCGATGAGCTTGCGGTTGCGCCAGCCGCCGTACTCCTTGATGAGGTGAATCGGGCAGTCGAAGTGCGTGATGGTCACAAGCGGCTCGATGCCGTGCGCCTGGCACTCGCGGAATACGTCCTCGTAGAAGGCCAGACCGGCCTCGTTGGGCCCGGCCTCGTCACCGTTGGGGAAGATGCGGGTCCACGCCAGGCTCATGCGGAAGGTCTTAAAGCCCATCTCGGCAAAGAGAGCGATGTCCTCTTTGTAGTGGTGGTAGAAATCGATGCCGGTCTGCGCGGGATAGTAATAGCCGTCCTCGAAGTCGAGCATCTTACGCTGGCCGGAGACCACCGCATAGCGCTCGGGGCCGTGCGGGAGCTACGTCCACGTTGGCAAGGCCGCGGCCGTCCACGTCGTAGGCGCCCTCGCACTGGTTGGCAGCCGTTGCGCCGCCCCACAGGAAGTCATTACGGAAAGCCATGCATCAATCCTTTCGCACGCTGCTTGTCCTGATTTCAGGATCCCCGCAAACGGGGTGCCACTCAACGACAACAGCGCGGGTCGACACTTCTTTTCGCGTGCAGGCGCCCGGCAGCCACCCCACCTGACACTTTTTGATACCCACCTGTCCAATCCACCACAAAGGGGACAGGCACCTTTGTGGTGGTTTGGGACCGGCTTGTCTCGATCTGTAACAGTTAGGCAGCCAAAACCGGGCCTGGTGTTACAGATCGAGATTTTCGGGCGGGCCCCTGTAGTTTGTCTCGATCTGTAACAGGTAGAGACGATCTAGCCCGCTAGATGTTACAGATCGAGACAGAAGATTCTAGTCGCAGGTGATGTCGAGGTTCTTGCCGGTGAGGCCTACGTAGCCGCCCTCGGCAGCTTTGGGGCTGTCAGCATGGCAGAGAACCCACTTGTCGGCCTTCCAGTAGCAGTAGCTGTCACCGGCGGTAGGCATATCGGCCGCAGCCTCGGGACGCGGACCGTTGGTACCTGCCGGCAGCGCCACCATCACCTGGAAGCCGCCGTCGTCGACCATGCACGGCGTGTAGTGAAGCGTGGTGTTGAAGACTTCGACGACCGTACCCGCCGGTACGCGGAACGCCTTGACGTACGCGGTGTCGAGCTTGCCGTCCTCGATCTCCCAGCGATGCGCCACAAGCAGGATAAAGTCGCGTGCGCCCAGGTTAAACTCGCTGGCGCGGTGATACTCCAGGCAGTTGAGACGCGTGTTGTGCCCGTTGCACCAGCCGAGCTGGAAGGGACGGCCACCAAACATGAGAAAGCCCAGTTTGTCGGCATCCTTGACGCCCTCGAGCTCCGGCGCACTTGCTACGTACTTGCTGCCCTCGGGAATGGGCGTGGCAGAAAGCGCCTCGAGCACGGGCGACGTGAGCTCGGACGGAACGTTATCCCAAACGTTGCCATAGGACTTGAACTCGGAATCCTCGACAGAATAGATATGCATGTTCACTCCTGTTCGTTTATGTGACAGTATGAACATTCTAGAACAAACATGAGCGATTTTGAACGCTCGTCCCGACCACTCAACAAAAAGGCGCCCCCGCATAAGCGAAGGCGCCCAATGCGCACGTTTTAGGCGATAAAGCCCTTACGCCTGCTGATAATGCAGGTGTTTCTCGTCGATATCGGCCAGATCGCGGTCGAGGTAGCGGCGCGCGAGCCAGTTAGCCATGGGAAGGTTCTGGTCCAGGTAGTTGCCGCACTCCTCGGGAGCGGCACCGGGGACATCGCCCTCGAAGTCGGCGACAAACTCAAACAGCTCGCGCACGAGCGGCAAGATCTCCTCGCTCGTCAGCTCACCAAAAACGACGAGGTAAAAGCCCGTGCGGCAGCCCATGGGGCCAAAGTAGACAATGCGGCTCGACCACTCGGCATGGTTGCGAAGGAACGTCGCACCCAGGTGCTCGATGGTGTGGCACTCGGCGGTGTTCATGACCGGCTCCTTGTTGGGCGTGGTCAGGCGCAGATCAAAGGTGGTGACGGCAGCGCCGGTCGCCGGATCGCGGTCGATGCGGCTCACATACACGCCGGGCTCAAGCAGCAGATGGTCAACGGAAAAACTCGCGATGCGCTCCATGGCAGATCCTCTCGATAGTCAAATTGGGACGGGGCTCTTTTAGCTGGTTCGAATAGTCGCACCAATCATACCAGTCAAAAAAAGCCCCATCCAAAAAGACAACTTAGCCAAGGACACGGGCCATGCGCGTCTTGAACTCGGACAGGAAGCGCGGAGCGTCAACAGTCAGCGCCACGAGTGCGCTCTTGTCGGGGTCGGCCACACGGCGCTCATCGCAGATGGTGCGGCCGCGATACTCGCCGAGCAGGTCGACGCGCAGGTTACAGCCGAGCGCGCCCACGAGCGTGGGGTCAATCGCCACGGCGACGGCAAGCGGATCGTGCAGCGCGCAGCCACCAAGGTAGGGGGCGTTCATCTCGTACGAGCCAATATAGTGCTCCACCATGCTCGCAAACGCGCAACCGGCCATGGTGCCCGAGCCCGTCCAACCGGCAATGTCGCGGCGCGTAAGCACCACGCGATGCGTCACATCCAAACCCACCATAGTGAGTTTGCGGCCCGAACGCAGCACGGCGTCGGCCGCCTCGGGATCACTTGCCATGTTGGCCTCGGCACCCGCGCTCACGTTTCCGGGCACGGTAAGGGCGCCGCCCATCACCACGACGCGACCGATAGACATCATCGCCGCCGCATCGCGCTCCAAGGCAAGTGCCAGGTTGGAGAGCGGACCGGTCGCCACGTAGATCAGATCGGGGCCATAGGTGCGCGCGGCATCGATCAGATAATCGACCGCCGCGTTACCGTCGGCCGACGTCGCCCCCACCGGCTCGTACGGCGACGCGGGCACGCTCGCCCCGCCAATGCCGTTCTTGCCGTGGATGAGCGTGGTAGACGCCGGCGGTGTATAGGGCTCAGTCGCCTTAATGGGACGATCGGCGCCCAGGTACACCGGCACCTCGGGGCGACCCAGCAGATCGAGCACTGCCAGGCAGTTGTGCGCCGATTGCTCGACGCGCACGTTGCCAAAGCACGTGGTGATGCCCACAAGCTCCACCTCGGGGCTCGCGATGGCATAGGCCAGCGCCATCGCATCGTCCACACCCATATCCAGATCAAGGATCAGCTTCTTGATTGCCATTGTTCTACTCCGCTTCTCCGTCTTGTACTAAATCGTCTAAATCAAACACGCGCTCAACTTCGGCACGCGTGGGAATCGACTGCTGAGCGCCCAGACGCGACACCGTCACTGCCGAGGCGCGAGCACCCGCGGCCATGCACTCAAAGAGCGGCAAGCCCTCTAGACGAGCCGCCGCCAACGCGCCGATAAACGTATCGCCGGCGGCCGTGGTATCGACTACCGTGTTCGAAAGTGCCGGCATGCACAGCAGCTCACCGCCATCGCCGAGCGTAACCGAGCCGGCGCCGCCCAGCGTGATGACCGCGGCGCCGGCACCCTTGGCGAGCAGGGCATTGAGCGCCGCGACGCAGCTCGCATCATCCGCGGGCAAGATGCCCGTCAGCACCTGGCACTCGGTCTCGTTGGGGCAGACCAGGTCGACCGCAGGCCAGACCTCCGCAGGCAACCCACAGGCAGGCACTGGATTAAAGACCGTATAGAACCCCAGATCGTGAGCGCAAGAGAGTGCCGCGGCCATCGCCATCAGATCGCATTCGCCCTGGGCGATAAAGACGCTTCCGGCAGCCGGGGCAATCTCGTTGGCGTCGCCGTCGAGCTCATCGGCCACCAGACAACGCAGGGCGCAGGCCACATCCTCGCCCGCAAGCGCATGGTTGGCGCCCGGTGACAGCACGATGCGGTTGTCGCCCTCGCAGCGAATGATGGTCGCCGTTCCCGTCTCCACGTCATCGCGACGCGCCACGAACTCAACGCCCACGCCGGCATCCTGAAGCCCCGCCACGAGCACATCGCCAAACGCATCGCGCCCGACCGCGCCAATCATGCACGTGCGCGCGCCCATGCGCGCGGCGGCGACGGCCTGGTTGGCGCCCTTGCCACCGGCGTTGGTGATAAAACCACTGCCACCGACGGTCTCGCCCGCGCGCGGCATGCGCTCGCATGCCACCGAAAGGTCCATGTTCATGCTGCCGAACACCGCAACGATGCCGCGATCTGCCATGGAAACCTCCTCATCTGCGGGCCTTATGCCCACCGTCGGCCGTCAATCGTGCGCTATCGCACCTCTATAACTTTAGTTCACTTTGATGTGAACGCGCGCTTGAGGTTGCGCCAGCAGCAAGCATTCACAGGAGCAGGCAGCTACAATGAATATGTGCTGATTATTCTCGTCATTGGATGATGTTTTATGGAACAATTCCCACAATCGAGCCCACGCGGCCCGCGCCGCGCGCCCGATAACCAGGCGCCGCACGAACGCCCGCGCGCCGACCGCCGCACCGGCGAGTCGCGCCACGCCGCAGGCTCCCATCGCACGCCCGCCAATAAGGGTGCCCACACCAACAGCGCTGCAAAAGAACAGGCGCCCGCTCGCCCCAAATCTCGTTACATTCCTGCGCTCGACGGTCTGCGTACGCTCGCCGTCGTCGCGGTGGTGCTCTATCACCTCAACCTCACGTGGGCTCAGGGCGGCCTGCTCGGCGTCACGATCTTCTTTGTGCTTTCGGGCTATCTGATCACGCGCTTGCTGCTCAACGAAGTCGCTAAGACCGGCCGCATCGACCTTAAGAGCTTCTGGATTCGCCGCATCCGTCGCCTGGTCCCCGCCGTGGTAACGGTAGTGTTCGTGACCTGCGCGCTGTGCACCATCTTTAACCACGTGATGCTCACCAAGATGCGCCCCGACATCCTGCCGTCGCTGCTGTTCTTCAACAACTGGTGGCAGATTGCCCAAAACGTCTCGTACTTCAATGCTCTGGGCGACCCCTCGCCGCTCACGCACTTTTGGTCACTTGCCATCGAGGAACAGTTCTACCTGATTTGGCCGCCACTGCTGTTTGCCATGGTATCCATGCATGTGAGCAAGCCCAACACGCGCCGCGTGGTTCTGGGCCTTGCCGCGGTATCTGCCCTCGCCATGATGGTGCTTTACAACCCTGCCGCCGACCCCAGCCGCGTGTACTACGGCACCGACACCCGCGTGTTCTCGCTGCTGCTGGGTGCCTGGATGGCCTTTATCCCCGATCGCGACCTGGCGCCGGTGCGTCTCGCTCATCGTTTGGGGCTCAATCGCCTGGCTGGCGCCGCCAAGCACGGCAAGAACGCCGAGGGCAAGCCTGGCAAGAAGGTCGACGAATCAGCCGATACCGCCCCGGCACAGCCGAGCGCCCTCGTGCGCTTTTGGTCCTCGCCCACATCCATCGATGTGTTGGGCGTCGTGGGTCTGGTTGGCCTTGCCGCCATGGTCGCGCTCACCAACGGCTACACCGCGTTCCAGTATCGCGGCGGCACGCTGTTATGCTCCATCCTCACGCTCATGGTCATCGCGGCCTGCGTGCAGCCCCAGGGAATGGTTGCCCGCGCGCTGTCCGCCGAGCCGCTCGTGTGGGTCGGCAAGCGCTCATACAGCATCTACCTGTGGCACTATCCGCTGCTGCTGCTTATGAACCCGGTCGCCAACATCAGCGATACGCCCTGGTGGCAGTACATCTTGCAGGTACTTGTGGTGGTCGCCGTAGCCGAGTGCTCCTATCGCTTTATCGAAACGCCGTTTAGGAAGGGTGCCTTCGGCCGCACCGTCGCCGAATTCCGCGATGGCACCACCACGCCCGCCGGCTGGGTGCGCGCGCATATTCCCGTGTGCGCCACTTGCTGCGTCGTGCTCGTTGTGGCGCTGGGCGGCCTGGTCTTTGTGCCCGACACATCCGCGCTGAGCGGCGAGGGCGCCGAAATCCTAAACAAGGAAGCCAAAAACACCGCGCCCACCGACCAGCAGGCGGCCGACGACACCGACAAGGACAACGACGGCTTCCCCGATGGCTCCTACGACCTGTTGATGATCGGTGACTCCGTGTCGCTGCGCGCCGTTGATTCCTTTGACGGTGTGTTCCCGCACAGCCATATCGATGCCGAAAAGGGGCGCCAGTTTGATGCGGGCCGCGCGACATTTGAGGGCTATATCCAGCAGAACCTTGCCGGGAAGATCGTGGTCTTTGCACTGGGCACCAACGGCTTGGTAACCGACGACCAGATCGACGCCATCATGGCCGACGCCGGCGAGCAGCGTATTGTCGTATTTGTAAACACGCGTAGCCCGCAGCCGTGGGTCGGGTCCACGAACCAGGCTATCGCCAACGCCGCCACGCGCTACAAAAATGTACGCGTTATCGACTGGTACGGATACAGCGCCAACCGCAACGACCTGTTCGATGGCGATGGCACGCACCTATCGACCACTGGCGTGACTGAGTACCTCAATTTGATCCACGATGCCGTCAAGAAGGACCTGCCCGTGCATCCCGAGGATCACGTCAACGATCCGCAGCCGGCAGCTGTCAAATCCGCTGCCGATGCACTCGTCAGCGCCCTCGCCTACAAACCGCACAAGCTAGGCACCGACAAGTAACGCGCAGTCAAATCTGCTTACACCCGCAGGGGGCGTCGGCCACGGCCGACGCCCCCTGCGGCAGTTAAGGACACTCCTTTTGTACCGGCACCTGGAGGCACTCCTGGCGCAGCCAATGAAGACCTCTACGGATGAATTCCAAGCTGCTCCGCCGCTCCAGACATCGTTTCCGTGCCTCGCGCCTGCCCCAAACAATCAAAACAAGCCCCTTTCGCCGTAACCTCAAAGGTCTGTGGGCAAAAAAGGGCAAATATGAGTACTGTTACCATTTTAATAGCAAGCAAAACCACCCAAAATGACGTCCGAGCGTCCCCTACAACCCCCTAAAGCAGCCAACCTGACTGGTTTAAGGCGTATTAGAGCCAATTTTAATGAACATACTATGGTTTATGTTCATTATTTTCTTGGATATAAATGCTATTCACTTAGCAACAGTACTCATATTTGGCATTTTTTACCCACTACCATATAACTAACACCCTATCGCAGACAAAAAACAGGCCGCAACCCATCGCTGCGGCCTGTTCGGAAGCAAAATTGGGCACTACGCGCTGTAGCCCATCGCTTGCAGAATAAACATGACGACCGTCAGCACCGTAATCACACCGATAGTCGCCCACGTGAGCACATTCCACACGCGGCCGTTGCGGTTGGCACCCATAATGTGTCGATCGGCGGCAATAAGCACCTGGAACACCAGGACCACAGGCAAAAGCACGCCGTTGATGACCTGCGAGGTCATCATAATCTGGAACAGGTCGACACCGGGCATGAGCACCAGCACGGCAGAGATGCCAATGATGGCCGTAATGATGCCGCGGTAGACCGGGGCCTCGTCCCAGCTGCGATCGGCACCGCGCTCCCAGCCAAATGCCTCGCAGATAGCACTCGACGTAACACCCGGCAGCACGCAGGCGGCTAAGAAGCTCGCCGCGACCAGGCCCGAGGCAAACAGCACCGTGGACCACTGACCCGCGATAGGCTCCAATGCGCGGGCGGCATCGGCAGCGTCGCTAATCTGAATGCCCGCAGGGAACAGTACCGTACCGGTCGTTATGATAATAAAGCCGGCAATGACATCGGCGGCGATTGAGCCGCTCACGGTGTCGATGCGCTGCAGCACGATATCGTCCTCACCCGCATTCTTATCGACCACGTTGTTCTGTGCCAAGAAGATCATCCACGGTGCAATGGTGGTACCGATCGTTGCGACCACAAGCGACACGTAGCTGGGGTCATTTTGGATGTTGGGCACAACCAGGTCGACCGCCACCTCGCCCCAGCTGGGACCAGCCATAAATGCAGCGACAATGTAGGTCACAAACACGCAGCTCACCAGCAGCAGAATCTTCTCGATGCGCTGGAAGCTGCCCGACATGGTAAGCATCCAAACCAGCAGCGCCACCAGCGGCACCGAGATGCTCGCCGGCACGCCAAAGAGGGCAAGACCGCTCGCGATACCCGCAAACTCTGAGATGGTAACGGCCGTGTTGGCGATCAGCAGCGCCGCCATGGCCAGCACGCTCCTGCGCACGCCAAAGCGCTCGCGGATGAGCGAAGCCAGGCCCTTGCCTGTGACGCAGCCGCAACGCGCCGCAGTCTCCTGCGTCACGATGAGCAGCACGGTCATGACGGGAAGCATCCACAGCATCTTGTAGCCATAGCTGGCACCGGCACTGGAATACGTGGCGATGCCGCCGGCGTCATTGCCCGAAAGCGCCGCCAGAAGGCCAGGGCCCATGGCGCCAAAGATGGCCGCGATGGTCAACTTTTGCTTGGTGCTCGCCTTTTGCTTCGTGTTTTGCACACGACCACCTACCCCATGACCGACATGGTGAGCAGCACCGCGGCGATGCAGTACGCCACGCATGAGATCATGACGGCAATGACGTTCATGGCGGTACCCGACGTATTGAGGTCGTGCTCGTCACGCCAGAACAGTACCATCAGGTAAATCACGGCGCTCATGTTGCCAATCAGGCAGACGATGGCCGCGATGTTAAAGCAGCCGGTAAAGAGCTGCTCTTCAAACATGGGCGCGTCGAGGAACGCAGCGGTGCGCACCAGCTGGGCGCACAGGTAGGTCACGAGCGACAGAATCAGGCCCATGCCCGTGCTCTGGAAGAAAAATCCCAGATACGGCTTGGGCTCATCGTCATGGCCGTCGTACTCCAGGAAGTAATTCTTGACGAACGACACCATACGCGAGGCAGCCAGCAACACGAGCGGCATGGCGCACATGGGAAACACCACCAGATGCGCGGAGCCCAGCGCCGTCCCCAGCACTGTTGCCATGATGCACGAGGCAATGCCCCACACGACAACCCAGTACTGGCGATGCACAAACCAGCTGAGCACATTCGTCGAGTCGTCGGACGCGCTATCGCCCGAGCCGACGCCTGCGATCTGCAGATCCTCCTGGTGCTCCTCGGCGATAACGTCCATGGCGTCGTCAAAGGTCACGATACCCAAGATGTGGCGGTTCTCGTCGCAAACAGGAATGGCAACCAGGTCGTACTTGGTCATCTCGTCCGTTACGTCTTCCTGGTCATCGTCGGGCGACACATAAACCAGGTCGCGATAGGCCAGCTGGCCCAGCGTGGCGTCGCGGTCGGCCACGATAAGCGTGCGTAGCGAAAGCACGCCGGTGAGCATGCCGCTCGGGTCCTCGGTATAGACGTAATAGACGCTCTCGAAGTCCTCGTCGAGCTTGCGGATCGCCTCGATGGCGTCAGCGACCGTCGCCGTGGCAGGCAGGGAGACAAACTCCGAGGTCATGATACGACCGGCGGTGTTGTCCTCATAGCCCAGCAGGTTACGAATCGCTTTCTCCTCCTGAACGCCCATCAGGCGCAAAAGCTTCTCGGCCTTCTCGTAATCGAGCTCGTCGATCAGGTCGGCGGCGTCGTCCGGGTCCATCATGGCCAGCATCGACGATGCGTCCGTATCGGACAGGCCCTCGAGCATCTCGGTCATAAGCTCGTCGTCGTCGAACTCCGAGATAGCCTCGGCGGCCTGGGCGGTGTCGAGCTGCGCGAACACCTGCGCACGCAGGCGCGGGTCGAGCTGCTCGATAATGTCGGCAATGTCGGCAGGGTGCAGCTCGCCGAGCGTCTTGTGCGACACCGACAGCTGGATGTTTTTAGTCGAACGGTCGAGCAGGTCCATGTAGGACCAGGCGATGATATCCTCGCCGAGCGGTTTGCCCAGGTGCTTCATAAAGCTCTCGACGACATGCTCGAGGGCGGGGCTGATCGCGCGCAGCAGACCGCGGGCACCAACTTCGGCACCCAGCAGACGCAACTGATTTTCGCCCGACATGGAAAACTTGATGTCGTTTACGCGCACGACCTTCATGCCCTGCGTGTCGACAATCTGCTTGTTGAGCACGTCGCGGGCGAGCAAGAGTTCGGTCGGCTGCAGGTACGAAAAACGGATTTCGGTGGCCGGCGACTTAAGGTGTACGCCCGTCTCGTCGATACGGTCGACCCATTTGCGCCAGCTGATCATAAACGGCGTCTTGCCGGGTCCGCGGAACGCGAGCGACGTCACGTGCGGAAAAACTTCGCCGGTAGCAATGCCAAAATCGTTCACAACGCCGAGCTTTTCGCCATCGACGTCCAAGACCGGCAGTTTGAGCATCTCACTCAGATAATTCACTGGTGCTCCCCATCATTATCCCTTCGGACTGCGGCCATGCCGGCGCCATCCGTGGACTATTAGATATGTATACGCATGCGCGGGCGGCACGCCGCTCGGCGCTCACACCCCGTACATGCGCAAGAAGCACCTGCATGGGGTCATCGACTGTATGGTCGAGGTTTGGATTTCACCTGCAACCTTTCTCTTGACCCTTGTTATCCGCAGTAACTATAGCATCAGCATCGCGCCGTGGCGCCAGATTTATGCTCCAAACATCGCAGGCATATCAAACGCTGACGCATCCGTGACATAGTCATTGGGGACGTTCTTACATGACTAGTCTGTGGTGTCGTCATCTTCGGCGAGCTGGGGGAACACGGCGTTTTTGGGCATGGTGACCTTCGTCAGCGAGGTGAGCTTTTTGCTCAGCGATGTATCCGTCTTGACCAGATCGCTCAATGTCACGATTTTGTAGCCGTCGGCAATAAGCCCGTCGATAATCTGCGGCAGCGCCTCGAGCGTCTGCTCGGCACATTCATCGTTATCGGTCAGCAGCACAATATTGCCTGGCGTCACCGAATCGAGCACCGTCGAGACCTGCTCGTCGGCACCGTTGAGCAGCCAGTCGCCCGAATCGATATTCCACGAGACCATGGCAGACACCAGGTCCATCGCATCAATCCAGTTTTGCTCGTCAAAGGCTGCGTAGGGAGCACGCAAAAGCATCGTCGACGTTCCGGTCGCGGACTTGATCGCCTCGGTGCCCTTCGAAACCTGTTCGCGCACCGCATCGCGATCCTTGCCCTTAAGCGATTCGTCGCTGTAACTGCTGGAGCCGACCTCGCAGCCGGCATCGACAATCGCCTTGGCCGTGGCGGGCGAGGCCTCGGCCGCATCGCCCGACAGGAAGAACGTCGCGGTGACGCCCTTTTCCTTGAGCACCTGCAAGATCTGCTTGGTCGCTCCGCTCGGGCCCTCATCAAACGTCAGCGCCACGTACTTTTCGTTGCCCTTGGGCGCCACGCTCGCGCACTCGACCACGCAATCGGTGGCGGGCACGACCTCGCCGCGGTCCTGCGTCTTGCCCGACTGCTCGCCGACCCACACCTCGGAGCGACCCTGGATACCCCACGTCTTAACGTACTCGATGGCACCCGTGCCCTCGACCTTGAGCTTGGGCTCGATAACCGTCGCCTGGACCTCATGCTTCTCATACGTGTCGCGGCCGTCTTTGACCGTCACCTTCTCGCCGCCCGTAAGCTCGCGGCTTTTCCACTTGCCCTGTTTTATGCGCTTGCCGTCCACTTTTACCGACAGCTTTTCGCCGCCATGGCGAGTAAGCACGCTGTCGTCAACGGCCAGCAAGTCCCCGGCGTCGTAGGTATCGGTCAGCTCCTGGTCGTCGATGAGATTTTGCAGCGTAGAGCCGACGCGCACCGCAGTCTCCTGGCCGTTGAGGACGACATCCACGCTGCGGTTGACGTAGCCCACAACGGCGGCGACAAACAGCACGAGCGCGCAACCCACGGCGATGAGCGCATAGGGCAGGCGAGACGGACGGCGGGGCGTGCGGCCGTTGCCGATGCGAGCGCTGCGGTCGCTAAAGCCGCGGCTATGGTTGAGATACATCGCGCCGGGCTTACGGTGACGCTTGCGCTGACCGCTGGGCAGCTGCCCCAGATCGCGGCGCGCCGTCGGACGCGAGCCCGAGCGTCCGTGTGAATATGATCCGTTTTGGCGCATGTGCCCTCCCCCATAAACGCAGCAAGCCGGAGCAACAGGTCTCCGGCTTGCCTCCCATCAATTGGTACGTCGCTATTTGCTGGCTTTCGACGAGCCCCCGCTCGCCTTTTGGTATTCGTCCTTAAAGGCCTTGAACATACCGCGCGTCTTGCCGAGCTGCTTGCCCAGCGCGCGACTGCCCTTGTCCACGGCGACCGAACCCTTGTCATCGAGCACCTTGGCGCCCTTCTTGACCTTATCGCCCACCATGACGCTTGCCTCGGCAGCCTTTGCGGCGGCGCCGCCCGAATACCCGAGCGACTTGACCTCGTCCGAAACGATCATCGCGCCGTCTGCATAACCGCGCAGCATCGTCGGCGGCATCTGCGTGTCGCCCACCAGCACGCTCGAAGCGGTGCCGGCGGTCACGTAGAACGTCTGCACGACGCCCGAACGCGGCTTGAACTCCACATCCGAGCAATAGCCGACGACATCGCCCGACTCCGTGCGCACGTCCATGCCAACCCAGATAATGCAATCGTCCAGGTTGATGTCGAGGCGCTTGGCCGCAGCGGTATCGTAGGTGCCCTTGACGTCGTCAACCGCGATGGCGCCCTCGTAGACGCCAATGGCATCGAGCGCCACAAATCGGTCGGGGCGCTCGATCATGCCCGCGATATCGGACTGGCGAACCATAAAGCCCACCACACGCGTACCGCCCGGGGTAAAGACCGGAAAGTGAATCTTGCCGAGCTTTTTAGGGCTGCGCGGCGTGCCGTCCTTTTTGGTGCGCTTATCCTCGGTAGGCTTGCGATAGATCTTGGCGCCGACAAAATCCCCGGCGCGCATTATGCCTCGGTCGAAGGCTCCGCGGCCTCAGCGTCGGCCTCGACGGCGTTCTCGACCACGACATCGGCGGCGGGCGTCACGTTACCACCCGAGATGGCGTCGTTGAGTTGCTCGCGCAGCTGGTCCATGCGCTCGCGGGCAAGGTCAACCTTGGCACGCAGGTCATCGGTCTTGGCGTCGACCATCGGGCCAAAATCGTTGACCGCGGCGCGGGCCTCCTCGGCACCGTGCTCGTAGGTGTCGCGCATGCTATCCCAGGCGTCGTTGGCGATATCGGCAGCCATGGCGCGGGTCTCGGCGCCCGAGCGCGGAGCCAGGGCGACGCCGATGATGGCGCCGGCGGCAGCACCGAAGAGCGCACCCGAGATAAAGTTGAAAGTCTTACCCATGTTCATTCCTCTCCTGCGGGCACCTCGGCGCCCACCGTTTGAATGCTGTCCATTATACCCGCAGCACAGCGCTTGCCGTCTTGCTCATCTGCGTACGGTAAAGGCGCAGGTACATGATGGTGATAAGCGGGTGAGCCTACTCCTGCGGCATGGCAGGCATGGCCACCGTGGCGGCCGGGTCCTCGCCGGCGCCGTCAACGAGCGGCAGCGTTCCCTCGTGCGCGGGAGCAACCGGAGCCGTCGCCGCGCCACCGTAGACGGCAGCGGGGGCCTCGTGGCTTTCGGCGGTCGCGCCCTCGGTATCGATTACCTCCTGCGGCTCGTCGTCAAAGCTCGGGACGCCCTGAGGCTCCGCGGACTCGGGCTCGGAGGCAGGCTCGGCAGGCTCGACGGCCTCCTCGGCAGGCTCGACGCCCTCGGCCGTGTCCCCAGCCTCGCCCTCGGCGTTCGCGGCGGCGACGGCCTCGTGCGGGTCCTTGCCCTCGGCCTCGGCGCGCATGCCCAGCACCAGGTTGCGCAGGCCCGCGACCGTACCGTCCACATCGGGAGCGGGCTGGTCGGCATGCAGATAGGCCCAATCCATCATAAAGGTCGCCGAAGACAGCGCGCCGATGGCCAGCGCGTCGTCGGGACACGAAAGCTCAACCTCAAAGACGCGCTCATCGTGCTCGCTCACGCGCGTGCGGCCGCACGAGATGCTGCCGGCAAGCCCGGTCTCGTTCATGAGCTCGACCGTCACGTGCTCCAGCAGATGGCAAAGCTCGGTCTGGCCCATGCAGTCCTGGAACTCGCGACCGGAATCGCCCAGGCACAAGTGCTTGGCAATTGCGGGTACCAGGTAGTACACGCGCGCCGTGGCCTCGATGTCCTCCGAGGTCATGAGCGGCATGCCGGGGTTCACCAGCACATGCGCGCAGATCTTGTCCTCGCTGACGGTGACCTTAAGGATGTTGAACAGGCCTGCCATAACTCTCCCCTACTCTTCCTTGCCCTACTCGTCGCCGTCGTGCGGGTCCGCAGAACCCGCGTCCGACGCCGCCGGCTTATCTGCCGAGGACTCGGAATCCTTCTTATCGGTTTCGGCCGGAGCGATCACGCGAATGAGCGAGATGCGCTGGCCACGCATCGACTGCACCTTAAACTTGTACCCCGCAACCTCAAACACCTCTCCGATGTCGGGCACCGAGTCGCAAAGCTCCAAAATCCAGCCGGCGATGGTCTCATAATCATCGCTTTCCTCGAGCGGCCAACCAAGCTCAATCGCGTCATCGCACGAAAAACGCCCATCGACAAGCCACTCGCGGCGCGAAAGGCGCGTGAGGTACTTGTTGTCGGGATCGAACTCGTCCTCGATCTCGCCCACGATCTCCTCGACGATGTCCTCGATGGTGATGATGCCGGCCGTGCCGCCGTACTCGTCCACGACCACTACGATCTGGTCGTGCGAGGTCTGCATCTCGGACAGCAGCGGCAGGATGTCCTTGGTGTCGGGCACAAAGGTGGCGTCGCGCAAAAAGTCGGCGATGGGCTGGTCGCCCTTGCCGTCGAGCGAAGGCTGGATCAGGTCTTTGATGTGCGCGATGCCCACGACGTTGTCGGGATCCTCGTGATAGACGGGGATGCGGCTAAAGCCGGTCTGGCGCATGGCGGACAGCACGTCGGCGACCGTCTCGTCGTCCTCGCACATGGTGGTGTCCACGCGCGGCACCATAACCTCGCGGGCAACGGTGTCGCCCAGGTCGAAGATCTCGTGGATCATGCGCTTTTCCTCGTCGAGCAGATCGTCCTGCTCCGAGACCATGTACTTGATCTCTTCCTCCGAGACATTTTGGCGGTCGTCGGCGCTCTTGATGCGCAGGATACGGGCCAGACCATCGGAGCAGGCACCGGTCAGCCACACGAGCGGACGGGCGATCTTTTGAAACACCGAAAGCGGCCCCACGACCTGCTTGGATACGCCCTCGGCGTTGGCGAGGCCGATGCGCTTGGGCACGAGCTCGCCAATCACGATGGACACGAAGGCGACGGCGACGGTGATGATGACCGGCGCCAGGCCGCGCGCAATGGCGGAGAGCGGCGCGATGCCAAAGCTCATGAGCCACGTGGCAAGTGGGTCGGACAGGCTCGTCGAGGCGACGGCGGACGAGGCGAAGCCCACGAGCGTGATGGCGACCTGGATGGTGGCGAGCAGCTGGTCGGAGTCGGCGGCCAGCTTAATGGCGCGCTCGGCGCGCTTGTCGCCTTCCTCGGCATCGTGCTCCAACACGGCGCGCTTAGCCGTGGTGAGCGCCATCTCGGACATGGAGAAGTAGCCGTTGATGAGGGTTAAAACGAGGGTAGTGATAAGGGAGATGGTTATGTCCATCGGGAGTTTCTCGAACCTCCAAGATTCGGGCGTCAGGGTAAAACGTTCATGGCGGATACGGCAATTGCGCCGGCGCCCAAACGAGGACGCGGGCGCGCAGGCATGGTCGCTAGATTACGAAAAGGATCACCGCCATGAACTGGAAGATGCTGCCGGCGAGCACCCACAGGTGAAACACGCTGTGCAGATAGCGCACGTTTTTGGCGATATAGAACGGCACGCCCGCGGTGTAGCACACGCCGCCGACGGCGAGCAGGGCAAGCGCCACAGGGTTGAGCAGTGCCACAAGTTCGGGCAGCTTAAAGACAACGAGCCAGCCCATCAGCAGGTAGACCAGGCCACTTACCCAGTGCGGTTGACGCTCGCGCATAAAGCACTCGAGGGCGATGCCAATAATGGCGATGGCCCATACGGCAAAGAACAGCGCAGGGCCGCCGTCGTTTGCGAGCGTGATAAGGCAAAACGGCGTATAGCTGCCGGCTATGAGCAGGTAGATGCAGCTGTGGTCAATGATGCGAAAGACGCGCTTGGCGCGCGCGGGCTGAATCGCGTGATAGAGCGTAGAGGCTAGGTATTCGAGGATAATGCTGACACCATAGACAATCGCCGCGGCCATGTGTGCCGGGCCCCCGCCGCGCAGGGCAGCGAATACGATCAGGAGCACCAGGCCCGCGATACCCAGCAGGCAGCCGACACCATGGGTGACGGAGTTCATGATCTCCTCGCCCACCGTGTAGTGTGGAACGGCCGCGGTCTTGGGTCGCGGCTTAGAACTGTCGCTCGAATCGGACATGCCGGTTACATCCTCCAACGTAAAGAGTTCTCAACACTATATCAAAGCGTCTAGGTACGTGCGAAATTTGCACCATACGCGACCCTTTGTTTACCCATTCTTTGCCTGTTGACGCATCAACGGCGAACGTCCATAATGCGCTTGCATTAAATGTTGATGTATTAACATCTTATAGGAGAATACCGCATGGCTCAAAACACACGTTCCCATCGAAAGCTCAAGATAGCCGGCATCGTTGCACTGGTGGTTGTCGTTGCGCTGCTCGGATTTGCCGGCAACTTTCTGTTTGACTTCGCGCTGAATCCCCAAGCGCCGTACACCATGAAGATGATGCAGGATAGCAAGAACGACAAAGAAGGCGAGCAGCCGGATGCCGAGGAAACCGAGGCGCGGGCGTGGTTTAAAGAGAATCGTGAGAGCAGCAGCCTCACCGCAGATGACGGAACCGAACTTGCCGCTTGGTATTTTGCCGCCTCGGAGAACACCCATGATTACGCCGTCTGCCTGCATGGATATACCAACGAGCCCATCGGCATGGCCCGATACGCCAAGCGCTTCCACGACCGCGGCATGAACGTGCTCGCGCCTGCCGCCCGCGCCCACGAGCGCTCCGGCGGCGACTATATCGGCATGGGCTGGCCCGAGCGACTCGATGTTATCGCATGGATCGGGCGAATTGTTCAGGCTGACCCCGAGGCGCGCATCCTGGTCTTTGGCGAGTCAATGGGTGCGGCAACCGCCATGAACGTGGCGGGAGAATCTCTGCCCGCAAACGTGAAGTGCATTATCGAGGACTGCGGTTATACGAGTGTTTGGGACGAGTTTTCTCTGCAGCTCAAGGACGTGTTCGGCCTGCCCAGCTTTCCCTTGCTCGATGTAGCAAACTTGGTGTGCAACGTGCGCGCGGGCTACGACTTTCATACGGCGAGCAGTGTGGAGCAACTCAAACACGCGACGGTTCCCATGCTGTTTATCCACGGCGACCAGGACACCTTTGTGCCGTACGGCATGCTCGACCAAAACTACGACGCGTGCGCCAGCAAAGTCAAGCAAAAGCTCACCATCCATGGCGCCACCCACGCCAAGAGTGCGCAAGTTGACCCCGAGCTCTACTGGAACACGGTCGATGACTTCCTCGACGAGTATTTTTAGGCAAAAAGCAACGTCTGGGGCTTTATCTGACCACCTATTTTCGGAAGTATGCGGCAAAATCTGGAACTGCCGACCAGACCGCAGTTTTACCAACAATTTATCAGGGGTTTTGTTGCCAAAAAATGTCGTGTGCTCGGCGATCTCGAAATTTGCCGCATACTTCCGAAAAGCCGCCCGTGGGCGCTGTGCTCACGGGCGGCTTTTGCTAACGTTGCGCTACAAAAGCGCTTATTTTGTCCAATAGCTAGGCGCTATTTGACCTCGATGAGCTCGTACTTTCTCGTGCCCAGGCCGATCTTCTCGGCGTGTGCGATACAGGTGCGCCAGTCGGTGTCGGGATGCGTGATGCAGAAGGGGTCCTTGGCCTGCTCGCCCTCCAGATGCTCGTGGTTGTGCTCCATCTTGGCCGCGCTATCGGTGAGCTCGGTGTTGGGCAGCGGTTCGGATGCCATGACGGCATCGGCGCAGGCCTGGTCGATGGCGACCGGGTCGAAGCTCGCGAACATGCCGATATCGTTGACGATAGGCGTGTCGTTTTCGGGATGGCAATCGCAGTTGGGGCTAATGTCCATGGCGAGCGAAATGTGGAAGCTCGGACGGCCGTCGACGACGGCCTTGGTGTACTCGGCGATCTTGCAGTTGAGCACGTCGGCCGCAGCGTCATGGCCGGGCTTGATGGCGTCCTGGTTGCACACGCCGATGCAGCGACCGCAGCCCACGCAGCGATCATGGTCGATAGCGGCAACGTGAACCGTACGGGTGTTGCCGTTGGCGAGCTCGCGCTCACGGGTGTCGTCAAACGAGATAGCGCTGTGCGCACAGACCTTTTCGCAGGCACGGCAGTCAATACAGTGCTCGGTCGCGACGTTCGGCTTGCCGGCGGCATGCTGCTCCATCTTGCCGGCGCGGCTGCCGCCGCCCATGCCCAGGTTCTTCATGGCGCCGCCAAAGCCGGCCTGCTCATGGCCTTTAAAGTGCGTGAGGCTGATCACAATATCGGCATCCATGAGTGCCCGACCGATCTTGGCCTCGTGCACGTACTCGCCGCCCTCAACCGGGACGAGTGCCTCGTCGGTACCCTTGAGGCCGTCGGCGATGATGATCTGGCAACCCGTGGCATACGGGGTAAAGCCGTTCTGATAGGCGGTATCGATGTGCTCGAGCGCGTTTTTACGGCTACCGACGTAGAGCGTGTTACAGTCGGTGAGGAAGGGCTTGCCACCCAGCTCCTTCACGACATCCGCGACGGCGCGGGCGTAGTTGGGGCGCAAAAAGCTCAGATTGCCCAGCTCGCCAAAGTGAATCTTGATAGCGACGAACTTGTTCTCGAAGTCGATCTGCTCGATACCGGCGTGACGTATGAGGCGCTTGAGCTTGTCGAGCTGGCTCTCGCGAGCATGCGTGCGCAAGTTGGTGAAGTATACCTTAGCGGGTGCTGCGGGTGCAGTTGCGGTCATAGATCTATCCCCTCGGTCTATATGGCGTTACAGACATAGAGGATGGTACCCGTTAAAGTAGGGTCAAAGTCAAGCGCGAAACCTAGTCGTTGGGGAGGTTCTTAAACGACTACTCTTGGACTTTGAGGGCCTCGGCCAGGCTCACGCGCGTGATAGAACGCGTGTGTAGCAGCGCCACGACCAGGTAGGTCGCAAAGCCAATGCCGACGCATGCAACCATGGACCAAGCGGGCACGTAGATCTCGATATTGCCGTTGTAGGCAAGCAGCATCGAGCGGAAGATGGCCGTGAGCGAGCCGATAATGACCGGCAGACTCAGCACGAGCGACGCCACCACGCACAGCGTGATCGAGCGGATGTACAGATGCGAGATCTCGCTATCGCGATAGCCAAAGACTTTCATGTAGCTGATCGACCGGGCGCTGTGGTCGATCACAGCCTTGGTCAGCAGGTACATAAACAGCAGGAAGATAAACACCGCGAGCCCAACCATCATTCCGATCATTTTGCTCATCATGCCGATAAACTGGTCGCCCACGGCGCGCATGTCGTCGGGCGTGGTGTCGCCGGCAAAGTAACGAGCATCGAGATCGAGCTTCTCGTCGCTCACATAGCCGTTAAAGTAGGCGGCGTCGTTGTCGAACAGCTCGTTAAAGTCGTCGATACTCATATAGATATTCATGTCCGACTTGGAGCCCCAGGCACAGTCCTTGCCCGCGTACTCAAGGGAATAATGCTCGCCCTCGTACTTGTCGCCGAGCGTGACCTTCTGGCCCTTGCTCCAGCCAAACTTATCGAGCAGACCGCCGCCAAAGACGACGCGTCCATCGCCGACGTTGAGGTCTTTCCAATAGCGCGAATCGGATGAAATGCCGTAGACGGAAATCGTCTCCTCGCCATTACCATCGCCGCGGTCGTATTGCAGCTGGTAAACGGCGTATTTCTCGGCCTGCGCGATTGCGCCCGCGCCGTTGTCGGTCGTATTGACCGGGTGGATATCGTCGTTGTCAGTGTCGATTTTAGAGGCCTTGTCGATCAGGTCGATAGCCTCGTCACGGTCGCAGCCGAGGGCATCGGCAAGATCGTCAAGGCGCGCGTAGAGCGCATCTTTCTTGTCCTGGACCTTGGCAAGCGCGTCCTGCGCTGCGGTCAGGCTCTCGGCAGACGGAGATGCGGTCGCAGCATCGGCTGCCGCCTGCGCCGCATCGGCCGCGTCGTCAAGCTCGTCATCGGCATCCTGGGCGGCGGTGAGGAGCGCGCCGTCAACCGACTGCAAGCGCTCGAGTGCTGACCACTGCTCACGCTCCTCGGCAGTGCCCTCGAGCTCCAGTGGCGCCTTGAGCGTGTACTGGCGCTCGGCGACCAGGCTTGTCTCGAGGTTGTCCGCATAGTGCGTCATCGTGGGCAGAATCGCCAGGCCAAAGAGCAGTAGCAGCGACGCAAACGCGATGCCCACGAAGAGCGTGGCGAAGTTGCCCAGGTTGCGCAGGAAGATACGCAGGCGGAAGCGGGAAACAAAGCCCATGCGCTCCGACAGCTGCAGGCCGCGCTTGGTGCCAGACTTGCCGCTCGCCTCGTGACGAAGGAATTGCAACGGCGTCTTGCCCATTTTGCGAAGCAGGCCCACCAGCGTGATGAGGATGAGCGCGGCGGCGGGAACCACGGCGCACTTCACAAAGATCTCCCAGCTCCAGTACACCTGGAAGGGCGGCAGGCTGTACGAACCGTAATAGAGGCTGCGCATGGGCTCGGTAAAGAACACAACGCCGAGCGCAGTGCCCAAAAGCGCTGCGAGCACGCCCACGATGGCGGGAAGCGCAAGGTAGTGCAGCACGATCTCGCGACGGCGATAGCCGCTGGCGAGCAGTGTGCCAATGATGGCGCTCTCCTCCTCGATGGTGGCGTCGGTAAGGACCACAAAGACGAACGCCATGATCACGATGATGATGTCGAGCAGCGTCATCCACATCATAGAGTCGCCGTCCACGTCGTCGCGCGCGTAGCCAATACCCTGGTTGGAATCGGCGTCGATCAGATCGTCCACGCGCGTATCGGCATCGGTCAGCGCCTCGACCATATCCTGCTCCGCATCGATGCGGTCCGCAGTGGAGAGGTCGCGATCGGTAAAGGTAAAGGAGTAGGTGTAGGCGGGCGCGCCGCCGACGTCCTCGAGCGCGGCAAAGCCAGCGTCGGTGACCTCGGCCACGCCATAGGTGATGGTGTTCACCGTAAAGTCGGAGTTGTTGAGGAACAGCGCCTGGCTATCGGGTTGAGTCATGATGCCGCAGATGGTGTAGGTGCGACCCTCGAGCTCGACCTTATCGCCCACGGCGAGATCGTTGTTGGTGGCGAAGACACGGTCGATTGCCACCTCATCGTCCGTCTTGGGCTCCTTGCCCTCACAGTAGGACGCGATATCGACCTTGGTGCGGTGCGCATAGGTGCGCAGCGTGCGCTTGGTGCCGTCGTCGCCGGACGCCTTTTTGATGATAGCGTCGATGGAGAAGTTCTTGTAGAGCGTGACGCCGCCGACGTCGCCGGCTGCACCCTCGGCTGCCTTGAGCTGGTCTTTGGTGGCCTCGAAAGAGGTGGTCACGCGGCCGTCCTCAATCGTGTACGCATCGCGCATATCGTCGATGAGGCAGCCGATGGAATGTGCCGCGAGCAAAAAGCCCGAGGTAAGGGCGATACTTCCGCACATAAGCAAAAAGATGCCCAGGTACTTGCCGATATTGCGGCGCAGCTCGCGCGGGAGACGTTTTGCGAGAGGTGTCATGGCGCCGCCTACCAATCGAGCTCGGCGGCCGCGACGGGCGACTCGTTGAGCTCATCCTCGACGATGCGCCCGTCGCGCAGGCGCAGCACGCGGTTGGCCATGCGAGCGATGGCGGCGTTGTGCGTGACGATGATGATGGTGCAGCCGTACTCGTGATTGACATCCTCCATGAGCTGCAGGATTTCCTTGGACGTCTTATAGTCGAGCGCGCCCGTGGGCTCGTCGCACAGCAGCAGACCCGGGTTTTTGACGAGCGCGCGGCCGATGGCACAGCGCTGCTGCTGGCCGCCCGAAACCTGGCGCGGGAACTTGTTGCGGTGCTCGTAGAGACCCAGCGAACGCAGCAGGTCGTCAATGTTGAGCGGCTTTTTGGACAGGTGCGCCGTGACCTCGATGTTCTCCTTGATGGTGAGGTCGGGCACCAGGTTGTAGAACTGGAAGACAAAGCCCAGCTCGCGTCGGCGGTACTCACCCAGGTCGGCAGGCTTGAGCACTGTGAGGTCGCAGCCGTCCACCAGAATAGAGCCGGCGTCGGCATCCTCCAGGCCGCCAATCAGGTTAAGAAAGGTCGACTTACCCGAGCCCGAGGGCCCCAGCATGACGCAGATCTCCCCGCGGCTGATAGACGTGTTGATGCCGTCGAGCACCGTCAGGCATGCATCTCCATCGCCGTAGTGCTTTTTGAGATCCTTAACCTGGACGTAGGCTTCCTGCGTTGCCATGGTATCCCCCATTGTTAGCCTCATACTACTTTATGAGCGTAATAGTAAACCTTGGCGAACTATTTTGGAGCGAGGCTTGGGATTTATTTCAGACTGGTCATTGGGGACGCTCTTAAATGACTAGGTGGCTAGGCGCGGGATTTAGCGCGTGCGAGGGCCAGGCCTGCGGCGGCAATGGCCACGGCAAAGAGTGCCGTTACGCCCAGGTCGCAGGCGATGTCGCCCAGCACGGCGGACGTCAGGTCCGCGGCGAGCGCCTTGCTGATCGCGTCGTTCACCCAAAACGTCGGCACAAAATGCGCAACGGTCTGCACGGCCGAGCCCATGAGCGACAGCGGCATCCAGGCGCCGCCCAAAAACGTCATGAGCATGCCGAGCAGGTTGCCCACGCCGTTGAGCAGCTCCTCGCGCGCACCCAGGCTCGAAAGGGCAAAGCCAACGGCCAGAGGCGTGCACGCAAGGGCAAACGTCGCCGCCAGCGCCAGGCACACACGGCCCACGCCGACCTCGGCGACCGCGCCGGCAAAGCCCACGACGCCCATCATGCTCGACACAAACCAGATGCAGACGGTGAGCACGGCGGCGGCCGCAAACACGGCAAGCGAACGCCGGCGCTCGGAGATTGGGCCGGCATCCATACGACGCACGCGCTCGGGCTCGTTCATGCCCGAGAACACCAGCCCCACCGATACGATGACCGACGAGATAATCGCGTACGCGCCAAAGTTGAAATACGACTCGAGCGTGGCAGCGGCCGTCGAGTCGACCTTGACCTGCTCGATCTCGACCTCGGCACGCTCGGCAGCGGCATGTTCGGCAGCCTTGGCAACGTCGCCGTTGGAGGCAGTGGGCTCAAGCGCCGCCGCAGCGCCCGCGAGCGAGATCCAGCGCGATGCCTCGGCAGACGAAAGCGCCGCCGCCATGGTGCCGGCACCGTAGGTCACATCGAGCTTGGGCAGAGACTCCCCCGCGCGGGCGGCTGCAACAAGATCGTCCTCAAACCCCTCCGGGATAAAGAACACGCAGTCGGCGCTGCCCTTGGCGCTGTTGCTCTTGGAAAGCGCGTCCGCAAGATCGTACGTATCGTCGTCGACGCCCGTGACCAGCTCAAAGCGCGAACCCAGATGCTTGGTAAGCGCACGCGAAAGGTCGCTGTCGTCGCGATCGACCACGATCACGTTGGCATCATAGGGCTTGTACTCGGTGAGCTGCGACGAGTTCCAGCTCACCGATGCCGCGATGAATACGCCCATGAGCGAGATGAACACCGTATAGATGAGCAGGTAGAACGGGTGCGCCAGCGCCATGCGAAGCGCGGTCTTAAAGGTGCTCATAGCGGCTCCTTCCAAAGATCAGCGTGGCGGCGGCAACGAACAGCAGCGCCATCAGGACGAGCGCGCCGGCGCGAACGGCAAAGGGGCTCAGGTCCTCAAAGAAATACAGGCGGTTGAACATGTCGCAGATGAGCTTGACGGGGTTGAGCCAGCACTCGGCCGGGCAGGCGCGGGCGACGTCGTCGGCAAGTGCCATCGCCGGCTCGCCGTAGAGGCCGGCGAACAAGGCGCACGTGGTGGCAAAGCCCGTGAGGATGCCCGACTTGGACGCCTTGCCGCCCTTAACGGGAAGCGTGCCCACAAAGAGCCCCAGACCCGTGGCGGCAAGCGCGGATGCAGCGCCAGCGACGAGGCACAGTCCCTCGCGCCCGCCAAAGTCGACGCCCACGACCAGGCGCACGTAGCCGATCGCGATCGTCATCGAAGCAAAGGAAACCAGCCACGAGCCCACAAAGATACCGGCCAGCGATGCCGTCTTGGAAAGACCGCCCACGCAGCGACGCGCGCCAAGGCCCGACAGATTGGGCTGTAAATCGACGACGCTCAAGGCGGCAAACTCGGCAGACATCATCGCAACCAGGCCAAAGAGCGCGTAGTAGTAGATGACCGTGCCATCGGGCGTGGTGCGCGTCAGGCTTACGCGGCGGGTGCCGCCCTCGAGCGACAGGGCGCGCGCAACCGCCTCCGGGTCGGCGAGCGCCGCCGGGTTGTCTTGGGCAATCTGGGACATGAGCTCGGCATTTTGTGTATACGAGCTTGCCACCGTCTCCAGGATGCTGCGATCGGTGAGCACCGACGAGGCGCGCGAGCTGCCGTAGCTCGAAAGCAGTGTGAGTTTGGGCGTGCCTTCAGCGTCGACCGTATAGATGCCCGCGACCTCGCCGGCCTTGAGCGCACGGTTCGCGGCGGCTGCGTCGTCGCACTCGTGGATCTCGAGCAGCCGATCGTCGCCTTCCTTGGCAAGCGACGTCGCCACGTCCTTAAAGGTCGAGGCGTCCCAGGCCTCATCCGCTACGACGGCCACCGGCACCGGGTCGACCGTGCCGTCGGAGCTCAGATTCGCAAACATAAACACGAACATCGTGGAAAGCGCGATGGGAAAGAGAGCGCCCCAGACCCACGTGCTCGGCCGGCGCAGCAGGGTCTTGACCGTGGTGATGATGGTGTTGAACATGGCTGCCCCCTAGTCGCGCAGCTCGCGGCCGGTGATCTCGAGGAACACGTCGTTGAGGGTCGGCGGCTCGCTCCACACGCGGCCGAGTGCCACGTCAGCAGCGCGCAGCGTGTCAAGGATGTCGACCAGATTGTGCGGACTCGCCTCGCAGGTGCAGACGAGCTCGCCGCCGGACAGCTCGACCGAAAGCACGTGCTCGAGGGCGCGCAGTCGCTCGACCGTAGCGGGCTCGACGGCGCCGACCTCGACGGTCACGCGCTCGCCCATCTGAATCATGCGCTTGAGCTCGTCGTTGGTGCCCTGCGCCAGCACGCGGCCGCCGTCCATGATCATGATGCGGCTGCAGATCTGCTCGATTTCCTCCATGTAATGGCTGGTATACACCACCGTGGCGCCCTCGTCGCGCAGGCGGCAGATGCCCTCCAGGATGGCGTTGCGGCTCTGCGGGTCGACCGCCACCGTGGGCTCGTCAAAAAAGATGAGCTCGGGCTTGTGCGCGATACCGCAGGCGATGTTGAGGCGTCGCGCCAGGCCGCCCGAGAGCTTACCGGGGCGGAACTTGGTAAAGTCGCCCAGCCCGACAAAGTCGATGGCCTCGTCCACGAGCGCGCGGCGGCGCTTGCGGTCGCTGATGTAAAGGCTACAGAAATAGTCGATATTCTCGCGCACCGTGAGCTCGTCAAACACCGCCACCTGCTGTGGCACCACGCCGATGCGGCGCTTGAGGTCATAGCGGGCGGGCGTCATGGGCTCGCCGAACAGCTCGATGGTGCCTTTGTCGTAGGCAAGCAGCTGCAGAATACAGTTGATGGACGTGGTCTTGCCCGAGCCGTTGGGGCCCAGCAGGCCAAAGATCTCGCCGGGGGCGATGCTCAGGTTAAAGTGGTCGAGCGCGATAAGATCGTCGTAGCGCTTGACGAGGTTTTCGACGTGGACGATGTCTGTCATGAGGCGGCCCTTCTGTTGATTGCGGCCCGGTACGATTGCATCATCGCAGGAGCCGCCGGCGCGCACCAGTGAGCTTTGTCACGAGTGCGGGGCTTGGCCGTGTGGCCACCGACGCCCCCGATTTGTCGCGCGGGAGGAATGTCACGGTTGCGCAGGCGGCCCCTCCACCACGCGTAGCTTCGCGTACAATACCCGTATGAACAGGCTTTTCGACAAATCGATCGTGCTGGCGTGCTGCATTGCGGCCGCCACGGGCCTTGCTGTGGACGCTTGCCTGGTCGCGGCGTTTTGCCTTGGCGTTATCGCCACCTCGCTGGCCGAGGTCGCAAAGGGGGAACGCACACGCCGTGTAAGCAAGGCCGCGAGTTACGCTTACATCATCGCGGCCGTCTTTGCGCCGCCGTTTGTGCCGTTTGCGCCTCTCGCCCTCTATGACATTGCGCGGCGCGTGCGCCGTGAACACGTTTGGGTCGCGTTGGGCATTGGCGTCGCCTTTGTCTTCGCACTCGTCGCGGACCTACGCGCCGACGCGCTCACCGCCCGAACGCTTCTACTGACCGCCATCCTTTCAGTTGCCGCCACCTTGTTATCGCTACGTACCGCCCAGTTGGAGCGCGAGCAGCAGCGCATGCGCCGCATCCGCGACGAGCTGCAGGAACGAGCTCTCGCGCTCGAAGCGCGCAACCGCGACCTTGCCGATCGCCAGGACTACGAAGTCGAGCTCGCGACACTCGCCGAACGCGCCCGTATCGCGCGCGAGATCCACGATAACGTCGGCCACCAGCTCACGCGCGCCTCGCTGCAGACCGAGGCCCTGCGCGTCGTGCACGCCGACGAGCCCAGGGTTGCCGCCGATTTCGCCGACGTCAAACGCACGGTTGACGAGGCGCTCCAGCTTGTGCGCACCAGCGTCCATGCGCTCAACGACAACGCCGTCGACCTTTCCGTGCAGCTCGAACGCATTGTCGAAGGCGCGCGCTCGGACGGCGGTCCGCAGATTGAGCTTGAAGTTATGGCCGAGCATGCACCCGCAAACGTCGCCAACTGCTTTGCGGCGGTCCTGCGCGAGGCGCTCTCCAACACCATGCGCCACGCTTGCGCCCATGCTGTCACTGTACGATGCATGGAGCATCCGTCGTTTTACCAGCTCATCGTTACCGACGATGGCACGGGCGGGGTCCAAGCAAGCAGCCGCGGCGCCGCGGAGGGCATGGGGCTCGCCTCCATGCGCGAGCGCATCGAGGCGCTTGGCGGCACCTTCACCGCCGGCCCGCGTGCCAGCGCCGGCGGCTGGCGCGTGTTTGCCACCGTTCCCAAACAGCAAGGAGATGAGGGCCGATGAGGCTCATCGTTGTCGACGACGACCGCTTGGTGGTCGATTCGCTCAAGATTATCCTGGGCGCCCAGCCGCAGATCGAGGTGGTGGGCACCGGTGCCAACGGCAACGACGCAGTGGCTCTCTATGCCGAACACGCACCCGATATCGCACTGCTCGACATTCAGATGCCGGGGCGGGACGGTCTTTCGGCGGCACGCGAGATCCTTGAGCGTGATCCTGCAGCGCGCGTGGTGTTTCTGACGACGTTCTCGGATGACGAGTACATTGTGTCGGCGCTCAAGCTGGGCGCCCGCGGTTACCTGATCAAGACCGATGTCGCCGCCATTCCGCCAGCGCTGGCGCAGGTCATGGACGGCAAACGCGTGCTCGAGGGCAAGGCGATCGAGGATATCAACTTTGATGGGGCGGGCGTCGAAGCCGGCACGACCCGCCGGCCCGCGGCCTTTGTCAGCCTGACTGACCGCGAGTTCGAAGTCGCCGAGCTCATCGCCCGCGGCCTCGACAACAAGGAGATTGCTGCCACCGCCTATATGGGCGAAGGCACCGTACGCAACCACATCAGCTCAATCCTTGCCAAAATGGGCCTGCGCAACCGCACACAGATCGCCATCGCCTACCTGCGAGGGTAATTTCCCAACGGCCGACCGCCCCGGCATAGCAAAATGGCTGCTACCGATTTAATGCCATTTCAAAACTATGTCGGTTTACTACGACGAATCGCCCGCCTTCGACCACGGTAAATTGCGCGTTTGCAAAACCGCAGGTAGAACGCTTGCAGTATTTAGAAAAATGCAGTCATGGTCGGGAATGTCGAATTCTTCGTAGTAAACCGACATAGTTTTGTTCGTGGCGGCCCAACCGCGCGTTTAAGCGCGGGGCCGGCGGGGCATTTTTGCCCCACCGGCCCCTATTCCAGCTCTATTCCAGCGCTACTCCGACTTAGTTTCTACCGTGGGAGTCTTGTTCGCTGCGACTGGGGTGCGGGCGGTGTCCATAGTCAGGCAGTGTTTGGGACAGCTTTCGATACACTCGCCGCATACCACGCAGGCATACGGATCGATCGACCAGGTACCACCCTTGCGATCGACCGCAAGCGCGCCCGCCGGGCAGCGACGCGCGCACATGCCGCAGCAAATGCACACGTCCATGTCGTTAACGATGTGCCCGCGCAGGCGCTCGGGCGCCACGAGATTCTCCTGCGGATAGCACACCGTGACCGGCTGCTTGACCATAGAGCCCAAGGCCGTCTTGGCAAATGTCAGTAAACTCATGCCGCGCCTACCTTTCCGTGCAGCTAATGCAGGGGTCGATGGTCAGGATAATCATAGGAACGTTGGCAAGGAGCACGCCCTGCAGCGCATGTGTCAGACCCGCCAGGTTTTGCGACGTCGGCGTTCGCACGCGAAAACGGTCCAGATTCTTGGTGCCGTTACCGCGCACATAGTAGTACGCCTCGCCGCGCGGCTGCTCAATCACAACCTCGCCGCGCGCGCCGTCGGCCGGCGTGAGCTTGGTGCGCCCGCCGATACCGTCGTGCGGGATCTTGCCCACAAGCTCCTTGATGATGTCCATGGCCTGCGTGACCTCGGCACAACGCACCTGGCAGCGGGCATAGCAGTCGCCGTCGGTGGCAACGATGGGCTCAAATGCAGCCAAGTCCGCATAGGCACCGTCGCCAAACATGCGTACGTCGTAGTCCACGCCCGAGGCGCGCCCAAACGGGCCGACCATCGAAAGCTCCAGCGCATCCTTCTTGCTGATCACGCCCACGCCATGCAAGCGCTCGCCGCAGCTATTGTCGTCCAAAAACGTATGCACCAGGGCCTCGTAGTCGGGACGCATGGCATCGAGCGTCTGGACAATACCCGCCAGCTCGGAGTCCTCAATGTCGTGTTTAAGACCGCCGATCTCGTTGATCGACAGAATCACGCGGCCGCCGCACGTACTCTCAAAGATCTTGAGAATCTGCTCGCGCAGGGTCCACGACCGATAGAACAGCGCCTCGAAGCCAAAGGCATCGGCGAGCAGGCCCAGCCACAGCAGATGCGAGTGGATGCGCGAAAGCTCATGCAAAATGGTGCGGATATACTGCACGCGACCGGGCACTTCGATACCAAGCATACGTTCGCAGGCGCTGGCATAGCCGTAGCTGTGGCCCACGGCGCAGATGCCGCAGATGCGCTCGGCGATGTAGCCAAACTGGTGCATGTCGCGCTTTTCGGTGAGTTTCTCGAGCCCGCGGTGCACAAAGCCGATCTGCGGAATTGCCTCGATGACGCGGTCGTCCTCGATCACCAGGTCCAGATGAAGCGGCTCGGGCAGCACCGGGTGTTGCGGGCCAAACGGAATAACGGAGCGATGTGCCATGGACCTTACGCCTCCTTTTTCTGCTTGTCGCGGGCGGCCTTGGCGGCAAGCGCCGCGCGGACCTTGGCCGCTTTCTCGGGATCCATGGCGGCGAGCTTTGCCTCCATCTCGGCAGCCTTGAGCGCGGCCTTGGCAGCGGCATCGTCATGCTGAGCATCGGAGCCGGTAGCCGCAGCGGGCTGGGCGGCAACAGCGCCCGCAGCATCGCCAGCGCCCGCAGCGCCCTCCCCCGCAGCTGCCGTGGCAGCGGCGGCCTTCTCGGCCGCAGTCTTGCGCGCCTTAGCCTCAGCAGCCGCGCGGACCTTCATGGCCTTCTCGCGCGCGGCCTTCACCTCGGGCGTGATAACGCTCATGGGCTCGGCAGTCGAGACCTGGTAGAAAAAGCCCTTAAAGTCAATCTGCATGTCGGTGATGGCAAGCCCAAATAGGTCGTGGGCCTCATTTTCAAACGGAAACACCGCCGGATAGTACGAGCTAATGGACGGAATCTCCTGGTACTGATTAATTCCCTCAACCACCAGGTTCTCGATCGCATAGCTGCCGTCCTGCGCAATATGCTCCTGAGCAGCACGAGCGTTGATAAACGTATAGACCAGGCGATACGTGCCGTCGTCGACGTTGCGCTCGGCATGCATTTGCACAAAACGCGCGCCGACGCCCTTGAGCGCCTGGACATGCGACAAGAGCTCGTCGATCTCGACGGTGGTATAAATAGCCATTTGCATTACTCGGCCTCCTTTGCAGCGGCGGGCGTCTCAGCAGATGCGTCGCCAGCGGCGGGCGCGGCGGGCTTCCCGGCAGGCGCGCCACCGGCACCGTCAGCCCCGGCCCCCGCGGCCACAAACCCGTCCTCGCCCAACTCAACGCCACCGTCCCAGGTAGCGGCGCCGCCCACGGTGAGCGGGTCGCCGCCGGCGCGCATCACGGCCTCCTTCTGGTCCAGGATGCCGCACGCCTCCACGATGGCATCGATCACGGTCTCGGGGCGAATGGCGCACCCGGGCGCGTACACGTCCACGGGAATCGCGCGGTCCACGCCGCCGATTACGTTGTAGGCATCGCGGAATACGCCGCCCGAGCACGCGCAGATGCCGCACGCCACCACGCACTTGGGCTCGAGCATCTGGTTGTAGATCTGGCGCACGACGGGCAGGTTCTGGGCATTGACCGACCCCGTCACCAAAAAGATGTCCGCATGCTTGGGGTTGCCGGTGTTGACCACGCCAAAGCGCTCCGCATCGAACAGTGGCGTGAGCGAGGCCAGCACCTCGATATCGCATCCGTTGCAGCTCGAGCCGTCGTAATGAATAACCCACGGCGAGCGCGACATTTTATGATCCATGGATGCCGCCTCCTAAATAAACACGTCGACGAGGATGGGCATAAGGTTGAGCAGGCCAAACACCAGCGCCACGCCCCATCCGAGCTTAAAGCAGCTGCGCCAGGTGCTGCGCGCGAAGGTGTTGTCGATCAGCACCTCGACAAAGTACGTCGCAGCCATCACGACCAGGGCGACCACCCAGCTCACCGGGTTGTCCCAGACAAAGAACATGCCCACCCACATCAAAAACAGCACGGTCTCGCACCAGTGCATAAGGGTCATCTTGGCCAGCGTGCCGCCGCTCATCTCGGTGGCGACGCCCTGGACGATCTCCTGATGCGCGTGATGCGAGTACGAAAGGTCAAACGGCGACTTGCGCAGCTTGATGGTGAGCACCGCGAGCAGCGCGAGGAAAATGGGCGCGCTGTACACGATGATGGGGGCCGACTGCCCCGTCACGGCGATGGAATCGAAGCTGTCGGTGGCAAGGTACAGGCCCACGCTCATCAGCAAAACGGCGGGCTCGTAACTCATGACCTGCAGCAGCTCACGGTCGGCGCCGACCTGGGCAAACGGGCTTTGCGTCGAGGCGGACGCCAACACCACAAAGATCGCAGCGAGGGTCACCATAAAAGCGCACAACAGCGTGTTGGAACCCGACACAAAGATGCCGCCGCCCACCACGGTAAAGATGAGCGCGCACGCCATGTAGGTATCGTCCATGGTGTTTACGCTGGCGGGGGCCTTGCGCAGCAGCTTGGCCACATCGTAGAAAGGCTGGAGCAGGCGCGGGCCCACGCGGCCCTGCATGCGGGCCGAAAGTTTGCGGTCAACGCCGTCGATCAGGCCGCCCACAAGCGGCGCCAGTAAGGCAAATGCCACGGTGCCAATAAAAATGCCCACGACGCCCGAACCTTCAAAATACTTGCCGCGCAGCACCGAGGGCGCACTCATGGCAAGTCGCTCGGGCCCAATCCACGCGCAACACAGCAGCGCAAACAAGATAATGCTGCAGCACACGACGCTACCCGCGGGGCCAATACGCTTCTCGCCAAGGGCGTCCTCCGAGTACCAATTGCGCTTTTCGGCCTTCACCTCGTGTCCCATCGAGCCGCGGAAATGGCGATATTTGTCGGTCCCCACGCCCGAAAGGTACACGTTGACGTGCGGTTTGTTGCTCACGCGGAATGAAGTCAGCAGCACCACGGCGATAAACGCCACGATAACCACCATCAGGTACATGGCGTCCTTGCCAATAACGTACGGCACGCGGCCAAACACCATGGCCAAGTAAGGCGACACCAGACCGCTCGAGATAACCGGGAACGCCACGCAGCACAGAATCAGCAGCGCGGCGATGGTGTTGAGGGCCATCCATTCGGTCTTATGGACATTGACCTCAACGTTTTGAGCCGTGGGGTCGACGCCCGAAAGCTTGGCAAGCCACTTGCCCCAGAAGTAAAACGTCGCGGCCGAGCCAAAGGCCAGCACCATGATCATGAGCACATTGCCGGTCTGCGCAAACGCCACCAGGGCGCCCCACTTGGACACGAGCATGCCAAACGGCGCCACAAACATGCCCATGATGCCCAGCATCATCAGACGCGTCAGGTGCGGCATGCGGCTGAACATACCGTCCATGTCCTCGATATTGCGGCTGCCGATATGATGCTCGGCCGTGCCCACGCACAGGAACAGCAGCGACTTGGCCACCGTGTGGAACAGGATCAGGAAGATGGCCGCCCATACGGCCTCGGGCGCACCGACACCCAGGCAGGCACTGATGAGGCCCAAGTTGGAAATGGTGGAGTACGCGAGCACGCGCTTGGCGTTGCTCTGCGAGATGGCCATGAGGGCAGCGAGCAAAAACGTGATGGCACCCACACTCGTGACCATAAACCCGGTCACGGGATAGATGGCATAGAGCGGGCTCAGCTTGACCATCAGGAACACGCCGGCCTTGACCATGGTGGACGAGTGCAGCAGGGCGCTCGTGGGCGTGGGGGCGACCATGGCGCCAAGCAGCCAGGTATGGAACGGCATCTGTGCGGCCTTGGTGAGTGCGGCGAGCGACAGCAGGATGACCGGCATCACCAGCAGCGCGGATTGCGCGGTTCCGGCGCCGGAAAGCTCGATCACACCCGAGATGGTCAGCGGCATGCCGTTAACGTGCAGGTACATGAGGCCGGCCAAAAACGCGATGCCGCCCAGCATGTTGAGGATGATCTGGGTGAAGGCGTTCTTGATGGCCTCGGGCGTGCGCGTATAGCCAATCATAAGGAACGAGCACACGGTGGTGATTTCCCAGCCGCAGAACAGCCACTCAAGGTTGTCGCTCGTCACGATGACGAACATAGCCGAGAGGAACAGGAACATAAGCGCCAGGAACTGAGGGCGTCGGTCGGGCGCGGTCTGCCCGCGCAGCGCGGCCTCGTGCTCGTCGTGGGCCTGGAAGTCCTTCATGTAGCCCAGGGCATACACGCAGATTAGGCTGCCGACAATGCCGACGGCGAGGACCATGATCACGCTCATGTAATCCAGGTAGAGCGGCGTCGCCGTGACGGCTTCGGCCGCGGGCAGCGTCATGGCTGCAAAGGCGAGCGAGCCCACCAGCTGGACTATGCCGAGCACCGTGGTGAGCACGTTCCCATATTTGTACGCGTTGTACAGGATGACGGCACACAGAATGACATCGATGGCGGAGCTGATGATCGAGAGCACATGCGAGGTGTCGGAGGCAACCTCAAAGCTCTGCGGGCCCGCGCCAAAAAACATGACGGCGACTACAACTGTCACCGCCATAATGATGCCGGAACCTATGAGCCCCACCGCATCGCGGGCGCGGTCACCGTGCGCGAGCAGCATGCCCAGCGCCGGTACCAGCGGAAACAGGGTAAGGAAATACAGTAGCGTCATACCATCACTCCCCCATGCAAAAACGCTGCAATTGTTTAACGTTATAGCTCAATTGAGGAGTAGCGGCGGCGGGTTTTCGGTCAACTGGGGAGTTTTAGGCGTACGGGGCAAGGAGTCTGTCCGCATTGGAGCAGAGGGGCGGCAAGAAAAATGCGCCCCTGTGGGCGCACCATCCCGTTCGCTATTCCGCCTTTTTAACGCGCGGCTTGCGACCGCGCGGCTTATCGACCAGCGCGGACTCACCGCCCTCGCGATACTGGCGGCACCAGGCCCTAACCGAAGACTCGCTGGGAATCCCGTGCTTGATCATGGCCTCGCGAACCGTCAGGCCGTTTTCCAGACGGTCCTTAACCACGGCGAGCTTTACGTCGTACGAATAGGTGTGATGACGAGCGCCCGCATTGAGCACGGCGTCGGCACCGCCCACGGCATATGCGCGGGCCCACTGACGAGCCGTGGCCTGGGGAATGCCAAGCTTTGCAGCGAGGGCGCGGTGACCGACCCCCTCTTGGAGGATCTCGACGGCGCGCTGCCTAACCTCGGGCGCATGCGTGCGGGTCCTAGTTGCTTCCGACATACCTGGCACTTCTTAGCCTTAACCGTTAATCTGCTCTCTTACGTGCTTGTTAGATAGTAGCATTTTGCTGTTCCCGCGTAACAGTTAATTGAAAATCGCAACGGCGGCATCTGGGTATTTGCCATTCATTTGCAACAGTTCTTTAGGTTTTATTTACGCAGCTAGTTGGCTCGCGGCTCATTGACGGTGTTTTACCAACCAGATTGGTATCTTTTTGTTTGGCTGGTATGGTTTGTGCAATTATTAACCCCTCGTCAGTCCGCACCTAACATGTCAGCTTTCCACTTGCTTCCCAACTTTCCACTTAACTTTCCAGCTTTCCACCTTAAGTGGTAAGTTAAGTGGAAAGCTGGAAAGAAGTTGGGAGACCGAAGCATGGGCGACGGACAGCCCTACTTCGCGAGTCGATACCGTTGTCGCGGGCTGCGTGGAGGCTCCATCGCCTCAATCTTGCCCGCACCAATCAAGCCTTTTATGTGGTTGGAAACGGCGCTCCTGCTCAAACCCGAAGCGTCGGTGAGCTCCTTGGTCGAGGCCGAAGAATGTGTTGCCAGGTAATCCAAGATTGCCTCGTCCACATGCCCCACAGACGTCACCTGTTCCGCCCGCATTATCTTTCGCTTATCGAACGTCAACGAAAAAGAAACTGTCGAGTTCTTTGGTTCGGGCGGCAACATGTTTGCCCGCTCGAGCTGCTCACCTATCTCCTGATAACCAGTGCCGCGATTTTCGACCACGTAGCCACCGTCTGGGTACGGCGTGGTCTCGAGGATATTTGAAAGGAACTGGTTTCTGGATGACGAAACCCCAGAAACTCCCAGCGAATCGATCGTTACGTCGCCGTACAGCCCGCCGGGATTGAGAATCTCGACGCGGTCGATATACAAGTTGACCTGCACTTGTGAGCCGCGCGCGGCGGAAGAGTAGTCGCGGTGCATGAGCGCGTTCGCCACCGCCTCGCGCAGCGCCACGGGCGGATAATCGGGCACATCTTTCCGGAACGCGCCCTCGATAACCGCTGCGTTTCGGGTGTTTCTCGCAACGGCGGCAAGCACGTCCTCAATCATGAAAGGGATCGGACCCAAAATGGTCTGAGAATCCACAAAACGCTTGTTATCACTTACTCGCTGCGTTTTTGTGGTCCCGGGGTACGCCGTAAAGGTCACATTGAGACGTGGGAAGAACTTTTGCGGAAACCGTCCCATCGCGACAATTGCAGCAAGCGTCGGCACGATTGCGTCGTCCACCCTTTTGGTCACATGCAGGTCAAGGAGAATCTCATCGTCGCTTCTGGTGCCCAAAAGCCTAGGGTGTAGCTCGCGCTGGCGTTTTATAAACCCTTGCAAAAGATCGGCGTCAAGGTCATCGAGCGTGGCACCTTCGACCGGCTCGTCGTCGTATGTAGGCTGAACATGCTCCTCCATAAAGCGATCGATTTCGTAGGGAGTCATGCGCCGGTCGCCGTCGCCCGTACGGATAAAGGACGAATCGTACATTCCGCGTGCCGCAATATAGCAGGGTTTATCGCGTGGATACATTTCTTTGATGCGCGCGCAAAGCACCAGCTTACCCTCGAAGGGGAGCACTTGGATATCCGGCCTCACAACGGGCGTCAGCTTTTCACATGCAGAAGAGAGGGCGTCTTGCATCTTGCGGGCATCAAAACCCTCGACGGGCATAAACCCGTTCTTTTCGGAAATGCCGAGGATGATAAAGCCGCCCTGCGCGTTGGAAAATGCCGAAAGCGTCTCGACGATGCTTTTGGGGAGCGCGCCCTTGGCTTCTTTTACTTCGTACTGCTGGGTGTCGTTTCCTATTGCCCGCAGATGATGGATAACCTGCGCCAACCACTCCTCATTCATGCCGAACCTCCCAACTTTCCAACTTTCCACCTAACTTACCAGCTTTCCACTTAACTTTCCAGCTTTCCACCTTGAGTGGTAAGTTAAGTGGAAAGCTGGAAAGTTGGTGGAGAGCTGGGGCAGCAGTAGGCCAAGCGAACAAGAAAAAGGGCGGCAACCGGGTGGTTGCCGCCCCTCGCGTAGCTAGTTGGTTTTCGTCTCGTGCCGAATGCCCTCGGTGTTGATGCGCGCTAGCGTGTACGTCACGTAGTCGGAGTGCGAATAGCCATCAAGGTTGCTAACGTTGACCGGTGTGTCGTCGACAACGTTGCCGGTCATAATATTGGCCGTAAGCACCAAGCGGTAGTTTGCGTAAGTTTGGTTCTCACCCTCAACATTCGTATTCACTTTAACGCGGAAGGCATGCTTAAAGGCAAGGCTGTTGCCGTCGCGCGTGAGGAACGCGCCGTTGGTCTTGGTGTCGGTGAACACATAGCTGTTGCCGTCGGCGGATGCCGCACCCGTGCCTAGGTAATCGCTGCCGAGCACCGTAATGTAGTTCGAGATATCGCCGACCGGAGCATAGCCGCCATTATCTTGCCGCTGCTCCAGGCTCAGCGTGTAGGTCACCGTGCTTGCGGCGTCGATCTTAGCCTCGGCGCCCGTGAGCTTGCTCAGGTCGTAGGTACCCACCAGAGCGATCTCGCCGTCAGCGGACTTGAGGTCATCGATGTTGATGCCCAACTGGGATTTCTTAGACGCCTCGAGCGCGATGGTCGATGAGCCCACATCCATACGGTAGTAGCCGGCGCCGCCATCGTTGTATGCCGAGTTGCTACTGGTGCTGAGCGTGTCGGCATGCGTGGAAAGGTACGCGCGGTAGTTGGGTTTGGTGTAGCGGTCGGTGCCGCTGTTCTGCGAGGCCACGATACCCGCCTGGCAGGCAGGCTCCGTCATGGTGAGCGCGGCCCTCATGGTAACGGTGAAGGCGTTGACATGGTTCTTGGCGATCTCGCGCAGGCCCGACATGTCGATGGGATTACCCTCAGCATCGGCAAGCACCAGTGACATGTCGCCACCGTTCGCAGTCCAACTAAGGCCCGACACCACTGGGGTCTCCTTCGTGCCGGCCAGATTCCAACCCGACCCGCCCCAGGTGTAGTAGTTATCACCCACCTTAACGTAGAACTCATACGTGCCCTGCGTGCCCGTGGGGTATCCTACCGAGCCCGCGATGACGCCATCGTGATAGGTGACAAGCGACGAATCGAGCTGATAATACAGCGCGTCAGAGCTCGTGTATTGCTGGCTCGAGTCAAACGTCACGGTGTCGCTCACGTTCATGGAAAGCGAATAGGTGGCTTCCTTGAGCTCCATCCGGTTGATGCTGTCCCTGTTGTCGACGAGGTTACGCTTGTTGTCAACGAGGCTGTGCGTGTAGTTTGATGCCACGCTGTAGGTCGAGGGCGTATTCTGGTGCCCATCCTCGGCAGCCTTGCCGTCGGCTGCTTTCTTGCCTCGCAGCAGGTAGTTGATGTGCTCGTTGAGGCTCGTGTCCACCGTGGTGGCGGTGTAGCCGTTGACGCCCGCGGACCCCGCCGGCGTGCGCACCACCAAGTAGAAGTTTTCGCTCTTGGGCTCTTCCTTATCAACGGAGAGGGTATAGAACGTGCCCGTCGCGTCGGAAGAAGTGCGCGCGCGGTAGTACGCGCCATCGACCTTGGCGCCAGCCATCTTCGCGAGTTCGGCCTGGCTCTTGTCCTTGACCTCGTCATCGGCGAGCTTGACCCAAGCGCCGTCCTTGTCCTCCTTGGCCTCATCGGCCTTCACGCCCACGATTTCGCTCAGCCACGGTTCGGTGTAGTAAGCCTTGTTGCCAGCGTCCACAAACTCGGTGAGCTTGACTGACGTCGCGCCGCCCGTGCCCACCGTGTAGTGATATTCGCGGCTGTTGTTGGCCGTGTCCACGAGTGTGAGCTGTGTACCCTCGGGCAGCGTGGCACCGAAGGTAATGCTCTTGTTGAGCGGACCCATAGAGCCGCCGGCTTCGAGCAGCGTGTTCCAGCCGTAATCGACCGGCTTGCCCCGAGCGCTGCCATAGGTCCAGGTAAGGTAGCCGGTCATGGTGTCGCCGCTGCTCACAAGTACGTGCTTGTCGTATTTTGTCGCATAGTCGGCAGCCTTGAAGTTCGCACCTTCGGAGTAGGTGGCGGTAAAGTCGATCTCGAGCATGCGCTTGACGATGATGGGTACCTGTACACGGTAGCTCTGGCCGGCCTCGCTAAAGGTGACCGTAAGCAGCGTGAAGCGCCCCTGCTCATTGTCCCAGTCGGTGCTCGCGCGGAATGCCATAGAGCTCGTGCCATTGTTGAGCACCTTGAGCGTGGGCGCTTGCGAGGCGGCTACGTCCTTGACGAAGGTGCCGTTATCGGCGAGCGAGAAGACCTCGGCGGTGGCGGTCACATGCGCGGTGCTGCCGTTGAGGCGGCGGGCGTCGGAGAAGCCGCCATTGGTCACGATGTTCAGGTAGCTCTCCACCGTCGTGGTATCGTTGCCCGGAATCACGAGCACGGGGAAGTCAGTTTTGGCCTTCTTGCCCGAAGTAATGTTGTTAGCGTTATAGGTGCTACGCGAGCTGTCCGCGCTATAGGTGCTCGTGTTTTGGTATGCGCCGGCATCATTGATGCCGGCGATGTTGGTGTAGGTGTAGCGGCCGGGAACGCGGGCACCCGCTTGGCTTTGGATGGTCGTCGCGGTGTCAATGGCGGCGCCGTCGCCAAACAGGTAGCGGTCGGTGGTGTCGCCGTCGGAGGCACGCACCGCCAGCGTGCTCACGGGCCTCGTGGTCACGTACGGACTTGTTGCCGTGGTAGCAGTATCGCCTGCGCCGTAAAGCGTTTTGTTCTCGTTGGGCGCGGCAGCCGTGCCGTTGTAGTCGCCGAAGGCAATATAAGTTTTCTCGTTAACAGCAGCCGTATTCGTATTGGTCGTGTAAACCATCGGCGGCAGGTCGCTCGTGGTCTTGCCACTACCGGGCTTTACTTCCACGCCCGCTGCGGAAAGGCTGTACTTACCATCCCCCGTGTCAACCTCGCCCAAGAGTACGCCCTGGGTTTTGCCCGCATTGTAGCTATTGCTGTCCATGAGCACGTTTAACAGATGGAACTGGCCGCGCCCGTCGCCCATAATGCCGCCGTTGGACCTTTCGCTAAACGTGGTGTTGGATACCTTTGTGTTGGTAACGTCGATGACGACGGACCCGCTGTTACTCGCGTTATTCGCGCCCAGCAGACCGCCGCTCCAGTTACCCTTAATCGTAGCGTTCTCGATCGCGATGTTGTTGCAGGCTATATTCACATTGCTGAAGAAGTAGCCGATAAGCCCGCCCGAGCATTTGCCGGTGCCGGCGATGCTGACATTCTTGACACTGCAGTCGTCGAACCAGTACTTGTTGGGGCTACCGCTACTCGTAACCTCACCAATCAGGCCGCCCGCATTGTAGATGCTATTGTTCGTTCCGGCCTTATCGCCGATGACGGCGTTCTCGGTGCCGTTTCCGCCATCAATGCGCACGTTGCTCATAGAAATAACGCCGCCACGGGCGCGTCCGACCACGCCGCCGGCGCCCATATGGTCATCGGAGTTCGACCCGGTGGCTAGCACGTTTACCCCAGAGATGACTGCCGTGCACGACGACTGGGCCGCTGTGGTGGTGCCGATGTTGGTGTTGACCGAGATATCGCTTCTTTCGACATAGCCGAGCACGCCGCCCACGTAGGGCACTGTCCCTGTGGCAGTTATGGTCGAGTTTTTGCCAACGGTCCTTTCGCTCACCCCTGTGCCTGCGGTTGTCCACACACCGCACGCCGAGGCGACCGTACCCACATAGCCACCGACATTCTTCTCGCCCGTGACGTTAAGGCCAGTGTATGAGCAGTCATAGAGATACGCGGGGCCCCACCCGTCCCCGAACTCGACCATATAGGTTCTGTCTTCGCTCGTAGTTCGTCTGGCGCGGCCCGAGCTGCCAAGAAGCCCTCCTACGCTCTTTGCGCCCGACACGGTGCAGTTCTTCATCTGCACGTTGCGGTAGATGCCGCACGTGCCGTCGTCGTAGTTGGCCGTTGCACCCGCCAAAAGGCCGGCACCGGTAAGGTCGTTCGGCGCCTCTCCTGGTTTGGCTTCGCCGTTGGTGTCGATATAGGTGAGCGCTACGTTGCAGTTGCTAAAGGTGAGGTCTTTGACCTGCGCGCCGTCGTTCGCGGTGACGCTCTGCCCCACATTGGTGGAGGTGAACATCACGGTGCTGAATAGACCACCCACGCCCGAGACCTTATAGTCGTCGTCGGCGTATTCGACGACGCCGTAGGCGGTGCCTTCGGTACCCACCGTGATGGTGGCGCCGTTACCGTCGATCGTGGCTACGTGCGGCGTAATACGGTCGCGGTCGGTGCCCGGCTGGTTCGAATTGCAGGCATTGGAATAGTAGCGGCCGTTTAGGCCCACGTACCCCGTGCCGTAGTCGGTCATATCGTAGGTGTCGCCCTGCTTGAACTCCAAGCTCATGCCGATCGATTTCGACGCGCACACATAGCCCGTTTGGTAGTCGGCAGCGTAGGACGCCACCAGGTAGGGCGAATTTACATCGTCATCATGGTCGAGCGGGCCGTGCCACCCCTGCTTGCCGGGGGCCTTCTGGTCGTCGTTTTTGGCGATTTCGAAATCGCCGGCAGCACTCTCAGGCTTGCCCACATTTGCGTAGTTAGCATTCCGTACCTTGCCATATTCCTTGTTGCCAAACAGGTAGCCGCATATCGCCGGGTCTTGCGAATCGCTGCCCCAGTAAGCCTTGGAACCACGAAACACGCCATTATTGGAGTAGTTGGTATGTGCCGCGCCAGCACCCGCACCCGAGCTGATGATGGCCGAGAGCACCAAAAGGCCCTGGGCGTTTTTCACCATGGTCACAGGAGCCTCGGCGTTAGTGCCGAGGTACTTGTTGTCGGTGCCCGTGGTGGTGACACAGGGGGTTCCTTTTTTTGTGAGCTCGTTAATCTGGTAGTTAGCGTTACCGTTTTCAACCTTACAGCCCTCGCTAAAGGCATAGCCATCAATCACACGACCGACGTAGGGATTGTCGTACAGCTGGACGTCGGCGCCGCCTTTCGCGACGGGCAGGAACTTTTCCTTTGTGCCGCCACGCCATGAATCGCCCGTATGGCGGAAAATCACACCGCCACCCGCAATGGCACCGACGTAGCCGCCAATGGGAACAAGATGCGGCTTGTCGCCACCGCCCGTGACGGTAAATCCCGTTGTAGGGTTTTTGGCCGTCGTCCCATTAACGACCACGCCATCGATAATGTTATCGCCACCAAGGATGCAGCCGACAACGCCACCGAAAAACGCCGTCGGAACGCCGTCGGCATCCTTGGCAGAATAAGTAATAGTCGCCGACGCGTTCACATAGCGAATATTCAGATCGCGCACCACGCTGCCGTAACTATAGGGAATAAGGCCGCGAAGCGAACCCTCGTTATTCTCTATCTTGATGGTTGCGTTTTTATTATCACTGCCAAAGTTGCCAACGATGACGCCCCTAAACGGGTTGGCCCTATTTCCAAAACCGCCAAACGATGCGCCGTCGAGAGTAATCGTATTGCCCTCAGTAGGCTCGATGCTGTAATACGCGCTCTGCATATAGCGGTGCATGGTTTCGTCGCTCAGCGTCTGCGGGGAATTGGTCGACGCGTCTCCGGTCTTCTTCTCCCATTTATTATCGGTACCGTTCGCCTGCTTGTAGACGTACGTAACCTCATTGTCGGTCGAGTGATCGCTGCTGCGGCGAGTGCAGAGCCTACCCTGGTCGGCGACAATGGTGACCTCCCAGCCGTCAAGCGCCGTCATGTTATTAATGTAGTTGGCAATGGCATTCATCTCCGCCGCGTTTGTGACGGAATAAGGATCGCCGTAGGTACCACATCCCATTACCAGCTTTGGAATGCGCTGGTTGACTTTAATTTCGTGATACTGGACGCCATCCTCGGCGGCTTTTCCCTTGTAAACATAAGGAAGGTAGTCACCGAACCAAGGCCTGACGTCACCGTCCTTCTTACCATCAACCGTCACATAGCCGCTCACGGCACCATACGTCGCTTCGTCGTAATACCAAAGCTGCTTGCCCGGGTACTCCGTACTCCCATCAATATCGGATCCGTAGGTCACCTTGCCCGCATCGGCATCAGCCCTAGTAAAGGTGTAGTCCGCAGAGCCCGTGCTCGTGCTTCCGTAGCCAAAACTCTCCAGCAGGCTCGCATGGGTGAAGATCGTATTGTTCTCTTGGCTGGGCAAGCTGATTTGCTCAAACTTCGCCGTCACCTGATCGGAATTTTTTCCCACGCCGAGTCTGCCGAAGAGCGAGGTTGCCGCCTTGTCCCCTTTCGCGTAACTAAGGGTTGAAGAAATATTCTTAGCGCTCAGGTTCACGCATGTCTGCATCTCGTTGATAAGCAGAGGAGCATAGCTGGTATTGCCGTTCACACCGTCGACCTTCAAGCCGTCGAGTGTCAGACCATCTATCTCGAGCTGCACCACATTAGTCTCATTGATGGGCCCATAGATACAGCGGCACACAAGTGCGCCGGACGAACTTCCCTCATCGTTCACAACAGAGCCCACGGTGCCTGCAAGCGTGACATTTTTAACCTTGAGGCTGCCCGTATGGGTTCCGATGAGAGCGCAGTGCATATTTTCGTGCTGCGTGGCTTCGCTATTCTTTTTGTTACCTTTTTGCTCAGCTTTAATGTCGGAATAATGGAACGTAATCGTTGCATTATTCACAGTAACCGTTGAGCCCTTCGCAGGGTCAGTAGGATAGAAACTGTATCCATCTAAATTGATTTCCACGCCCGCGCTGTCGCTCGTGCCAATATTGTTTCCTTGGAAAATAGCCTGATTTCCCGGAATGATATAGCCCTGAATCGCGCTAGGAGCATACAGGTACGCACACCAAAGTAATAAGTACTCTGCGGAGTTCATCCAATTGTCTTTGCTAGCGTTTTCCGGTTTGTTGCCTACCTCCGCATATGCTTTGTCAAGATTGTAGTAGTAGCGAACAGAACCATTTGTTTTTGGAAAGCTATCAGAAGGATTAGCGGGGGCGATGCGATTTCGATAACTATTATCTCTAGCGGGATCTCCGCTCATGTCCAGCTTTTCGTCCTTGGTATGAAGCGAGACAACCGCATTGCAGCCGTTATCGATCAGATTACTTTCGGGCTTCACGCCATTTGCAAGCCATTCGTCGTATGTCTTTACCTTTGGGGCGGTTATAGACACGCCATTCACAGCATAAGCGGTACCCCACCAAGCCCTGTCCTCCAGATATAGACCGTTATAGTTGGTCTCGGCACCAAAGTTATTTGAATCGGACGTGCTGCCGCGAGCAATAAGAACGCCAAGCGTGGTTGCGCTATTAGCGGTAAAGGAAGCGTTGGCCAAATTGATAGCATAATTATTGATGATCCAGTGGCCACTGGCGGCGTATACGAGGCCGCCGACCTCGGTAGAGCTATTTGCAGTCACGGTCGTGTTATTGGAAGTTTTTAGGGCGTAGGTGCTGCCGCTGGTCTTCGCAGCAGCATCGCCAATGGTGACGATGGCGTTGCCCCAGCTGTAGCCCAGAAGACCACCGGCGCCGTTGAGCTTATCGCCGTTCTTGCCCACGGTCATAGCGAATTCACTAAAGCTAAGACCGGTAATGGTAACGTACTTCTCGTTCGATCCCTGCACAATGCGGCCAATAAGGCCGCCGACCTGTGCAATCTTGCCGCCGGCGCAATCGCCAGTTTTGATTTTGCCGCCGACTTCGAGGCCCGCAACATTGAATGTCGAGGTATAGTCGCCCACATTGCCGATGGCGCCGCCAATGCGCATATTGCCGTTAAGCGTTTGAGCTTTAGTGATGGTCGCCCGGGCCTTGCTGTTGCCCCCAAACGCAACCGTAGAAGCCGCCGACACGCTGCCCGCAATACCACCAATGTTCACTTCGTTGCTGAACGTATCATCACACGCGATATTCGTTTTGCACGTTACGCCAGACAATGACAGGTTGCCGACGATGGTACCTGCAAGCGACCCGGCATCGATAGCCGAACCGCTATCGAACTTCATGGAGCCAGCGATTGTGACGTTGGAGATGGTTGCGCCGTTGACGGCCGCGAACAAGCCCAAGCGTCCGTGGCGGTAGATTTTGCCGTTGCCGTTGCTCGTGTCATTGCCGTCGAGCACAGCTTTACCGCGCATGCCGTACGGCTCGCCGACGGCAAGGTTAATTGTGCCGTTGACATTTGTGCCGCCACCGTTCAACGTTCCCAAGAAAACTTGCGAGCCGTCTGCACGATCCTGCGTGAAACCCGTCAGGCCCGTGCCCTTGAGATCAATAGTGCCGTTCACCGTAATGGTCGAGGACTGCAGGCCGGTCAGGTTGTTTTCGGTAACGCCGTCAACCATCGAGTAGTAGCCGTTGGTTTGCCAGGTAATCGCCAGCTTTGCGAAATCGTCGATACTTGCCAGCGCAAATGCATCGCCAGTTTTTACGAGCTTAGAGCTAAAGTTCCACTGGTGCACTTCGTTGATGGAGATGAGGTCCTCGCTCAACGGGTTGCCCAAGCGAATGACCTGGCCGTAGCTGTACACGTCATCGATCTTGACGGGCGTAGAGGGGCGCTTATATTGCCATTTCGTGGTATCACCTGCGGCGGCGCCGCTATCGCTTCCGCTACCGGCGGCAAAAATCAGCGAGTTGAAGTTCTCATAAATCAGCTGCGCAGTGTGATCATTTTCTACGAAGGTGGCATCCGACAGATCGGTGATGCCGCTGAACTTGACGATGCCGAGCCACGACGACCCAACGACTCCGGCAAAGCCACCGTTTGTGCCGCCGATGGTAGCGCCGCTGGCGGTTTTGACCTTCAGGCCACGCACTTCTAGAACGTTGTTTGTGTCCACGACGCCCACGGCGCCGCCGTATTTGCCATTTGCACTGGCGTAGCCCGAGGTTGAGCATGTCACTGTTGCATCACTGATGACCACGGCGGACACGTTAGCACTCCCGCCGCCTTCGCCAAGGTAGCCTACTAGGCCGCCTGCGTAGGTGAGTTTGCCGTTGGAGCCCACGCCGAACGACACCGCAGTATCACCCTGCACCGTAAAGGCATGCAGCGCGTCGCCGTTCTTCCTCCCCCACAGCTTGCCCACCAAGCCGCCGTAGTTGCCGTGCTTGTTGTCGTCCTTGCCGTTTTGCAGAGTGCTTGTATACGAACCGCCATTGACGGCCACGTCGCCGTTCGATATGTCGAGTACGCCGAACAGTCCGCCGGCGGAAGGGGCAGCGCTCGTGTTGGACACACTGAGCGCCACGCCCTTGCCAAAGTCGAAGATGCCGCTGTTGATGGTGAATGCGTCGGCAAACGAGGCGTCGCCGATAAGGCCGCCTGCATAGGTCCCGGCAGATGACGATCCAACCGCATGCGCGGGCTTGATGGCGACAGCCTTGCCCGAGGCGTCTTTTCCACTGTTATCCTTGCCCACGGTGAGCGTGAGGTTGGTGGCCTTACCGATAAGACCGCCCGCCGCGTTTTTACCTGCGACGCTCAGCGCCGAGACATCGATGCCAGTTGGTAGGGCGACGGTGGCACCCTCCTGTGCCTCGCCGATAAGGCCTCCTGCGTTGGCGCCATCGGCTGTCGCGTTGATGGTGGGCGTACCGTCGAGGTTGTCCGGCAGGGCGAGGCCCGAAAGCGTAAGCGATGCTTTTTCGGCAAGGGTGTTCACAAGCAAGCCCATGTTGCCTGCGCTCGATTGCATATCGACTGCCAGAGGGCTGTTCGCGCTTGTCACGTAGGTTGCGTTAAGCGTGAGCGCGCCCGTGACCTCGCCCACAAGCGGCGAGGTGAGCTTGCAGATGTCCTTTTCGGTATCGCTCTTGGGCGTGCCCACGGTAACGGTGGCAGCAAGCGTCTTGTCCGCGCCCGTGACCTTTGCGGCCACGATGGGCTGGGCATCGGTACCCTTCCAGGTGAGCTTTACGGTGCTGTTGGCGTCGCTGAGCTCGATGTTGTTGAAGAGCGTCTTGTTGACGGTCAGGGTCCTGTCGCCGAGGTTGAGCGCGCCTTTGAAAGGGTAGGCATCGCTGCCGAAGCCCTGGAACGTGAGGCTACCCAGGCCGTCCACGATCTCCGCGCCGCACACGTCGAAGTCGATGCCGGTCGAGCCACCTTTGGAGATGTTCGCGTTCTGGTAGATGGCGGGATCGGTGTTGGAGATGGCGATAAGGTCGGCATTTGACTCAAAGATAATGGCCGTGACGGCGCCCGAGCCGTCGGTGATGACATCGCCGTCACCCAACTTGCGCCTGAGAACCTCGACAGTAGTGATTGGGTAGGTGGTGTTTGCCTGGGCAGCGGCATCCGCGTCCGCATCATCCGCTTGTTCTTCGTCAGCAGCACCCTCATCGGCAGCCGCATCGTCTTGGGACGCGTCGCCCTCCGCTGGAGCATCGCCGCTGGCGGTTCCATCGGTCGTGGAGTCCTGCGATTCGCCAGCGTTGGTAGAACCGTCGCCGCCCTCGGTGGCTCCCGCATCGGCGCCCGGAGTCGTTGCGGCATCATCAGATGCAGCCTGGTCATCATCTTGCAGCGCGGTGGCCACGGCATCCTGTACGGAGCGCGCCGTGTTGCCCGCGGCGCGCGCGGCGGAGACGGATGCCTCCATAACGGCGTCGAGCTCTTGCGCGAACACCTCCGTGGAGGGCGCAAGCGCCTGGAAAATCATGATCGCAGTCAGGCATGCGGTTGTTATGCGCTTTGCCGTTCTCATCTGGTCCTACCTCGTTCTATCTCATGCCCCGTGCGGGGTCTCAAAATCACCGATTGCGGTTGGCCTACGCAGCCCTGCACGTAACACCGATGTCATCCCAGCTGCCGGGCGCGGTATCCGTCGAACGGTAAAAGGTAATAATCTCCGACCCGGGATCCATGGTGAACGTAACCGACCTTCCATCAAAGGTCGCGTCGGAATGATTCGTCGCCAAAAATGGGTCAAGCTCAACCTTGTCGCCCCATGTAAGCTTGATTTTTGTTGGCGCGCCCGTAACGGTCACGCGATAGTTGTAAGCGTCGAAAGCGTTGATATCCGAGTTCTCGTCGACCCACTCGCCCGAAACGCCCGAAGCCGTCACCTCTGCACGCTCGGAAGGCGCAATCTTGGCGGCGAGCCATTTTAGGTTGGTGCCAGGGCTATTGGGGCCGACCTGGGCCTTAACGGTGAAGGATGCTTTGTTGAGGTCCGCCTTGGAAAACGTAACCTTATAGGTATACATGGTTGCCCTGTTGGCAGGGAAGGAAAGGCCGACCGTGCCGTTCGCCGTCAGCGCAGGCTCACCGCTTATGCTCCAAGCTTTCGTCGTACCCGTCGCCGTCACGCTCAGCGTCGCGTTAACGTCCTTGTCGTTGACCTTGTTCTTGTCGCCCAGCAGATGGTTGTAAATGCGAAAGGTAAAAGAGCATTTTTCCCCACTCGTGTCGGCGATGACGCTTCGGACGGCAATACCCTCGTCATTCAGCGTCTCATTCGTGTAGCCCGTAAGCATGTCCGAGGCAAACAGCGCCTGCGACGTGCCCGAAACAGCAACCGACTTAAGAAAGTCGCCCGCCAAAAAGGCCGTGTAGGTAAGGTAGGTACCCGTCGCAATCGCGACAGCGCACAGCAGCACCGCAACTGCCCATAGGCGCTTACGCACTTTGGAAGCAGGGGCCGCCGACCCCGCGCAGCAAGGCTCTGCCTTAGAATCATCAACCTGTGCAAAGTGCTTGCCAACAGGCCTCGCGATTTCATTTCGCTCGTTCTTGTCTTTCCGCATCTGGCACCCCTCCCTTCCTACTTATTAGTTGTCGCTCGTGACGCGAGCGATTAGATAGACCATGTCGGTTTCTTTAACGTTGGAGACTGTCTTTCCGTTTACGGTCACAACGCCTGGATTCCACGTGCACTCGATGATGAAGTTCGTGGCGGCGTTGGCTGTGTTGCCATTCCAGCCATCGAGCCCACTCCCTGCGAACTTTTGATACCGATACAGCGGACGGGCGTTTTTCTGGACTTTCGCGTACGAGCCGTACGTCGGGTCGTTTGCCTCAAGCTCTTTAGCCAACGCAATTGTCCCGTCCGCGGAGTTGATAAAATGGAACTCAATCGGGGCGCCCTTCTTGCTCCACGAATACGGCTGATTGAGCCCGTCGAGGCCGACCACAGTGCCGCTCGTATTACTCGGATCGTTGACCGTTACTCGGTAGACGTTGATCGTCAGCCCCGTGATATTCGTTGTGTTGGCAACCTGCAGCTCAAACGCTTGACCGCCGGCAGCGGGATCGCCATTGTCGCTCTGCACACAAAACGCGCGACGAACGGTCACGGTACCGTTGGAGTTTTTCACATCACCGCGTGACTCGTCATACGAAATCTCGATGGGCTCGATGCTCGTCTGGTTGGGACCCATGATCTTGAGCTGCGCGGGCGTTTGGATCTTGCCCACCGTGGACAGACTTTTACTGCCCACAAACCACGAGAGCGACAAGCCGATGATTAGAACGATTGCCGCCAGCAGTATCAGGACCGCAAGGGCTTGTGCGCGGTGGTTTTCTATCCAATTGCGGGCATCGCCGAGGCGCGTTTGCATGGTGCTCATGAGCTCACGCCCTCCTGAGCGCTAATTCTAAGTTGGATGTATTCGGCCTTATTGCCGATCTGCTCGTCGGCATTGTTGTACAGCGCCGAGCAGATGGCGGTGTCGCTGAAGGACATGTCAGCCGAAACCGCAGGAGCGTTGGCGGCTTCCACACTACTTACCGTGCCGTAAAAGTAGTTCGCTTTATGCGCGTTCATATCCGCCTGCAGAGCGCCGTAGTCAGACTTTGCGTCGCCCGCCGCCGCAAACAGATTCTTGTAGTAATTCGTGTTGCCGGTAAGGACAAAGTTCTGGAAGTACTCCGGCCATACCCAGTACAGGGTGACGGGGACGGACTTCTTTGTGGAGTTGGTCGTTTTGCCGTCTTCGCAAAATTTGCTCTTTGGAATCGTGATTTGGTTGTTTATTACACGATCCGAGTAATACCCGTTGTCGCATTTCGTAAAGAACAGTAAATGGCCCTTAACCAAGCCAAGGAGCGTTTGCGCATCAGACGTCAGCGTTTTTCCGTCCTCAACAACGACATTGCCCGTGACTTTAAGCACGCGTGACAAGTTGATCGTGACCCCGTTCAGGTCATCCACCAGCGGCTTCACCGTAAACGTAATCTTGCCTCGGGCACCCGGATACAGAGAGCCGGCGGACTCGTTGTTGAGGTTGGAGCCGAGCGTCACCGTCATGGCGTCCGTCGTATCGAGCCTCGTGATGTTTTGCTTTTCGGCGTCCGTGCGCTCGTAATATCCCGTATGGGCGTCGGGCTCGCCTTCGCCGGTGGCGGTAAGGCTATAGCGCGCGGCCTTCGCCCCGATCGTGCTCCCCGTGGCGCTCACTCGATTGTTCGCGGCAAACCAGGCCAGGCATGCAAAGATGGCAACGATGGCGGCCAGCACAAACAGACCGCTCACCAGGAAATCCTTCCAGAAATCCTTGAGGGTCCGCACGTGCTCGTCGGCAGCTTGGCGGTACTCGGCCGCCGTCATGTGCTGCTGGAGCTCGCTATGTCGGTCCATGCCACTCATCGCTTACGTTTGCCCTGCGTGCGGGCTTGCCATCCTTTTCCGCTCGGTCGCGTTTATCCGTTGTTCGCAGGTAGAGAATTCAGGCAGAATACAACACCATACGATAAGGTAAAAGAATAGCATTGACCTGCGGTTCGCTCCACAACGCAAGCCTTAATGATGTCTTAAAAGTCAAACCCTTGGTGCAAGGGGGCAGGTTACTTCGCACCAACATGGTGCAAACAAACCTGGCCCCCTTGCACCAATCCGTGGCACCGGGCAGCGGACACACGGCGTGCCGCCCCTTAACACCCCAACGCGCGAACGGGTATCACGTAGATACCGTCCTCGACCTCGCGGGCGTACTCACCCACCCCCACAATCACGGCCATAAACTCCGGTTCGCGTGTGCGTGAACGAGGATTTCCACAGACCTTCTTGCGAACGCGCTTGAGGCTCTCGACGCCGGCGCTCGCTTTATCTTCACTCACCTTAATCTCAAAGGCGGCCCACCGTCCGTCGGCTAGCTGCACGATAGCATCGCACTCAAGGCCCGAATCGTCGCGATAATAGCGCACGGGCGTGCTATCCAGCAGGTCGAGCGAACGTGCGTAGACCGAAAGGTCGCGTATGACCAAATTCTCAAACACCAGACCAAATGTCTGCCAGTCGGCAAGCAGCGCCTGCAAGGACATACCTAGCAAGGCGCAAGCAAGGCTCGGATCTGCCAGATAGCGCTTGGGCTTGACGGTAAAGCGCCGTTTGTCGCGCGCGGCGGGAACCCAACCGGGAACCTCCTCGAGAATAAACATGCCTTTGAGGGCATCCAGGTACCTGCGCACCTTGGTCTCATCGGCAAACGCTGCGGGTTCCTCCTCGGCACCGAACATATCCATAAGAATCGTTTTATACGTGGTTGCCTGTCCCAGATTGCGCGCGATCGATGCGGAGACTCGACGAGCAATATCGGGGTCGAGACCGACCGCCGGGAAGCTGCTCGAAAACGTGGTGTTGAGATATTCGCGAGCGATGAGCTGGGCGTCAGCCGAAACCATATCGATCGCCTCGGGCCAGCCGCCGCGGCAAGCGGCTTCGACAAGCCCCGGTGTATCGCCATCGCACCGGCAGGGCTCAAAACGATGCTCAAACAAGCCCGCCAGGCTCACCTTGCCGTTGGACTCACCTGTCTCGGCAAGCGTCATAGGGTGCATGCGGACGCGGCCGATGCGGCCAGCTCCACTATGCGCGGGCGCCTCCGCCTTTGAGCCAAACGCGGGCGTGGCGGAACCCGTGAGGATATAGGCGCCGCGCGTACCCCGGGTGCGGTCAACCTCGTGTCTAACGTAGTCCCAAATCTGGGGAACGCGCTGCCACTCATCGATAATATGCGGACGGTCTCCCAGCAACATCATCGCTGGGTCGGCACGCGCGAGGTCGAGATTCTCGTCGACATACGAGGCGGACGCCCCGTGCTCGAGCGCGGCCCACGTCTTGCCGCACCACTTGGTGCCCGCAATCTCGACCGCGCCAAAGACACGAAGGTAGCGCTCGATTTGCGCATCCACGATACGTGGGATGTATCCGTCCCGATGTAGCCTCTCGCCCGCCATGAGCCACCCCCGCAGATTTCCAGTTCCTGCTTTCTGATTCTTCTATTCCACTGTAGCAAATTCGGATTTTCGGGTGGTTGCGATTCGGATTTTCGTGTTCATATAATTCGGATTTTCTGAACCCGCTGGTCAGGGGCACCTCTTATCGACAAAAAGGCAGGGAGCACCGATACGGCACTCCCCGCCCACTCAATACGCGATAGCTTTCTCGACTACAGCTCGTTGGCCGCGTGATATGCCGTGCGGATGGCGCTGGCAATGTCGGCGGTTCGCTCGCCCGAGCAGTCGCCCACGCAGGTCACGGGCACCGTCACGCCGTCCAGGTCAAACGCGTTGGCCTTGGAACCCACGGCCATCACCACGTAATCGCAGGCGATCTTCACCGGCTCCTCGGCGCCGTCCTCGGCAGTGCGCACGGCCTCCACGCCCTCGTCGGTAATGGCGGTCAGGCGGGTCTTCACGTGCTGCTCCACGTTATGCTCGGCAAAGTCGCTCATAATCAGCGGCAGAATGGTCTCGGACTCGCCCGCGGCAATCTTATCGAGCATCTCCACGATCGCTACCTCGCAGCCATGCTGCAGCAGGTACTCGGCAGTCTCGGTGCCCACCAGGCCACCGCCAATAACGGCGACGCGGCCCGTAAGCTCCACCTTGCCGGCCAGCACGTCCCAGCTCTGGACGACCTTGTCCGAATCGGCACCCGGAACGGGAATGACCACGTCGTGCGCGCCCACGGCCACAATCGCGGCGTCGGCGGCGTTGAGGTCCTCGGCGGTAGCGGCATGGTTGAGCTCGACCTTCACGCCCAGGCCAGGCAGAATCTTCTCGTAGTACTCGACCGAGCGCATGATCTCGTCCTTGCGCGGAGGCGCGGCCGCCAGCACAATCTGGCCGCCCAGATGATCGCTCGCCTCGTAGACGGTCACGTCGTAGCCGCGCTTGGCCGCCACGCGCGCGGCCTCCAGGCCGGCAATACCGCCGCCCACCACGGCGATCTTCTTGTCGCCCTCGCCCGACTTGATGGCGATGGTCGCCTCGTCGCCGTTCTCGGCATTGAGCACGCACGAGATGTACTTGCGGTTTTGAATCGCGTCGACACAGCCCTTATTGCAGTTGAGGCACTCGCGAATGGGCTCGCCCGTGGCGGCCTTCAGCGCAATGTCGGGGTCGCACATGAGCGAGCGGCCATAGGCGACGATGTCGGCAGAGCCGTCCTCCAGGATCTTCTCGCCGGCCTCGACCGAGACCACGCGGCCGACGGTTGCCACCGGCACGGAAACCAGGGCCTTAACGCGCTCGGCCACCGGCAGCGTCCAGTTGTAGGGCATGGCACCCATGGGCGGAATGGTATCGCCCATGTTGCCGGTGTGGTTGGCCTGCGCGACCTGGATCATGTCGATGCCCGCACCCTCGAGCAGCTTGGCGAACTCACAGGCCTCGTCGGGCTGCAGGCCACCTTTGCCGCGCGGCGTGCCGTCGGGGTTCTCCATGATCACGGGGAGCTTGTACTCCACCATCAGCTGCGGCGCGGCCTCCTTAATGGCAGCGACGACCTCCAGCGCGTAGCGAACGCGGTTCTCGAACGAGCCACCGTATTCGTCGGCGCGCTGGTTGAGGATGGCCGAGCACAGCGAACCCACCAGGCGGTCGCCGTGGACCTCGATGGCGTCGATTCCGGCCTGCTGCGCGCGAGCGGCCGAGGCGGCGATGGCTTCCTTGATCTGGGTAAGCTGCTCTACGCTCGCCTCGTTCACAAAGTGCTGCATGTCGTGGTGCAGTTTGGCATATGCCTGCTTGCGGATCTCGTTGGACTCGGCCATCTTGGCGGCAAAGGTCTCCTCGTCGCCGGCGGCCTTGGCTTCCTGCGCGGCCTTGGCGGCGGCCATGGATCCCATGACCATGCGGCCGACGCCGGGCACGTCGTACTCGGGGTGGAACAGCTGCAGCGCGACCTTGGCACCGTGCTTGTGGACGGCGTCGGCCAGGGCCTTAAACGTGGGGATCTGGGCGTCGGTCGCCAGCTTGGGCGTGGGGCTCGCGGTCATAACGGGAGCGACGTCGCCGATGACGATGTAGCTCACGCCGCCACGGGCCAGGCGCTCGTAAAAAGCCAGGCTGCGCTCGCCAATGGAGCCGTCGCGCTCCTCGTAGCCGGTGGTCAGCGGCGGGAACATAATGCGGTTCTTGAGCTCAAGGGGGCCAACCGTAATGGGCTGGAGCAGTTTGGATGCAGGTGCGGTCATGGACATTCCTCTCTTGTAGGCGCGGCGGCGATGGTGCCGCGTAGTTGTCTAGAGGATATGGCATGAGAGCACGGCGGCGCAACGGAAATCGGCGGATAGCAGGTAGCGGCAGGTAGATGGGGCGGGGGCGGCCCGTCGGTTTGTCTCAATCTGCAACAGTTACTCGGCAAAACCGGGTCTTGCTGTTACAGATCGAGACAAACGGGAGCGTTCCGTCGGAAAATCTCGATCTGTAACACCTGCAGACCAAAAACGACCCTAGATGTTACAAATCGAGACGAACAAATTCGGTCCGACCAAACATCTCAATCTGTAACATCTAGACCCACTTTTGACCCCTACCTGTTACAGATCGAGACAATAGAAACCATCCCAACAAAACGTCTCGATCTGTAACATCTATCGACCAAAACCGGCCCTAGGCGTTACAGATCGAGACAAACCAAACCGGGCTTCCGAATAATCTTGATCTGTAACAATTAGACGACAAAAATCACTCCTCGTGTTACAGATTTAGACAAACGGGACCCAACCCATCGGTATATCTCGATCTGTAACACCTAGCCACCCAGATCGGGTCTAGATGTTACAGATTGAGATTTTGTTTGAGAGACCGAAAATTGGACCGAAAGATGGTCCCTGGATAATAAAAAAGCTCGCCGGCTAAGCCGACGAGCTGCAAGTTCTTGGTCGCGGGGGCAGGATTTGAACCTACGACCTCCGGGTTATGAGCCCGTAGTTTCTAAACTTGTTGACACTCTTTGAGACTGTTTGACACCGCTATATAGGCAGGTAGATATACATTTCTTTCAAAAACACCAAATAGCGGTCCTGTTCGATTTCGACCAAAATTCGACCACTGAAATCTTGACTTTCGCCACTGCGTGGCATACGCTCGGAGCAGCGCACCCGAAGCGCCCGCTTCACGGGCCGCACGGGCGTGCTGCTCCGAGCGTATGCCACGCAGCCATGGAGTCACATTCGTATTCATTTGACCAAAGGATCGGCGCATGAGCAGGCCTCTTGTCGTTGGTAAGGGAAGCGCCCTTAAAAGCAAGACGCAGAAAAACGTGTACTATATCAGGCACAACATGGGCAAAGACCCCATTACCGGCAAATATAGGTACTCACCTCGCCGAAAGGTCTACGCAAAGAACAAGTCGGAATTGAGAGCCGAGCTCGAAGCATATAAGGCTGAGCTCAATAGCGGACTCACCATCAAAGACCCCGATAAGACCGTTTATCAGTACACCAAAGAGTTCCACAAAGATCGCGTGGACGCCGAGACCATCAGCCCGCTTGCCCTTGACCGCGAAGAGCTTGAAGTTAAGGAAATACAGGAGCTTTTCGGCAATTATCCCGTAAAAGACCTGAGGCCCCACATAATAAACGCCGGCTATGCTGAAGCCCGCAAAAGTGGAAGATTCTCCGAATCTGAGCTGCATAAAATCAGTGTAAAACTGAATCAGATTATGAAGGCCGCCATGCTTGACGACCTGATTGTCAAGAACCCCTGCGCCGGCACCGTCATCCCGCGGCCCAAAGGAAAAGAGAGGCAGGCTCTTTCCCTCGATGAAGCCCGGAGGCTTCTCTCCCTCCTCCTTTCACAGGAGATGGACTCCCACAGAATAGGCACCCTCTTGTTGCTCGATACCGGCATGCGCCGCGGAGAGATGCTCGGACTCAGATGGGGCGACGTCCATTTTGGCGACGGCTATGTCCGCATCGACGGACAGTATGCCGCCGACAAGCTGGTCAGAGACCCAAAGAGCTCAACGGGGAAAAGGTCCGTCTCTTTGAGCCCGCTTGCACTCGAGAGGCTCGCCGCCTGGCGCGAGCTTCAGCGCACGCTTCTCGCCGAAGTCGACCTCGAACAGGCTTCCAGCACCCCGATTGTGCACACATTAGTCGATCCCCAAAGAAACACGAGGGCAAAAACTAAAGATGACGAAAAAGGAAAGAGGGGGCCAATCGCCATCGCGCACATGGACCCAAACTGCTTTTCGCGATGGTTCCGCGAATGGTGCTCGGACTATGGCTTTGGGCAGTTCAGAGAAATCACGCACTACATCGAGCGAGACGGAAAGATGTACGCTCGAGGTACAAAGTACTCCGGCCTGACCCCGCATATGCTCAGGCACACGCAGGCGACGTTGCTGATCGGAGAGAACGTCGACATCAAAACCGTCAGCAGCCGCCTCGGGCACAGCACCGTCAAGCTCACGCTAGACACCTATGCACACGCAATTGCCGCCAAGGACCAGGCAGCCGCCAACACGATCGGCAACTTGCTTTCAAATTAAATCAGCTCTTCGCTTTCGATGCGCTTCGCCTCGCGTTCGCCCTCTTCCTACTGTTCCTGGCGTTCTTCGCTCTCGTGCATTCCTCTGAACAGCATCGCGATTTGCCGTTTGCGGTGTCGGCGAACGGCCGGCCACAGTGCTCGCATATTTTGACGACATCAACCGAATAGCTCTTTGCAAGCGCAACCCAAAGGCGTGTAGCAGCATCGGGCACGCAAAGGTCGAAAGAGGAGCCGCGACCATAATCGATGACGCCATTAGCCATCTGCGTCGGACTCTGCCGCTTGGGCTCGAGGATTCTCCTCCACCTATAACCCGCGCAGCGCGAGAACCACTCCGTCATGTCCTGCACCAGATGCGAGGCCAGGGATTCCTCGGTCTTGAGAACGCGCTCGGAAGACTCGTCGAGCCCCCTGAGAGCATCACCAGGCACCCTTGCAACAAAAGACGGACCTGGAAAGTCAGTTTCCCCAACCGTCTCCATAAAGGACAATGTATCGTTCTTGCACCACCTGACATACGAACGCTCGACCATGGCAGTTCCGGGCTCAATCCTTTCATTGATCACCGTCCACTCGCCACCGCGCTTAAGTCCGCCCACGAAACCATCCCTAAACTCATGGTCGCTAGGGATTTGCAGGTTGGTGAGAACCACGTACGCGGTTTTATTTGCCTCAATGTTGCCAAAGCAATACACGCGCCAATAGGGATCCAAAACCCCCAGCGAAGACGGCGAACCCATCTCGACCGACGAAGCCAGGGAGGAAATCTTCATTGCCCCGACGACCGAAAGCCAGGCATCAAGCGGTTCGTCGATTTCATAGGGACCGACTCTCCCCACAAAGCCAAACAAAGGACCGGTTACGCGCGCCGCGGCAGCGAATCTCTCCCAAGGGTCGATGTTGGAAGCCTTGTCACCGGGATGCGGCGCGTCGTCGACGCGGCAAACCGGTGCCGGCACTTCTGACAGGGCGAGCAGCATTGCACCAACGCTTCCGTAATCTTCCAATTTACAAAACGGCAGAACGCCTTCCGGAAGACCGTCAAGAACCACGGAGCGAATCAGGCCGAAAGCAAGGTCCTTGTCCGCCCCCGGCGCGTCTGCTTCCACACTCGACGGCCTGTTCGGCATACCGATTGACTCTTCGCGATAGGTGAAGCTCATGTGATCGCCAGCACTCTCGCCCGCAACGTCCGGAACGAGACGACCGTTCTCGTGAAATTCAAGCCCGTCCTTCGTCTTATAACCGACCTGAACCTGACCGGTCGCGGGATCAAGCGGCATAATCGGCCAATCTCGCCATTCATCTTCAGGCGGCAAAGACGACTCTCCCTCCTCCACAACGTCGATAGTCCTTGAGTCCGATTCGTCACTCTTGACGTCGGTCAGCAGCGATTCAATCTTCTTTTTAAAAATATTGATAAGCATCATCGCAGGTAAACCCCCGTAATAGGTGATGTAATACCCCGGTTTATGCCCACTGGCGGCATTGTGTAGTCACGGAGCAGTTCCCGTCCCGTACCACACATACCGAAGGAGGCATTCACATGGACGACAATGAAACGCCCGACATCCAGAACGGCCCGATTCTCACCCGTGATGAGGTCGCCGACAAGCTGCATCTCACCCCCGACACCGCCGGCCAGCTCATCGCTCGCACCGGCATGGGCATCTACCTTTGCCGTCGCACATATATTTATGAGCGCGATCTCAACGCCTTTCTCAGCGCCCTGCGCGGCAAGGGCGGTGAGTAGCGTGATTGACTACGAGGGTCTGCCCGCGACCAAAAACTATTACGACACCCTCGGCACCGTCATTACACCCAAGGCCTGGCAGGCGCTGCGCGGCCCCCGTCGCAACGCCCATCGCATCCCCCCGAACACCCCCGAGCTCATTGCCGAGCGCGCCGCCGTCATCTTTGCCGCCAAGACCGCAACCGCAAAAGAAGAAGAGTCTGCGCGCCTCTCCGCCGGCGCGTGGATTTGGATTGCCCGCGACGACGATAACGCTGCGGCTGCGGAAGCCGTTGCCATCGCGATGTCCTCATGCGAGCGCACCTCTTTCACAAGCGCGCCGGAGCTCGCCAAAGCCTGGAACGGCGGCGAGCTCTTTGGCCCGAACTCAAAATCGCACGCCGTCGACCCCTATCGCGACCCTCCCGTACTCGTCATCGCAGACGTCGGGGCCAGCCGTATGCGCGAGGAGACTGACGCGCTCCTCGAGCTGCTCGGCGACCGTCGACGCCACAAACGCGCAACCTTGTTCGCATCAACGTTCACCGGAAAAAGCGTCGGCCGAGCGCTTGGGGCAGCCGGAGGAAACCCCGAACGCATACACGAGCTCATCGAGCTGATTAGCGCCGGGGTGCGCGAAGGGAGGCAGTCGTGACCAGCACGAGGGCGCGAGCTCCGCCCTACAGCGGTATTCGCCATTAGCAGCTTTTCTATACGTCTCAACATTTAGGAGGTACTTATGCGGCATCAGACTGTCGTAGTCCAGACGGACAGCGGTCCGGCCCTTGTCTTCGACACCGCCAAGAAGCGCTATGTCTACCATGGCAGCCAGGACACCCCCGTCCTCAACCCCGAGCACACCGAAGACGCCCAGAGCGTCTGGATCCCGCAGTTCAAGCAGGCGATTCCGAACGTTCCCCGCACTTTCATGGCGTTTAGCCCCACTGACGAGGCCGTCGACGCGATGGATTGTCTCGCTGCCATCGACGAGTGCTATGGCATCCCCGACTACGAGCTTGTCAAGATCGCAGCTCGCGCCTATGTCGTCAACGGCACCGGCGCGGCGCACGACGCGTTTGTCAAACGCTTCGCGGCTCGACTCGAGGACATCACCCAGGAACTCGGTGTCTTCGGCGCGGTCCCCATTGGACTCGCCGATCGCGCCCCCTTGCCCCTCTTCACCGTCGAGGACATCGACGACTAGCCCATCGTACGCCGCCGCCCGAGCGGGCGGCGGCCCTCTCACATCGAAAGGAAAACCATGCTCAAGAAAAGTGCCGATAAGAACCACAAGCCCCTCACCCTCAACGGCCACTCCTTCCGCATCCCCTCGGACGCCGAATGCCTGCTCGACGGCTGGAGCACCTACGGCGTCCAGCCCATCGTTATCGAGCCCGCAGAGAAGATCGAGGGCATCCCCGGCGCCTTCGTCATCGCGTCCCACTCCTCCGTCCCCAACATCCCTTACGTCGCGCCCGCCATCGTCGCGGAAATCGCCAGGCGCTGGCCCGGCATCGACCCCCGCGAGCTCGCCAGGGTCATCGTCGGGGTCGCCCGCAGCGGCGATCGCTCTTACACCCCGGACAGCGTCCTCCGCGGTATCGATAGCATCCTGGACCTCGATGCGACGGGAGTCGTGAACAAGCTTGTCGCCTATCCTCCCCTCCCGGCAGACCAGGCGCCCGAGGGCTATCCCAACGTCCTTCTCGAAGACGAGTAGGGCTCAAGCGGGGCGGATCGACAACGGTCGGTCCGCCCCTGCTTTCGGGCCGATGATCACCGCACATCGAAGAGAGGACCGAATGACAGCAGCAACAAAGAACGTCAGCGTGAAGCTCGACTCAAAGCTCTACACCGCCCTCAAGACGCGGGCAGAGCTCAACGACTCCAACGTCAGCGACGAGATCCGCTCGCTCCTGCGCTCGGCGCTCGCCGCGGAGGGGCTCGACCTCTACGGCAACGAGGTCGCGGGCTTCATACGCGGCGTCGTCGACGCGCGATTGGACGTCGCCGCACTCGACATCGAGCGCAAGCTCGACGCCACCGAGGACCGCATCGCCGCGGTCCTCTCGCGCCCCATGACCGCCGCCATCATGGCCGGCCTCATGTCGGCCGACGTCCTCAAGGCCTCCTACGCCTCGCTCGACGACGTCCCCGTCGCGGACATCTGGAAGAACTACCTCGCGCAAGCCGGCGAGCTCAGCCGCGCCGGCCTCGGCCAAATCGACGAGGTGAAGCTCCACGCGCGCGAGCGCGCCGATGGCTAGCCTGCCCGTCATCGTCAACCACTCCGTCGTCCGCGCGGGGGCGTCCGCGAGGGCGTCCGCCGCGGGACTGGCGGCATACGCCGGCACCCGCCGCGGCGTCGTCATCGAGGTCAGCGAGGCCGACGGCAGGAGGCTCGGCGTCGACGGCCTGGCCGCCTACGCCGCGAACAGGACCGGCTCGACCGGCGGCCTCTGGGGCGCGGACGGCCCGGTCGCCGTCGCCGAGGCGAGGCGCGCCATCGCCCAAAACGGCGGCGCGGTGCTCACCACCGTCGTCACGGTCCCGAACGACATCGCCCCAGATGCCGGCCTCGACCGCCTGGACGCCTGGCAGGCCCTGGTGCGCTCTGAGTGGCCGAGGCTCTTCTCCGAGATGACCGGCGTGCCCGAGAGCCGCGTGGAGTTCTATGCGGCGATGCACATCAACGGCACGAGCCACCACGTCCACATCCTCACGGTCGACCGCTCGGGCGACTGGGACTCCCTGCTGCCAAAGGGGAAGATGGAGGCGGCCAGGCTCGAGATCTCCTCGAAGGCCATGGCACCGCTGCTGCGGGAAGCGTACATCGAGCGCGACCTCGCGAGGAAGGCGGCCCTGGAAGCAGTTGCACGAATCGACCGCGGAAAGCTCGACATCGGCCTGCCGCCGAACGGAAGGATCGAGGCCGCCCACCTCAGGCGTTTCCATCCGGAGGCCTCCGCCGCGTTGAGGGAGGCCCTCGGCCAGGCGGCGTCCGACTCCCCCGCACTCGCCGGCGCACTGGAGCGCCACAAGAAGGCGGTCGAGAGGTGCGCCGACCTCAAGTGCCTGACCGGTGAGGCGCGGGATGTCTACGTCCGCAAGGCAGCCGCCGACCTCGGCCTCCGGTGCGAGAACGCGGCGCTGCGGGTCATAGCCCCAGACAGGACGCCGGCTCGCGAGGAGGTGCCGACACGACGCGCCGCGCCCCAAACCGGCCCCGCGACGGAGAGGCGGCGGGAAGCCGGACTCGCCACCGAGGCCCGCTCCTGCATCCCGAAGGCGCGCCTCGAAAGGATCGCACGAAAGGCCGCGCGCGGCCGGGCCCTCGAGCCGGCAGACCTCAGGGGGTGTCCCACGGCGGACTGGGCATTCAGGCGCGCCCCGTCGGCAGGCACCGCCCTAGGGCGCGCCGCCGCGATGGCGACCCTGGTCGCCAGGGAGACCACGCGGGACGCCAGAGGACGCGACATGGGAGACGAGGCCGGCGAGAGGGCGCTGAGACTCATCGCCGCGACCCTGAGGGTCCTCGCCTCCGGCGGCACCGGGCCGTCGAGCGTCCCCGCAGTGAAGATAGCGAACAGGATAGAGAGGACGATCACGAGATGAAACCGAAATCCTTCAACCGCGACATGAAAAGGGAGCTCGCCGGCACGCTCGCGGCCCACGGCGTCGCCGCCGTCATAGCCTGCGCCGCGGCCGCCGGCGCCTGGGACTACGCCAGGTGGTGGACTCTATCCCTCATCTCGGGCCTCTCCGTCCTGCTGCGGCTGCCCACGGCCGACCCGGGCCCCGAGCCCACCTACGTCTTCCGCGGCCCCCTCGAGGCGGCCGCCGACGCGGCGGCGTCGGGCCAGGCGGGCGAGCTGCTCGCGGCGCTCGCCCTCGTCGCGGCCTCCGTCCTCGCGCTCGGATTCGTTTCTTGGGGCCGTTCATGGGCGAGGCTCCACGACGGGACGTTCGCCGGCGACCGCGCGCCCACGCGCACGCACGGGGACGCCTGGCTCGAGTCGAGGCCCTCCAGGGTCGCGAGGCGCTGCCCTCCTTGGGACGGGAAGGCCGCCGCGGAGGGGCTCGTGGCGGCCGGCTGCATCGGCGGCGGGATCGCGATGGTCCCCGCCGTCCACTGCCTCATAAGGGCGGGCAGTGGAGCCGGCAAAAGCAGACGCGCGCTGGCGCCATCAATTGCGGCGGCGATCGACCGCAACGCCCACGGGATCCCGACGTCCGTCATCGTCCACGACCCGAAGTCCGAGATCCGCGCATGGACCGAGCCGCTCGCCAGGAGGACCGGGATGGAGGTCGTCGCCATCCGGCTCGACGAGCCCGTCAAGTCGGCGAGGTTCAACCCCCTCGACCGCGCCATCGCGGCACTCGGGACCGAGGGCACCGCCGGCGCCGTGGCCGAGCTCCGCGAGCTGTCGTCCGCCATCGTGCCCGACGCCTTCTCCTCGGGCCAGAGGTTCTTCACGGACGCCAGCCGCAACCTGCTGACCGGCCTCTGCCTGCTCGCGATTACGGACGATCGGATCCCCAACGGCGCGCGGAACCTCTCGACCGTGCTCGCGCTCCTGGAGCCCCGTGACGGGAAGAGCGCCGTGAAGTCGCTGGAGGAGCTCGCCGCGGACCTGCCGGCGGGAAACCCGGCGCGCCAGTTCCTCCTCGTCGCCTCGTCGAACGGCGGCGGAGGGGAGGCCCTCGTCTCCACCGCGCGCAACTACCTCATGTCCTTCTGCGACGACGACGTCAGCCGCATGCTCTGGGGCGGCGAGGTCGACCTCGCATCGGTCGGGCGCAAGCCGACCATCCTCTACATCGCCAGCGCGACGGACCGCGGCGACCGCGGCGCGCTCGTCTCGTGCATCTTCTCGCAGGCGCTGTCGGCGCTGCGCGAGACCGCGCGCCTGTCCGGCGGCAGGCTGCCGGCGGAAACCCTGCTCGCCATCGACGAGGGGTCCGGGATCCCCAAGATCCCCCGCCTCCTCGGCGACCTCGCCGAGGTCCGGAGCATCGGACTGCACGTCGTCTTCGTGCTCCAGAACACCCATCTGCTCGAGGCGCGGTGCGGCTACTCCAGGGCCGAGTCGGACGCGCTGCTGGCGCTGCTCGGCACCCAGGTCGTCCTCTCGGTTGAGTCCGTCGGCGAGGCGGAGGAGATCAGCAAGCGCCTCGGCGACTACAGCGTCAAGACGACCGGGGAGAGCTCCACCAAGGGGACGCAGAGCTCCTCGTCCGGCAAGTCGTTCTCCGTGGCGCGCCGCCCGCTGATCACCCCGTCGGAGCTCATGGCCTGGAGCGCGCGCGAGAACGGTGCGCTCGTGATCGACGCGGGGGGACCGATGGCGCTCGCCAGCCTCGACATCACCGAGACGTTCCTGGGGCCGCTGCTAGGCCTGACACCGCCGGGGGCCGAGGGCGCGCTGCTCGCGCGGGCGCTCGAGGGGGAGGTCCGCAACACCTCCCCGGCACCGGTATGGCGCATCCCGGAGAAGCCGAAAAAGCCCAAGGGGTCGCCGTCCGGCGGCAGGAAGCGCAAGGTGTCCGCCGCGCCCGACGGGTTCTGACGCGTCATACGGCCCTGCCTGCAAAAACCGCCCGCCGTCATACGGCACGCGAGGCGCGTATGACGGCGGGCCGTGACCGCCTTCCGGGTTAACCGGCCACGCTACCAGCGGCAACGAACTCGGCACGCCGAGTTGCGCCGTAAAATCCCGGGCGCCCGTAGTGCGCCCTTATCCTGCTCATGATGGCGCACCTCGACCCAAAGGCCCTCCAACACATCGTCGAACCCGAA
>CATZIU010000005.1:0-104592 GCA_958420165.1 uncultured Collinsella sp. | reverse complement strand
ACGGGTCGACTTAAACGAATTTGAGCAGACGAGCTCGGCCAAGTGATCGGTATGGTGGGCAGGAGAGCTCACCTGCGGACGCATCTCGCACAGCTTTACGGCGAACCCGCGATCTGCCAGCTGAATCGCACATTCGGATCCCGCCAGACCGCCACCGATAACCGTCACCTGATCAAACAGCATCTGCAAACACCTTTCTAATTGACACGTTTTCCATTGTGACCGAAGGGCGTCTGGGCGTGAAGGGCAAACTTGGAGGGCGCATACCTTCCATCCATCATGCGCTCGATGAGGCCCTCGAGTTCGAGCGATCCCAGGAGCTTGAGCACGCCGACGGCATCGAGGGAAACGAGTGCGGCGATGTCATCGACCTTGAGCGGCGAGGCGATGAGGGCATGCATCACGGCCTGCTGTGTGGGGTCCAGATCTGCGATACCGGGCGCATCGGGACGCGAGTAGCGCAGGGTACCGTAGATTCGAGAGATGGCCATCTCGATGGACTCCTCGTCAATGATGCAGCAGGCTCCGTTAGCGATGAGATAGTTGGTCCCGCGTGACTCGGGCGACAAAATGGAGCCCGGTACCGCAAGCAGTTCGCGCCCCAGGTCCATGGCGGCCTCCGCCGTCGAGAACGTGCCCGAAGGCATGCCGGCCTCCGACACGAAGAGCGCCTGCGACAAGGCGGCGATTACGCGATTGCGCCGCGGAAAGGCGAACTTACGCGGTCCCATTCCCCACGGCGAAATTGAAACAACCGCGCCGCCCGTATCGAGTGTGCGCGTGATGAGCCCGGCGCTCGAGCGCGGGTAGACCACGTCGGCGCCCGTACCCAACACCACGACGTGCCTGCCACCGGCGTTGACCGCGGCCCAACCCGAGGCCTGGTCGCAGCCGACCGCGCCGCCCGAGACCACCGTCACCCCCGCCTCGACCGCAACTTTCGCGGCCAGTTCTGCCACGGCCAGGCCGTACGGCGAGGCCTTGCGAGCACCGATGATGGAGAGCGCCGGCGTCGAAAGCACCTCCGGGTCGCCACGCACGAACAGCGTCTGGGGTACATCAGAGAGCTCCAAAACGGTATCTGGATACAACGCATCACCGGGATGCAGCTCAAAAGTCTCCTCACCCATCACTGATCCCTCCTTCCCTGGTACATCGCCGCCTCGAGCACGTGGTCTTGCGTCACCCGCTCGCTTTCGGCGACATCGGCGATCGTGCGCGCGATGCGCACCAGGCGCACGATGCCGCGCCCCGTGAGATGCGTGCGCTTCGACAATCCAAGCACGCATTTCTCGGCGGCCTCGTCGAGTGCAAAGGTCGACACGACACCGTCAATGGACCGTGACTCATCGTCCTCGGCCTCGGCATCTGCATCGTCCATATGGGTCTCGCGCCAGGCACGAAAAGCCCTACCGCGAACAACGTAGTCGCGCAGCTCGGCCGACGACATGCCCTCGGCGCCCTCGATAATCACCTGCGGATCGGGGCGGGTCACGTCGATCATCAGGTCGATACGGTCGGCCAAGGGACCGCGCAGCTTGGACCGGTAGCGCTCGACCATCGATGCCGAACAGCGACACGGAACCTCGCGATCGCCCAAAAAGCCACAGGGGCAGGGATTACTCGCCGCAAGCAGCTGAAAGCGCGAGGGAAACGTAAAAGCGCCATCGACGCGCACGATCCTGACATAGCCGCGCTCGATAGGCTGCCTGAGCGTCTGCAGCACACCGGTGGGAAACTCTGCAAGCTCGTCCAAAAAGAGCACGCCGCCATGGGCAAGGCTGATCTCGCCCGGATGCACCGGGCGCCCTCCGCCAATAAGACCCGCTGTCGAAATGCTGTGATGGGGGCTTAGAAATGGTCGATGCCCCGCAAGCAGGCCATCGATGTTCTCACCCAAGACCGAATGGATACACAGCGCCTCCTGCTGATCCTCGACGGAGAGCTCGGGCAAGATACCCGTCATGCGGCGCGCAAGCATGGTCTTGCCCGAACCGGGCGAGCCGATCATGAGAAGGCCCAGCTCCCCTGCCGCCGCAAGCGCTATGCCGCGCTTGGCGACCTCCTGCCCCAACACATCGGCATAATCGAGCTCAGGCTCAAAGGTGGCCTCGAGCACTTCAGAATCCAGATAATGCCGAGCTGCCTCGCCCATACCGTGGGCAAGCTGCGACAGATGGTCGATAAAACCGCAGTCGACCCCCGAAAGCGGAACATGCTGGTCGGACCTACCGGCGATAAAAGACAGCCCCATATCGCGAGCCAGCAGCTGGAACGCCACCTCGCCCTTGACGGGAAGCACCGTGCCATCCAAGCCGAGCTCACCGGCAATGAGGCAGCGGTCGAGATTGTCGCGGGGAATCTGCCCATCGGCCGCAAGCACCGCAATGGCTATCGGCAGGTCAAAGCCGCTACCGGTCTTTCGGATATCGCCCGGTGCCAGATTGACCGTAATGCCCGAGCGCGGGATCTCGAATCCGGCAGAGCGCATCGCACAGCGAATGCGCCCGCGCGACTCCATGACCTCCATACTCGGGATGCCGAGCATCTGGATGCCCGGGATGCCACCCGCAAGCGATACCTCGACCGTGACGGGAATCGCCTCGACGCCGCGGATACAGGCTGCGTGAACGGCAAAAGTTTCGAACGCCATCACGACACCTGCCAATCGAACGCATTGTACTGGTGCTCGATCTCGGCGATATGCCCGCCGCGAATGGTGACGCCCACGGCATCGAAGCGGATCGCCTTGAGCGGATAATGCTCCATGAGATAACAACTCGCGATGCGACGATAGCGCCGCTGCTTTTGGGCGTTCACCGCTTCCTCGGGAAACACCCGCGTATCACAATCCAGCGCAACACGCCTGGTCTTGACCTCGGCCATCACCACCACATCGTCGAGCTCGTCGAGCAGCACCAGGTCGGCCTCGCCCTCCGAGCATCGATAGCCTTGTTCCAGCAATGCATAGCCGCGCTCGTTAAAGTAATCGATTGCGATAAGCTCGCCCAGCATACCGAGCTCGCGAGGACTGAGCCCCTTGATAAACTCAGGCGTGATCGACCCGCAATCGAGCTCCCCCTCTTCCCAACGTTCCTTGAGCTGCTGCGTCTTGCTCATTTTGGCTGCGGCACACATGGGGTCTCCTTTCCCACTCCCTGCATTGCCTCGATAATGAAGGCAGGGTTCATGCGGGTAAGTACCGGAAGCAAACCAAAAACCAACCAAATGCCGACAAATGAGGGGCCGCGCGCAACAATAGCGTTGCGCACGGCCCCTACCAGCAAGTTTATGGAACCCTTAAGGTCCCTGTCTACACAATTGGCTTAAAAAAGGCGCTCAGTCTGCAGAAAGTTTCCGCAAAAGCTCACACGATGCAGCGGAGAAAGACCATGTTTGCGAATGGCCTCAATGTGTTCGGGGCTCGCATAGCCTTTCGATTCGGCCAAATGGTACTCGGGATACTCGGCATCGTACTCGACCATCATCTCGTCACGCGTGACCTTTGCCATGATGGATGCCGCGGCGATACAGGCGATCTTGGCATCGCCCTTGACCACGTCGCGCTCATGGGGCACGGCGCCCAGGGGGTTACCGTCCATAAGCACGCAATCGGGCTCAAGCCCCGTATCGGACACCGCACCCGCGACAGCGGCTCGAATGGCGCGGGCCATGCCCATCTCATCGATATCCGCAGGAGCGATATGGCAAAAGCCGATAGCAGTCGCCACCTCGGCAATCTTCACCGAGAGCAGCTCGCGGCGCGCCGGCGTGAGCTTTTTGGAATCATTGATGCCCCAGATGCGCGGCTCCATCGGAAGACACACGGCACACACGGTCAAGGGACCCGCTACCGAGCCACGGCCCACCTCGTCGACGCCCACGACCACGCCATCACCGCCGAGCTCATGCATAAGCTCGTACATGCCGTTGACGCGCTCGCGTTCGGAAAGTTCCTTGGCATGGCGCTTAAGGGCACGTTCGCAAGCCTTGATCACCTGCTGGCGCGGATCCTCGCGATAATGCTCCACGAGGGCGGGAATCTCCTCGAACGTGGCGCTCGCCAGCTCGCCGGCAACCTGCGATGCCGAAACCGAGCTCGTCATGTTGGCCATATCGGGGCCTCCTTGTATGCAAATCAAATAAAAAGAAGGGCCACCCGAAGGTGACCCTTTTGTCCAAACGAGTGGACAGACGCTGCGATCTTCTTAGCGCTTCTCGGGAATGCGAGCAGCCTTGCCCACCTTGTCGCGAAGGTAGTACAGCTTGGCGCGACGGACGCGACCATGACGGACGACCTCGAGCTTGGCGATCTTGGGGCTGTGAAGCGGGAAGGTACGCTCAACACCGACACCGAAGGAAATCTTGCGGACGGTGAAGGTCTCACGGGCACCGGCGCCGGCCATGCGGATGACGTCGCCCTGGAAGACCTGGATGCGCTCGCGGTCGCCTTCCTTAATGCGGTAGTGAACCTTGACGTTGTCGGCGACGCGGACCTGCGGGATGTCCTCGCGGATCTGCTGACGCTCGATTGCGCGGATGTAATCCATGTGCAATTCCTTACTCTTCTAGAGGTGCCGTACCACCTTGGCCGGCACGTAGTTGAACAAACGTATTCGAGTATACACGCCACGACCTTGGCTGCAAGAACTATTTTGCCCGTGCGCAAAAAGACAAAAACACGCACTCTTTCTGCACTTATGCGCCGTCCGCAGCATCAGTCGTCGGCGTCGTCACGGTCGTTCCGGGCGCGATATAGCCGTATTCGAGCAGCACCGAAAGCGCATGCTGCTTCCAGGTGGCAAGCTCTTCGTCATTATAGTTGTCATGGACCCATTGACTCATCGCGTCTTCGGCGTCTTGGGGCACCAGGTCCTGGCTGTCCGCCATCAGGTACAGGATGCCCAAGATGTCGAAGTCCTGCTTGGTCATCTCTTCCTTGTTTGATGTGCTGATGAGGCCGTGATCGATGCCGTAGCGGCAGATATCGGTCAAAACGGTAACGAGGCCTGTAGGAATCGGCGAGGCATCCTTCGCGGCAGCGGGCGCGGTGTCGTCAGTCAATGCAGCGGCATCGTCGCTCGCCGGAGCAGACTCGGCCGCGTTCGCATCGGAAGCGGCCTGCTCTCCCTGGGCAGGAGCCGTGCTATCCGTCGTTGCCGACGAACCCCCCGAAGAAACGGACGCAACGCTCACCGGAGTCTCGACCACGGTCGTCATCGGGTCAACCGGTGCGGGTGCGGCGATGACCTCGGCCCAATCGGAATACACGCCGTCAATAAAGGCGCGAACATGGAAGGTGCCCGGTTGCGAGATGGTCATCGTGCCGTCTGTCGCGACCGAAATGCCCTTGCTCTCGAGCTCCTGGGCCTCCCAGCTGCAGACTCTATCGACTTCCTTGCCCGTCGTGTCATAGACCGTAGCCGTCAGGCCTTCGATGCCGTTGAGATTTTCCTCGACGCCGACGACGGTCCGTGCCGAGCCCTCGAGTTTGATGCTGCCGTTAAACGGCTCGGGCGCCACGTCACTTACCTTATATTTATAGGCCGCGGCGTCGATCTCGTCATTGGTCGAGACATGCCCATTCACGTCCACATAGGTGTCCTCGGGGATAAAGTACTTTACGTAGGCGGTGCCGGCCTTTTTACCCACCACGACCTGCTCGTGGGTGACAGGGTCGGTCTGGATCTCGATTACGTCGGACTTGCATTCCTTGCCCTTTTTATCGACCACGCGCCAGTCGCCCGACGACTTCACAAAGCCGTAGTAATCAACATCGTCCTCGTCCCTTGCACGCACGCGATAGGAAGAGATGGGGTCTTCGTCTCCAACCGTAAGCCTTCGGGTCTTATCGGTCTGCAGCGACACGAGAATCTTGGAGATGGGCTTAATGGGCTGCGGCGTGCCCAACTGCGTATCGACCGTCACCGACTCAAACGACAGATTGGAACCCGTAATGGACATGGGATAGGTCGCGGCCATGTCATTGAGCACGTTGCACGTGCGCGGGGCGCCGCCGTTGCGCGAGGGCACCTCGCGATCGGCCAGGACCGAATTCCAATCGATGGCGCGCACCATGTGGTTGTTGGTGCGATACGACCAGCTCGTCACGTTTCCGGCGGTGGTATCGTACCCGTCGTCGCCACGATGGGCGATTGAGCGCAGGAACAGGTTCTGCACGGCATCGGTCGACTGATCGCCAAAGGTGGTGTAGAACGAGCGCTGGTCATAACCGGCGGTATGGAACTCCTGCACGGCGGCGTTGTCGTCGTAGCACTCGCCGTTCATGTTAAAGATGATCACGTCGAACGTCACGCCCACCGGCTGGTCATAGTCCTCAGACAGCGTCGTGGTAGAAATCGTTTGCTTGCTATTGACCTGCGTGTGCGCCGGGATCGTCATATTGACGGTGACCGACTGATTGTCCGTTGTGGTGATCGACTGTTCCTCGGTCTTGCTCGCCTCCCACAACTGGGACATCGTGGTTTCGGCCGAAAACGACGTCTCGATCTCCTCGCTCGCTGTTGCGGGCACGCCCAGCGACTCCTTGAGGCTCACCGATGCGCCCCACGAGCCACCTTTGGAATACGATGCGGATTCAGAAGTGCTCGTGCCGACCGTCTCCTCGGTACCGCGGGCGAGCGTGATGCTCTGCGAGGCGTCCTCATAGCCGACGTTAAGAGCCGAGGTAACGAGCTCCTGCTCAGTCTTAGAATCGACAAAGGAATAGCCCGGCGCGTCCTCGGGCGCACAGTTAAGCTTGTTCACGCTGTTGAGCTGCTGAACTCTAAAGTTATAGAACGCGATGCCAAAGCCATTGAAATCGTACTGGTAGGTGCCGCCGAGCTTGTCCACACACGCGATGGTGGCATAAATGACGTCCTGCTCAGTCGTGTCTTTCGACAGTCCGTCGAGCGGCACGTATTTACGGAAATCGGAGCCCTCCAGCTTGTGACCGATACAGCCGGCGATATCGTCGGTCAAGCGCTCGTAGACCGCATTGAGGCTTTTTGCAGATGTCAGACCACTCTGCTTCGATTTGTCGGCACCATCGGAATGCTCACCGTTGCCGCCCGAAAGCGCATCATACAGATAGATATAGTGACCCTTACCGAAGTCCTTCTCAAAGCCCTTGCCGGCGTGGTCCCAGTACAAAAAGTCCCCGGAGTCGTCGCCTCCACCATAGCCAAGGATGTTATAGGCTAGCGATGCCCAGTTGGGCAGCACCTTTTTGACGGCGGCCGTGTAGAACGAGACGTTGTCGTACATCGAGGTACGGCCCTCGAGCTTGCCGTCATCGATGTCTACAAACGTGCAGTCGCGATCGTTGACCGTAATGGTGAGCGGGTTGACCACGTCGCCATAGAGCTCGTCGCGCGAATCATCCTGAAGGGCAAAACCGGCTGTCGGCATCCCGCAAAGCGCCGTGACCGCAACGACCACCCAGCACAGGGTCATCTGTGCCCCCCGACGCGCTCGTTGCAAATACCTGGTGAGGTTTTTCATCGCAGTCCTCCCGTCAGTTGCCAATGTATTGAACCAACGTAAAACGCCGCCGCATCCACGGGGGGCGCGACGGCGCGAAGGGGGGCGTAAAAGGCGCAAATGGAACGCGACTCAGTTAAGCGGAACGCTTCGCCTCGAGCTTGGCCTGAGCGGCAGCCAGACGCGCGAGGGGCACGCGATAGGGCGAGCAGGACACGTAGTCCACATCGGCCACGTTAAACAGGGCCTTGATGGACTTGGGGTCGCCGCCGTGCTCGCCGCACACGCCAAAGTGCATACCGGGGTTGGTGGTGCGACCCTTCTCGACGGCCATGCGCACCAGCTCCAGTACCGCCGTGTCGATGGTCTCGAAGGGGTTGTCCTTCAAGATCTTCTTGTGCATGTACAGCGGGATGAACTTGGCCTCGGCATCGTCTCGAGAGAAGCCGAAGGTCGTCTGCGTGAGGTCGTTGGTGCCAAAGCAGAAGAAGTCGGCGTGCTGCGCGATCTCGTCGGCAACCATGCAGGCACGCGGCAGCTCGAGCATCGTGCCCACGGGAATATTGAGCTCGTCGCCCTCCTCGGCGGAAACCTCGGCGATCACGCGCTCGATGACTTCGCGAGTCTGAACGTGCTCGGCCGTAATGGAAACGAGCGGAACCATGATCTCGGGGCGCGGGTCGACGCCCTCCTTGATAAGGCGGGCAGCAGCCGTGGCCACGGCGCGAACTTGCATGAGCGGCAGATCGCCAAAGACAACGGACAGGCGCACACCGCGCAGGCCGAGCATCGGGTTGGACTCGACCATGCCGTCGATACGACGCAGGCGGGTGCGCAGAGCGGCAAGCTCTTCCTCGTTGGCGCCAGCGGCTTCCTTCTTGGTGATGGCGACCTCGAGCTCACGCGGATTATCCAGGAACTCGTGCAGCGGCGGATCGAGCAGGCGAACGACCACATCGCGACCGGACATGGTCTTGAACATCGCCAGGAAGTCCTCGGTCTGAACCTTGAGCAGGTCGGCCAGGGCCTGCTGTTTCACGGCCTCATCGTCAGACAGGATAAAGCTCTGGATGATGTTCTTACGGTCGCCAAGGAACATATGCTCGGTGCGGCACAGGCCAATGGCCTCGGCACCAAACTCGAGGGCGAGCTCGGCGTCCTCGGGGTTGTCGGCGTTGACGCGCACATGGTTGGCGTGGCCACAGGTCTCGTCCAGACGGATCTCGTCGGCCCAGGACAGGATGGTGTCCAGGTCTCCGGTGAGCTCGGCGGAGACCAAATCGACAGCGCCATCGACGACGATGCCCTGGGTGCCGTCGATGGAGATGACATCGCCTTCGTGCAGCACACGATCGCTACCCTCGATGCGCACGACCTTCTCGGCGGCGTCGATGTGGAAGCGCTCAACGCCGCAGACGCAGGGCGTACCCATACCGCGAGCGATAACGGCGGCATGGCTCGTCTTGCCACCGTGACTGGTCAGGATACCCTCGGCGGCGACCATGCCCTTCAGGTCATCGGGGTTGGTCTCCCAGCGAACCAAAATGACCTTGTGACCCTCGTTGGCGCGCGCGACGGCATCGTCGCTCGAGAACACGACTTCGCCCACGGCGGCACCAGGGCTGGCGTTAAGACCGCTGGCCAGGGCCTCGTACTTCTTGGAGGCATCGAACTGCGGATGCAGGAGCTGGTCGAGCTGCGCGGGATCGATGCGGCTCACGGCCTCCTCGCGGGTGATCAGGCCCTCCTCGACCATTTCGATGGCGATACGCAGGGCGGCGGTGGCGGTGCGCTTGCCCACGCGAGTCTGGAGCATCCAGAGCTTGCCTTGCTCGATGGTGAACTCAATATCGCACATATCGCGGTAATGGTCCTCGAGCGTCAGGAACACGCGCTCGAGCTCTTCACCAGCGGACTCGAGGCCCGGGGTGGTCTTGAGGTCGGCGATGGGCTCGGTGTTGCGGATACCGGCGACGACGTCCTCGCCCTGGGCGTTTACCAAAAAGTCACCGTAGAACTCCTTGGTGCCGTCGGCCGGGTTGCGCGTAAAGGCGACGCCGGTCGCAGAGGTCTCGCCCTTGTTGCCAAAGGCCATGGCCTGCACGTTGACGGCGGTGCCGAGCTCGTCGGAAATGCCATGCTGCTTGCGGTAGATGCAGGCGCGCTCGTTCATCCAGCTGCCAAAGACGGCCTGGATGGCAAGACGCAGCTGGAGCTCCGGATTATGCGGGAAGACGGGCTTGCCGTCGGCAACGTCGAGCTCGGGATACAGGGCGGCCTCGACGTTGTCGGAGAAGATGCCCTTAAAGGTCTCCACGAGCTCCTGCAGGTCTTCGGCCGAAAGCTCGGAATCGACACGAACGCCGGCGACCAGGCGGGCCTGAGTCAGGGCGTTCTCGAACAGGTCGGCGTCAACACCCATAACGACGTTGGAGAACATCTGGATAAAGCGGCGGTAGCTATCCCAGGCAAAACGCGGGTTTTGCGTCTGGGCGATGAGACCCTGGACGGAATCATCGTTGAGGCCCAAGTTGAGGACCGTGTCCATCATGCCGGGCATGGAGAACGGAGCGCCCGAGCGAACCGACACGAGCAGCGGATCGGAGGCGTCGCCGAGCTTCTTGCCGCAGCGAGCCTCGAGGTCGGCCTCGGCGGCAACGATCTCATCAAGTGCGCCTTCGGGCCAGACGTTGCCGGCACCGGAGTACTCGACACAGGTCTGGCAGGTAATGGTAAAGCCACCGGGAACCGGCAGACCGATGCGGCTCATCTCGGCAAGGTTTGCGCCTTTGCCACCGAGCACGAAGTTCATGGACTTATCGCCCTCTGTGACACAGGTGCCCTGGGCGTCGGTTCCAAAACGGTAAACCCTCTTGCAATCGCTCACGATACTTCCCCTTCCATGCGCTCTCGCGCACGACCGTGGTGACGAATCGACCCGCCGGATGCGGGCCGTGAGGGAACTATACGGCGGACGTTGAGCGGGCTTGCGTAGAGGGCGAGGGGTTTGGTAAACGTGATAAATGCAGCGGTAAACGGTAGGTAAAGGTGGTTACCTTATGAAGATACCACTGCAAGAAAATTGCAGGTCAAATGCAAGTTCTTTGCTAAATCGCTTTACCAATATCGTGCATTATTTTAAGATAGTATTTTAAGGACAGTGAATTTTTAGCTACCCCAATGAGTTAGCTTTGCTGACCTCGGCGGGCGGCGCGGCGGGCACGGGCTTCTTGGATTTCCATCAAATGACCGATGATCTCGGAGGCGCTCTCCTCAATCGCTTTGCCATCGGTACGCACCACAAAGCAGCCCAGACGCTTCATGAGGGCACGGGCTTCCTCGAGCTCGCTGCGCACGCTCTCGGGCTCGGCATAAGAGCCGGCGACGGCGCGAGCATAGTCATCGCCCAAGCGGCTATCGCGAATCTCAGAGATGACGTCAACGATCGAAATCAGGCCAAACAACCGCATCGGGTCAATCTCGTAAATAGACTTCGGCGGCTCCATGCCATGGGCCAACGGAACATTGGCAACCTTGTAACCCTGATAGGCCAAATACATCGACAGCGGCGTCTTGGACGTGCGCGATACACCCAGCAGCACGATATCGGCCCCCGACAGATCATCGGAACCGCGCCCGTCATCGTGCTCAACGAAATACTCCATGGCCTCGATACGATGGAAATAGCGGTCATCGGTCTTGTGAATCACGCCCGCGACGCCCTTGGGCGGCACACCAATGAGCGACGACAGCACGGCGAGCGCTGGGCCGATCAGGTCGACCGAACGGATATGAAGCATGCCCAGATAATCGAGCACGCTGGCGCGAAGCGACGGATCGACAATGGTGTGGAACACGGCAATATCGCGATGGTCCGCATCGACACGCGGGCCCACAAACGATTTGACCTGCTCCACCGAGGTCACCTTGGTCAGGCGCAAGAGACGAAAAGCCCCTTCATCAAATTGCCCGGACGCCGCAAGCACCACCTCACAAGCGGTATCACCGAGCGAGTCGGAGATAACGATAACGGTGGGACGAGCGGTGACCGGGCAATCCATGCGGGGCTCCTTTTGCGCTTATGCGCAGGCTGGCTTACTTTTTGCGAGCAAGCTCACCGATGTTGGCGATGCCGGAGAATACGGCCTCGAAGCGGTTGAGCAGCTTAAGGCGATTATCGCGGAGCTGCTCGTCCTTGTCCATGACCATAACCTCGTCGAAGAAGCGGTCGATGGGGGCACGCAAGGCGGCAAGGGCAGCAAATGCGGCCGGGTAATCCTCGGCAGCGAGGGCAGCATCGACAGAGGTCTGAGCAGACTCGGAGGCGTCGGCAAGCGCGAGCTCGGCCTCGCCCATCAGGCTGCGGTCGTACTCCGCACCCAGCTCGGGCTTGGAGATGTGAGCGGCACGGGCATAGGCGGTAGCCAGGTTGTCGAAGGTCTCGGCATCGTTCTTGCGAGCCTCGTCGAGCGCGGCGCAGCGGGCGAAGAAGACGGACGGAGCGATGATGTGCACCGCAGAGACGGCGGCGACGGTATCGGCAGGAATCTTCTCGTCGCGGGCCATGCTCACCAGGCGGCCATGGAAGAAGTCACGGACCTGTTGGGCGACCTCGGCGGAGTCGAACTCAATGCCTTGCTCGCTATAGAGCTCAAGGGCAAAGTCGATCAGCGACGTGGGGTCAATCGGCAGACGATCGCGCAGGATGTTGATGATGCCGATAGCGGCACGACGCAGCGCATACGGGTCGGACGAGCCGGTCGGGGGCTCGCCGATGGCAAAAATACCGGCAATGGTATCGAGCTTGTCGGCACAGGCCACGATGCAGCCAGCGGTGCCCTCGGGCAGCTCATCGCCGGCGAAGCGGGGACGATAATGATCGCGAATGGCGTGGGCGACCTCGTCGTTCTCCCCCATCGCGATAGCGTAGTAACCGCCCATCACGCCCTGCTGGCTCGTGAACTCGACGACGGCGTTGGATACCAGGTCTGCCTTGCACAGGTGTGCAGCGCGAGCAGCGTCTGCAGCAAGGTGGGCGCCCAGATGGGCCTCACGGGCGATGGCGAGCGCGAGCTGCTCAATACGCTCGGACTTGGCGAGCACGCTACCGAGCTTCTCCTGGAAGGCAACCTTGGCCAGACGCTCACGGAACTCATCGAGGGAGATCTTCAGATCCTCCTCGTAGAAGAACTTTGCGTCGTCCAGACGGGCGCGCACGACGCGCTCGTTGCCGTCGATCACGCGCTCGGCGTTCTCGGGCTTGCTGTTGGAAACGACCACGAACTCACGTGTAAGCTTGCCCTCGCCGTCATAGATCGGGAAGTAGCGCTGGTTGGTGAGCATGGACTCGCAGATGATCTCGTGCGGGACCTTGAGGAACTCCTCGTCAAAGGTACCGACGAGCACCGTCGGCCACTCGCAGAGGTTGATGACCTCCTCGAAGACCTTCTTGGGCGTGTCGACATGGCAGCCGGGGCGAGCGGCCTCGACTTCGGCGATACCGGCAAGGATAGCCTCACGGCGACGCTCGGCAGAGAGCACGCCGGCATCCTCGAGCACCTGCTCGTAGACGGCGGGGCTGGCGACCACATGGTCACCGGGGCCCAGAACGCGATGTCCGCGCGTGGTATTGCCACTCGTCACATCGGCAAACGACACGGGCACGACGTCCTCGCCCAAAAGGCAGCAGATCCAACGGACCGGACGAACAAACGTAGCGTGCTCGTGGCCCCAGCGCTGGCTGCGGTAGTTGGGCCACTGCAGGCCGGCGATAGTCTTCTCGCACAGAGACGTCAGGATCGGCGTAGCCGGAGCGGAGGGAATGTTCTTCTCGGCGAACACGTACTCGCGGCCGTCGGTGTCCTCGCGACGGACCAGGTCCTCGGCAGCCACACCGCACTTGCGGGCAAAGCCCTGGGCGGCCTTGGTGGCGTTACCGTCGGCATCAAAGGCAATGTTTGCCGCGGGGCCGCGCTTGACCTCATGGACCTCATCGGTCGCAGTGGCGACGTTGGCCACGAGCGCAGCCAAACGACGCGGGCTCGAAATCACGCGGACCTCGCCATGGGCCAGACCGGCCTCGTCGAGACCCTTGGCAATCATGGTGCCAAGCTGCTTGACGGCATTGTTCAGCGGTGCGGAGGGCATTTCCTCCGTACCAATCTCAAACAGGAAATCCTTAGCGTCTGCCATGGCTTACGCCACCTCGCCTTCCTGGTCGGCATTCTCGTTGACTCCAGCGACCTCGGCCATATAGGCCTCGCAGCACGCCTTGGCGACGGCGCGGACGCGCAAGATGTAGTTAGCACGCTCGACCGCGGACAGCGCACCGCGAGCATCGAGCAGGTTGAAGGCATGGCTGCACTTCATGACGCAGTCGTATGCGGGCAGCGGCAGCTTGCGCTCCAGGCAGGAATGGCACTCGGCCTCGTAGTCGTCAAACTTCTGACGCATCATCTCGACGTTGGCGACCTCAAAGTTATAGGCACTGAACTCGCGCTCGTTCTCCAGGAACACGTCGCCATAGGTCATGGGCGTGCCGTCGGGCAGGTAGCTCCACACCAAGTCGTAGACGGAGTTGACGCCCTGCGCATACATGGCAATGCGCTCCAGGCCATAGGTGATCTCGACGGGCACAGGGTCGACCTCGATGCCGCCTACCTGCTGGAAGTACGTAAACTGCGTGACCTCCATGCCGTTGAGCCAGACCTCCCAGCCAAGGCCCCAGGCGCCGAGCGTCGGGCTCTCCCAGTCGTCCTCGACAAAGCGGACGTCATGGTCGTTGGGGTCCAGGCCAATGGCCGCAAGAGACCCCAGGTAGAGCTCCTGGGCGTTGACCGGTGAGGGCTTGATGAGCACCTGGAACTGATAGTAGTGCTGCATGCGGTTGGGGTTCTCGCCGTAGCGGCCGTCGGCGGGACGGCGGCAAGGCTGCGCATAGCAGGTGCGCCACTCGGCGGGACCGAGCGAGCGCAGCGTGGTCGCGGTGTGGAAGGTACCGGCACCGACCTCGGAGTCATAGGGCTGCATAATGACGCAGCCCTGCTCGCCCCAGTACTGCTGGAGGCGCAGGATGATGTCTTGGAAGGAAAGCGATGAAGCGTTCATGCCTCTAATATCCCCTCGTCGAAACGATTACACGGTTAGGTACTGTACTATAGCGGTTTTTAGTCGATAGCGCCGATGCGGTTGAGCGGCCAGTAGCGCACAAGCGCCACGGCGATCAAATCAGAGCGATCAACGGGACCAAAGTAGCGCGAGTCGGCAGAGTTTTCGCGGTTGTCGCCCATCACCCACACGCACCCGTCGGGAACGGTGTAGGGATAGCTTACCTGAGCGCCGGGAGCTTGGACCGAAAGCGGCCAGCTCATGCCGGTCGTATAGCCCTCGTCGAGCGCTTGGCCGTCAACGACCACCTTGCCGTCCTGAAGGTCGACCGTCTGGCCGACCGTGGCAATAACACGCTTGACGAGAACATCATGCTCGGAGGTGCCATCGGGGTTGTGGAACACCACGATATCGCCTTGGCTGACGGGCTGGCCGAGCTCAAGGCTCACCTTTTGCGCCAGGATCTGGTCGCCGATCTCGATCGTGGACTCCATGGAGCCGGTGGGCACCACAAAGGGTTCGACCACAAACGAGCGAATCAAAAAGGTAGCGACCAGTGCGATCGCGACGACCGCGATCCACTCAAACGCACCCTTTAGCACGGAATGCTGCGAAGGAACCATTCTCACTCCTCGCTCTGCGAATACGACGCGTCCAGAATCTCTTGCGCGTATGCCCGCTCCTCGGGCGTAAGCCGCGCCGTCTCGATCAGGTCGGGACGCCAGCGGCAGGTGCGCTCGATGGCATTCTTACGGCGCCAGGCGTCAACCTTGGCATGGTCACCGCTCACGAGCACCGGCGGCACGCCCTCGCCGTTGAACTCGGCGGGACGGGTGTACTGCGCGTACTCGAGCAGGCCACCGTCCTCGGCAGTCGAGAACGACTCATCGACGTTGCTCATCTCGTCACCAAGGGCACCGGGAATCAGACGTACGACGGCGTCGGCAACGACCATGGCGGGAAGCTCGCCGCCCGTAAGCACATAGTCGCCGATCGACAGACGCTCGTCGGCATACGCATACGCGCGCTCGTCGACGCCCTCGTAGCGGCTGCACACAAACAGCAGACGCTCGCTTTTGAGCAGGCGCTCGGCCACGTGCTGCGTAAAGGGCTCGCCACAGGGGGTAAAAAACACCACGGTGGGTTTGGGACCCTCGGAGCTAATAGCCTCGATGGCCTCGGCGATGGGCTCGACCTTCATGAGCATGCCCTGCCCGCCGCCGTACGGCTCGTCATCGACGGTGCGATGGCGGTCGTGCGTCCAGTCGCGCAGGTTATAGGCCTTAAAATCAAAAAGGCCGGCCTTGCGGGCGCGACCCAAGATCGATGTGGACATGACGGGCTCAAACATCTCGGGAAAGACCGAAAGGGTCTCGATCAGCATGTTGTCCTCCCTACTTGTCCATATCGATCAAACCGTCCATAACGTGGACGGAAATTATCCCTTGATCGGGAAGATCGAGCACAACCTGCTCGATCACGGGAATCAGCACCTCGCCGTACCGATCGCCCTCGACAACCCAAACATCGTTAGCGGGCGTCGACATGATCTCGACGATCGTGCCGAGCGAACCGAAACGCTCGTCGACCACCTCGCGACCCATCAGGTCGGTATAGGCAGCGTCGAGCGAATCGAGCTCAAAGTCGTCACGATTTGCCAGCACGTAGCATCCGGTGATGCCCTCGGCAGCCGTCAAGTCATCAATGCCCTCAAACGAAACCAGATCGCCATCGCCCGTATCGGTAACGGATGTGACCGTGCAAAAACGGTCGCGTTTGAGCGCCGGTGGCGTCAAGGCGACGCGCATACCCGGCGTCAATACAGAAGGAAGCCCCCGCAGCGGCTGCGCGAGGACCTCCCCCTTCCTTCCGTGCGGCTTGACCACACGGGCGATGTTTTTGTACTGGGACCTCAAGGTCCTAGCCCAGAACCTCTACCTCGACTGCTGTGTCGAGGCGAGCGGCCAGTGCACGGGCGAGCGTGCGAATGGCCTTGATGGTACGGCCACGACGGCCGATGACCTTAGCGACGTCATCCTCGGCAACCGAAACCTCAATCGTGGAGGCGTCGTCACCATCGATAACCTCAAGGCTCACGGAATCCGGGTCGTCGACGATCTGAACAACGAGATATTCGACGAGATCGGCGATGCGATCTGAGAGCATTGCCTCACCCTCGAGCTGTGCAGCGTCAACCTCAGGCACGATTTACTCCTCGGCGCCCTCAGCGGCCTCAGCGGCAGCCTTAGCGGCCTCGGCCTCTTTGGCGAGCTGCTTCTTGGACTTCTTGACGACGGTCTCGGTCTTCTCGCCCTCGTTGGCGGCCTTGACCAGAGCAGCGACAGCGTCGGTGAGCTGAGCGCCCTTGGACTGCCAGTCGGCGATCTTCTCGAGATCGAGGTTGATGGTCTTGGGGGCGGTCATCGGGTTGTAGCGGCCAACCTCCTCGATGATACGACCGTCACGCGGGGCGCGGGAATCGGCGACGACGACACGGTAGTACGGACGCTTCTTAGCGCCGTGACGAGCAAGGCGAATCTTGACTGCCAAAGGAAACTCCTCCAACCAAGCAGCTTTAGGCTGCAACTACAAACAAACAGTTGAACATAATACGCCATCGACGCGGGCAGGTGAAGTCCGTGAGACCAACTTCTTCGGTGTAGTCGAAGGCAAATCCATATCTTAGACAAGAATTCGCGATTTGCAAGCACATCCACGCACCCCACATGAGCTGCGCGGTATACTCATGCCATGAAAAGACGCGAACATACATACGGTTATGAGGATGCTGCGGGCGTCACGCCGCCGCCCTGGACGGGGCCGGCGGTGGGTCTGATGGATCTCGATGCGTTTTTTGCGAGCGTGGAGACGCTCGATCATCCCGAGTGGCGCGGCAAGCCGCTCATCGTGGGCGGCGATGCCGATTCCCGCGGCGTCGTGTCCACCTGCTCATACGAGGCACGTCGCTTTGGCGTGCACTCTGCCATGCCCTCGGCCGAGGCACGGCGCCTCTGTCCGCAGGCCATTTGGACGCATGGGCATTTCGATCGCTACCACGAGGTCAGCGCTCAGGTCATGGCGATTCTCGCCGACGAGACCCCGCGCGTTGAGCGCGTATCCATCGACGAGGCCTTTATCGACATCACGCCAGGTCGCTTTGCACCCGAGGACCCGCTGCTGGTTGCACGGCGCATCAGTGATCGCGTGGCGGCGCTGGGGGTGACCTGCTCCATTGGCGTGGGCTGTAACAAGACGGTCGCAAAGATCGCAAGCGAGCGGGACAAGCCATTTGGGCTGACCATCGTGCGCCCTGGAACCGAGCAGCGCTTTTTGGCAGCGCTGCCGGTATCTGCCATGAGCGGCATCGGGCGCTCGGCAGAAGAGCGACTGCGCCGCATGCGCATCTACACGCTCGGCGAGCTATCCCGCGCACCGGAATCCACCTTGGCCTCTATTTTTGGCATCAACGGCGAACGCATGCGCCGGCGTGCGCTGGGACTCGAACTCTCCGAAGTCACGAGCCTCGATGAAGAGCGCGAGGTCAAGTCGGTCAGCAATGAACGCACCTTTGCGAAAGATTTGACTGAGCGTGAGGACATCGAAGCGGCGATTGCGCTGTTGGGAGAGTCAGTGGGACGCCGCCTGCGCCGTCAGGGACTAACGGGTGCCACGGTGACACTCAAACTCAAGTATTCGTATGGAAGCGGTCGCTCGGCACAGCGCCGGCTGCCCCATCCGACCGACGATGAGAACATCTTCGTGGCAGTGGCGCTCGAACTGCTCGACAACATCTGGCAGGAAGGGATGCATGTGCGCCTGGCGGGCGTCGGCATGAGCGACTTTGACCATCAGGGCGGTATCCAGACCGACCTGTTCTGCGAAATCGACGACCGCGGAGCCCAATCCAGCGACCGTCGCGACCTCTCGGTCGCCATCGACGCCGTCCGAGACAAGTTCGGCGACACCGCCCTATCCTTCGGCCGTCAATCCCGCTTCAACGATTAGTCCCTTAGACAAAAAGAAAGCCGGGCAGCTGCGAATGATGCAGCAGCCCGGCGAACGGTAAAGGTTAGCTAAAACCCCGTCCCAAATGAGCTACTAGAGGAGGTCGAGGGGAAGCTGGGGGGCGTCACCCCAGAGCTTTTCGAGACGGTAGAACTCACGGGCCTCGGGAGTGAAGACGTGGACGACAACCGAACCGTAGTCCATGAGCATCCAGGTCTTCTGCTCGCGGCCCTCGATGGAAAACGGGTGCTCGCCGCAAGCCTCGGCGACCTTCTCCTCAATCTCGTCGACGATGGAATCAACCTGACGGTTGTTGGTGCCGGTAGCGAGGACAAAGTAGTCGCACACGTCGGAAAGCTCGGTCAGGTCGAGCACTTGCACGTCCTCGCCCTTCTTGTCGTAGGCGGCCTGCGCGGCGGCGCGGGCGACATCCTCGGCGGCGACACCGCTCGCGGAAAGCGTTGCGGCAGAGCGATCGGACGTGGCAACGAAGCTCTTGTGCTCCACACCTTCAAGAATCTGCTCGTCGGTCATGGTCTCGTCGGCCATGGAATACCTCTTTCTAGACAGCCCGAGCTAGCGCAGCTGGGCGTAATGGTTGTAAATCGTAATAGCCGTGGGATAAAGATAACGCCCGGTCTGGATCACATAGACCAGACCCTGCGCAAAACAGGAGAAGAACAACTCGTCGAGCGAGGACTTCCCCACCATCTTGCGCAGCGCATGGGCATAATCACCGTGGCGGTTGGGTTCGATGGCATCGGCCACAAAGACCACCATATCGAGCGGCGTCATGTCGCAAGCGCCCACGGTGTGACGGTCGACAGCCTGAAAGACCGCCGGCGACAGCTCGGGAAAAAGCTGCGGAAGCTCATAGGCGGCAACCGGGCCATGCAAAAGCGGCGTCGCGGCAGAAGGAGAGCCGGCAATCTTAATGCCATAATGCAGAGCGCGCGTGACCAGCTCGTCGTCGGAGAGCACCTTGTCCCAGTCATGGATCAGGCCGGCGGCAGCGGCATCAAAGCGGTCGACACCGTACACCTCGGCTAGGCGCAACGCAGTCTCGGCAACCCCGAGCGAATGCACGTAGCGCTTACGCTTATCCTTCATGCGAACATCGAGCAACTCGTGGATACGCGTCAAGAACGCGCGCTCGTCGCCCTCAAACTGATCTTCTACCGACAACGTTCTCCCCCATCAATCAAAATCGTCTTGCCCAAGATCGGCATACAGGCCGCGTTTACGGATATAGCCGAGCACGGACTCGCTCGTAAGATAGCGCACGCTCATGCCGCGAGCAACCCGCTTGCGAATGTTGGTCGAGCTAATCGCCAGCGCCGGGATCTGGATATACCGCACGTCAAACGGCAGACCCGACTCTTTGATTCGCGCGCGAGCAGTATCGATATCAAAGCCCGGTCGCGTCGCAGCAATAAAGGTTGCCAGTTCGGCAATCTCATCAGCATTGTGCCAGGTCACTATATCGATAATCGCATCAGCACCCGTAATAAAGTAGAGCTTTACCTGAGGCGGGTAAAAGTCGCGCAGGGCGCGCAGCGTATCGGCTGTATAGGTGACACCGGCACGATCGATCTCGAAGCGGCTTGCCAAAAAGGCCGGGTTCGCGGCGGTCGCGAGGACCGTCATGGCATAACGGTCCTCGGCCGGCGTCACCGGTTTGTCGAGTTTAAAGGCAGGCGAGCCCGCCGGCATAAAGAGCACGGCGTCCAAGTCGAGGGACTCACGTGCCTGCTCGGCGGTCACCAGGTGACCGTAATGGATGGGGTCAAAGGTACCGCCCATAATGCCGAGCCTAAACTCCTGCCCGTCCTCTATGGGAAGCTCGGGCAGACCGATTCCACCGCGCAGCGACATGGCTTACTCGCCCTCCGGGGTCTCGACGTCTTCCGCAGCAACAGCGTCATCGGTACCGTCAATGGCATCCACCGCGTCGACAGCCTCCAAGCTATCGTCCGCGACATCCTCGACATCAACGACCTGGACGGAGACGTCCTCGCTACCGTCCTCAAGCTCGTCCTCAAACTCCGAGAAGTCCTCGGCGCCCTCAAAGTCAAAGGCGCGCTGGCAAATGCGAACCTCGTCGCCGGCACGGCAACCGGCCTTTTGGAGCGCATCGTCAACACCCATGCGGGAAAACTTATGCTGCAGGTAGATGACGGCCTCCTCATTTTCCCAGTCGGTCTGAATGACCATGCGCTCGATGGCGCGACCGACAACGCGGAAGGCACCGGGCTCCTCCTGGACAATGTGGAAGCGCTTCTCGCGCTGCAGGCGGCGACGCTCCCACTCCTCGTCGCGCAAATCGACCGGCTCATCGGAAACCGCAAGTTCCGCGCGGAGCTTGGCCACCTGCTCGCCCACGGCAAGCATCAACGTGTTGAGACCGGCGCCCGTCACAGCGGAAACGGCAAAGAACATATGCCCGTCGTCGAGCGCAGCACGCTTAAGGTCGGCTATCTTATCGGCTGTGCCCGGCGCATCGCACTTGTTGGCGACGACGATCTGCGGACGCTCCGAAAGCTCGGCACCATACTGCTCGAGCTCACGATTGATGATGCGATAGTCCTCGACCGGATCGCGATCCTCAAACCCGCCCGTCATGTCAACGACATGCATGATCAAGGCCGTGCGCTCAATGTGGCGCAGGAACTGATGGCCCAGGCCACGACCCTCGCTCGCGCCCTCGATGAGACCGGGGACGTCGGCAACGACGTAAGAATATTCGCCGGCACGCACCATGCCCAGATTGGGCACAAGCGTGGTAAACGGGTAGTCGGCAATCTTGGGACGGGCAGCGCTCATACGCGCGATGAGCGAGGACTTGCCGACAGAGGGAAAGCCCACAAGCGCGGCATCGGCCATGAGCTTCATCTCAAGCTCGATCCAGTGCTCCTCGGCCGGCTCGCCCAGCTGGGCAAATGCGGGCGCGCGACGCACCGACGTCACAAAGTGAGTGTTGCCCAGACCGCCGGCACCACCGGGCGCCACGACAACGCGCTCACCGTCGTGCACCAGGTCGGCAATCTCGAACATCGGGGTCTGCGTCTCGGGATCGAGCTCGCGAACTACGGTGCCCATGGGGACTTTCAAAATCAGGTCCTCTCCGCTTTTGCCGTTGCGGCGGGCACCCTGGCCATGCGTTCCGCGCTCAGCACGGAAGTGATGCTTAAAGCGGTAATCGATCAGCGAGGAAAGCTGAGCGTCGGCCTGGATAACGACGTTGCCGCCACGACCGCCGTCGCCGCCATCGGGGCCGCCCTTGGGAACAAATGCCTCGCGCCTAAACGACATGCATCCGGCTCCGCCGTCGCCGCCGCAAACGTTAATGCGGCTGATATCGGTGAACTGTGACAACAGAATCGCCTCCTACAAAAAGAGGGAGACCCTTGAATCCTAAAACTCAAGTGCCTCCCACATATGTGCTCTATGAAGGGTGAATTACGCGTTCGCGAGCGGGCGTACGCTGACCCTATGCTTGATACCCTTGTGGAACTCAACGGTACCGTCGACCAGCGCGAACAGCGTGTCGTCCTTGCCACGGCCAACGTTCTCACCCGGGTGGATGTGCGTGCCGTGCTGACGGACGAGAATCGTGCCCGTGGTTACCGTCTGGCCGGCATAGCGCTTCGTGCCAAGGCGCTGACCGCGGGAGTCACGGCCATTACGGGAGGAACCGAGTCCTTTTTTGTGTGCCATTGTGTATACCTACTCTTTCGTTACGAGTGTAATCTACTCGGCGACGGGAGCCTCGGCAACAGCCTCAGCCTCTGCCTTGACAGCCTTCTTGGCGCGGGAGGTAGCCTGAACCTTCACAATCTTCAGCTTGGTGAGCTGCTGACGGTGACCCTTCAGACGACGATAGCGCTTGCGCTTGTGGAACTTGAAGACCAGCTGCTTCTCGCCCTTGAACTGCTCAACGATCTGAGCGGTAACCTTGGCCTTGGCCAGCTTGTCGGGATCGGTGACGATCTTCTTACCATCGTTGAGGAAGATAACCGGCAGGGTGATCTTGTCGCCCTCATTGCCCTCGATCTTCTCGACGGTGATGACATCGTCGGTGGCGACCTTGTACTGCTTGCCGCCCGTGTTAACGATTGCGTACATGTTTACTTGCCCTTCATGCATCAGTTAGTGCAACAGCCGAATATAGTAGCAGGCGATAATACCCCCGTCAACGAGTATGTGGAGCAAATCCACAAGTTCGCACAGGTATGGGGCTGACGAGTCGGCCCTCGTCGTCCTCGCATGCTTGATTCTGACGCTCGACATCGTAGGAGCAGATGGTCACGAGGTCTTGCATACCGGTGGAAACAATAGGTGCATCGACGCCCGGGGTCAAGCCCTGCAACAAAACATCAGCGGCAGAAAGCAAAATTTCCGGACGCATGGAGCCCTCGTTATCGGCATGGGTGTCGAGCATGAGCACCAGATGGTCCGGACGCTCCCCCGCCTTAAGCTCATAGCCCACGAGCGTGTGGTCAAGGTCTAGGCGTTTGCTCTTCTTACCGCGTGCGTAGTCGATGCCGTGGCCCGCGCGCAGCGTATCGATAGCACGACGCACCTCGTCGGCGGAGGCCGGCGCGTCGGGATTCAGATGCAGATCGATACGATACGACAGACGCGTGAGTTGCGCCGTCAGCGCCGGCGTGCGCACGTCGATGTATGCCGCCTCGATGGGGGCCAGATCGGCCGGAGATGCCGCCGCCAAACGTTCAAACGCCTCATCGAGCGCAACGAACTCAGTCATAAACAAGTCATACCACTCGCAAGTCGACGACGTTCCCACCGGCAGCGCCGACGAAAAGCCCACACGCATATGCGGAGAGAAGCCCTGCGTCACGGCATAGGGCAGCCCCGCGCGACGCACGATGCGCTCAATAGTATGAATCACTTCGAGATGGCCCAGGTACTTAAGACGGTCGCGCTTGCCATAGCGAACGCGAAGCCTAAAGAGCGTGGGGTTGTCGGTCAGGCGCTCACTCATGCGCGATCACCCACCAATACGTTCTTGGCATGAAGCGTGGGGCAGATTCCGCAGCCGGTGCACGAGGTACGGGTACAGTCGGGCGTCGTGACGCCCTCCAACGAGCGGCGGTATTCGCGCTCGAGGAAGCCGCGCGAGCAGCCGGGGCTCACGTGCTCCCAGGGCAGGCGCCAGTCCAGTTCGTAGGGCAGGTGCACGAGCTCGTTGAGATCGATGCCGTTTTTGGCCGCAGCCGACTTCCAGTTGTCGAGCGAAAAATGCTCCACCCAGGCGTCAAAACGCGAACCGGCACGCCAGGCATCGATAATGACCGGCGTCATGTCACGGCCGGCGCGAGACAGCGCGGCCTCGACGAGCGAGGTCTCGGCATCGTGGTAGTGCACGCGTACGGCGCGGTTGCGCACGCTCGTGATGAGCAGCTTTTGGCGACGCTTGACGTCGTCGTAATCGAGCTGCGGGCACCATTGGAACGGCGTGGCGGCCTTGGGGATAAACACCGACACCGAGATGGACACCGAGATGGAGCCCCGGCGCGCCTTGGGAACCACGGAGCGGCCGAGCTCGAGCACGTGGTCGGCCAGGTTGGCGATGGCCACGATATCCTCGTCGCGCTCGCCGGGAAGCCCCATCATAAAGTAGAGCTTCATGCGGTTCCAACCGGCCTCGAAGGCAGCCTTGGCCGCACGGTCCAAGTCCTCCTCGGTCACATTCTTGTTGATGATGTCGCGCATGCGCTGGCTGCCGGCCTCGGGGGCAAACGTCAGGCCGCCCTTCTTTTCGCCGGCGACCGACTCGGCCATATCCACGCCAAACGAATCCAGGCGCTGCGAGGGAATGGATACGCGAATACCCGTATCCTCCAGGCGGCGGTTGAGCCTACCGAGCACATCGCGGATGCAGGAGTGGTCGGTGGTCGAAAGCGAGGTGAGCGACACCTCGTCATAGCCAGTCTTCTGCAGGCCCTGGATCACCGAGGAAACAATCTGGTCGGCCGAGCGCTCGCGCACCGGACGATAGGTCATACCGGCCTGGCAAAAACGGCAGCCGCGGGCACAACCGCGCAGAATCTCAATCGACAGGCGGTCGTGAACGAGCTGCGCGTAGGGCACGCACGACTGCGACAGCGGATTAGTAGCTCCAAAGTCCTCAACGACGCGCTTATAGACTACCTGCGGGACGTCCTTACCTTCGCGCGGCACGGTGTAGCCATGCGGCGAGCAGGGCTCATCATGGCGCACCTCGTAGAGCGACGGCACATAGGTACCGGCGACGGTCGCAAGCTGCTCGACAATCTGGGTGCGCGAGACACCCTCATCGCGCAGGCGACGATGCAGCTGGCAAACCTCGAGCAGCGACTCCTCGCCCTCGCCAATGAGGATGGCATCGAAGAAGGCCGCATACGGCTCGGGGTTATAGACCGAGGGACCACCGGCGACGATGATGGGATCGTCCTCGGTACGGTCGGCGGCGAGCAGCGGAATGCCGGCGAGGTCGAGTGCCTCGAGGAAATTGGTGACGGCCATCTCGTGAGGCACATGCATGCCGACGATATCGAACGAGGCCACAGGCGCCGCGCCCTCGAGCGACAGCAGCGGAATCCCCGCCTCGCGCATGGCATCGCCCATATCGGGCCACGGCACATAGCCGCGCTCGCAGGAAATGCCCTCGGCCTGATTGAGGATGTTATAGAGAATGGCGATGCCCTGGTTGGGCAGACCGACCTCATACACGTCCGGATAGATCATGCAGCAGCGGTAATCGGCATCGGCCTTTGAGAGCGTGCCCCACTCATGGTCGATATAGCGACTCGGCTTCTCGACCTTGGCGAGCAACGGCTCGATCAGATGAAAACAGTCTTGGTACACAGCGCGCAAAAGAAACCCCTAAGCAGCGAGATCAGATGCGTCCTCAAAGGGACCCATGGGACGAGTAGCGCCGGCAACCGTGGTCACCAGGTCGCGGACGCGCGAGAACGTGGCGGCAGCCACCTCGTTGGCACGGCTGTAGTCGATATCGCGCTCGTAGAGCGACACGAGCGCACGGCCCATGCCATAGGTGCCCGCGGCGGCGGTCAGCGCCTTGACGGCAAACCCGATATGCGGCGTCTGCTTCACCAGCGCACGGGTGACGGCGCGGAGCACCAGACCGGCAGCAAGCACGCCCGCGACCTCGTAGCCGCGCTCGGGCTTAATGCCGCGCCCAAAGATGGCCGCGAGCTCAAAGACCATGCCCACCTGCGCCAGCGCCATAACGGGATAATCGGCCCCCGGCAAAAACACCAGCGCACCCGTCGCCATATTGGTAAGCGCGCACGAGGTGATGATGCGGTTGGCGGCGGCGATACGCATAAAAGCAAAGTTCGCCGCAAAGGCCGTCTCCTTGTCCGTGCGATCGAGAATCCAGCGGGCAAGCGTCTCGAGCAGATACGTCTTATCGGTAGCCGCCACCGCGCCGAGCATGGGCGTGGACTCCTGGATAAAAGGCACCTCGACAGCAGACTCGGCCAGCACGCACACGGGGGCGCCGGCAATCACAAGCTCCTGTACAGCGCTCTCCAGACGGTCGGATCCGCACGAAAGGACCAGCACCACGTCGGTATCAGTCTTGGGGACGATACGGTCCTCACCCAGGCGCTCAACGCGCACAATGCCAGACGTCGTCTGCGGCACGAAGGCATCGCGCACCGTCTCGACCAAAAAACGCGAGGCAGACGAATCGAGGTAGACGGACACGCGAACCGGCGTGTCGGAATCCTTCTTGGTGGTCGCGCCCATCTTAAAGACGCGGGTCAGCTTGTCCACGGGAATCTTCATAGCAAACCCCTCCAGCGGTTACGCGGCGCCCGAACGATGCCGCCATATGGATTGTACGATACCCACCGTCAGCAACTGGATCATCATCGAGGACGAACCGAAGCTAATGAACGGCAGCGGAATACCGGTAATCGGCATCATGCCGATGCACATGCCGATGTTCTCGAAGGTCTGGAATGCCCACATGCCGACGATACCCACGCATGACAAGCGTAGGAACAGAGACTCACACTTAAAGGCAACGCGAATCGTCGAGAACATGAGCAGCACGTACAGGCACAGCAGCAAAAAGGAGCCGCAGAAGCCAAAGGTCTCGGACAAAAAGGCAAAGACGAAGTCGGTGTGGAACTCGGGCAGAAAGCCACCGGCAGACTGCGTCGCATGGCCCAGACCTTTACCGAAAAAGCCACCCGATCCAACCGCGATGAGCGATTGCTGCAAGTTGTAGGCATCGTCCGAATCGGCATTATCGGGGTCGATAAAGACGGTCAGTCGGTTCATCTGGTACTGCTTGATCAAAACGTCATGGCCCAAAAGAGAATCGAGCACAGAATCGAGCGCCAGGATGAGCGCCACCAAACCCACGAGCAGAGCCAAGGTCGACAGCACCCATTCGCGGCGCGCACCGCTCATGCAGATCACAACGGCACCCGACACCAACACGACCAGGCCCGAACCCAGGTCGCCCATGGCGACGACGGCCAAAAACGGAACGGAGAGCATGCCGCAGAGCTTAATGTAGTCGCGGGCGGTATCGATGCGGCCGTTGTACTGCGAACCAAGCGTGGCGATAAAGAAGATCGTGATGAGCTTGGCGAGCTCGACCGGCTGGAAGGTAAGACCAATACCGGGAATCTTGATCCAGCCCGTCATGCCCAGACCGCCCGTATAGGACAGCCCCGGAATCTTGGGCGAGAAAATCACAATGAGGTCGATGACGAGCAGCGCCGTCGAGAAGTTAGAGATGCCGCGCAGATCGGTACGCCAGACGAGCACCGCAAGCACCGCGCCGATGCCGATGCCCAACAGGTGGCGCGAAAATGAGGCGTCGGCCTTAAACTGCGATGCCGACCAAATGATGATGGCACCATAGGCAACGAGTGCCAAGGTTGCCAGCAGCACGCCGATGTGCACCTTCTGGCGAAACGTGCCGCGCGAGGCCGAAAGCTGCTTGTTGACACGGTCCAGGCTGCTGCGGGAACCGGTTTTAGTTGAGCGGAACAGGTCCGCCGGCGAAAAATCCATCGCAACCTCCTATCGAACCGAAGAATCGCCCGTGGCAGAAGATGTGTCGGGCTCGTCATAAATGACACCGAGGACATCGCGCACGACGTGCAGCGCGGTATCGGAGCCACCACCGCCCTGTTCCAAGACAGTGACAATCACGTACTTGGGCTCATCGGCCGGCGCGTAGGCGCAAAACCACGCGTAATCGTCCTCGCCGCTCTTCTCGCCCGTGCCGGACTTGCCGTAGACCGTGGGGGTCAAGGAGTTAAAGTGTGCGGCGGTCGAAGTCGACGCCGAGTAAATCACATCGTGCATGCCGTTGCGGACCAGCGCAAGATCAGCATCGTTGTTAATTTGAGCCTCAAGGCGCTTCTTTTTGCCCTTGCCGTTGTACTTGTAGGCATCGCCGTCGCCATCACGCGAGACAGCAGACAAGAACACATGCGGCACATACTGTTTGCCGCCGTTGGCAAGGCCCATGTAGGCACACGCCATCTGCAGCGGCGTCACCAAAATGTCGCCCTGGCCGATAGCGATGTTAGTCATATCGCCGGCATTCCACTTGCGGTCCTCGGCCGAGGCATCGGTAAAGTAGGACTCTTTCCACTTGGCGTCAGGAATGCGACCGGTGCCCTCACTTGGCAGATCGATGCCGCAGGTCTTGCCCAGGCCCCAACGGCGAAAGACCTCTTGCAGACCCTCGGGATGCTGGTCGTTGTAGAAAAACGCCTTACCCATATCGTAAAACACGGGGTCGCACGAGTTGGCGATACCGGATTGCAGCGTCATAGTGCCGTGACCGGAATGCAGCCAGCAGTACTTACCCCATGACTTGCCCAGGCCCGTCCAATAGCCCGTGCAGTTCGTGGTCTGGCCTGAGGTATAGGTTCCAAACTCAAGACCGGCCAGAGCCGAGAGCGGCTTGATGGTCGAAGCCGACATATACTGGCCGCTAATGGCGCGGTTGAGCAGCGGATGCGAACCCTTGTCGTCGTTGAGCTCGGTCCACACGTCGTTGGAAACGCCGCCGATGAACACCGACGGATCAAACTTGGGCTCGCTTGCCATACCCAGAATCTCACCATTGTTGGGATCGAGGCACACCACGGCGCCGTTGCCGGCATCGCTATGACCCGTGGTCTTGGCAAGCTCAATGGCATTCGCCAGAGCCGTCTCGCAGGCCTGTTGAATCTTAAGATCCAGCGTAAGCTTAATGTCAGAACCGGCCTTGGCGGGAACGGCGCCGGCTTGACCGGTCACATTACCCGAGGCGTCAACTTTCACGGTCTGCTCACCACGAATGCCCTGCAGCAGATTTTCGTAGTAAATCTCTACGCCCGCCTGGCCCACAATATCGCCCGATTGATACGAGATCTGGCCAGCCGCGCTATCGCTGCCGTCCGACGACTTCTTGTTCTGCGCCTCGAGCTGCTCGGAGGTAATGGTGCCGGTATAGCCCAAGATATGGCAGGCGGTCTCGCCATACGGGTATTGGCGCTCGGTGCGCTCGGCGATCTTCACGCCGGGAAACTCACCGGCGTGCTCCTGAATGTAGGCGACAGTAGAGCGGCGCACGTCAGTCGCGATCGTATGCAGGCTCTGCGCGCCTTCGGAATTGTCCTGGATGTTGCGCAGCACCGCGATATACGGCATGCCGAGCACGTTGGCAAGATGACGCACCAGTACCTTGTCGTCGGCAAGGTCGCGATAGGCGACGACGGCGAGCGAGGGGCGGTTTTGCACCAGCGCGACGCCGTTGCGGTCCAAGATGCGGCCACGCACGGCAGGCGTGGTAACGGTACGGGTCTGATTGCTCTTGGCCTGCTTGTCGTAGTAGTCCGACGAGACCATCTGCATGCCCCACAGCTTAACGGCAAGCGCGGCAAACATCGCACCCACGCCCGCGGTGAGGATGGAAAAGCGGCCCTTGAAGGCCGTAGCGGCCGTATTGCCCTCGCCCTCGGTGGCGCGCGGGGACGTTCCGTGCTGCGTGTCGTAGGTAAAGCGGGAGTCGCCGCGTCGCATGATGACCAGCGCGACCACAATGGCCACGACCAGGACGATGCCAGCGACAACAACCGTCAACTGGGAAGACATCTACAGACCCCCCCTATTTGAGCTTACGGGTCTTGGGCTTAAAGCGCATACCCGACTGACGCCCACCGCGCGCGGAGAACCCATAGCCAGACTGTGGCGCGACGCCAGACATCAAAAACGGAACGGCGACCAAGCCGGTCAGAATCGAGGACGGCAGGGCATGTCCAAAAATCGCCACGACAAAACTCGATTCCAGACCCATAAACAGCAAGATAATGCTGTAGATCACATTAATGGCAAGCGCGAAGGCGCCCACCGTGATGCCGCGAGCGCTCGGGGAGCCGCCCGTCTGACCGGCGGCACTGTGCGCCAGGGCAAAGCTGCCCACTGTCAGCAACAGCGACATCACGCCCACCGGCACGGCAGCCGACAGGTCGTAGAACAGGCCACTGCAAAAACCGCAGATGACGGCCCTCGTGGGATCGCCCGAAAACACACTCAGGCACACCAGGATAATCATAAAGTTGAAGCGACCGCCGGCGATGGAGATCTGCGGCGCCAAGCCCGCCTGCAGCAGGACGCAGACAATGGCGGCAATCGCAAAAGTGCGGGAGCCAGTCCCCTGTTCGTGTAGATCCATGGACATGCCTCCCTATTCGCTCGAACCCGAGTCGGTCGTGTCGGACGCATCGGAGTTTTCATCCGAGCTTTCGTCTTTGGACTTGGTGGCCGCATCGCGCGAGGTGCCCTGCGGCGTACTGTTGGCGCTGCTCACATCCTCGTCCGAAGCCGACTGCTCATCGGTCAGCGACGTAATGACCAGAACTTCCTCGTTGTTTTCGGCCGTTGTCTGGGCGCGCACGACGATGGTGTAGTACACATCGTTGGCAGACTTCTCCACCGACGAGACCGTACCGAGCGGCAGGCCCTTGGGGAATACGCCGCCGATGCCCGAGGTCACGATGATGTCGCCCACCTTCACGTCGGAATCGACACTCACGTGCTCCAGGCGCAGGGTACCGTCGGGCTGCCCCTGCAGCATACCCTGAGCGCGCGTATCCTGCACCATAGCGGACACGCCCGAGTTCTCATCACTAATCAGGCGGACGGTGGAGGTCTTGGCCGAAACCTCGATAATCTGACCGATGACACCGGCAGAACTCGTCACGGGCATGTTGATGGTAAGACCGTCGGCAGAGCCTTTGTCGATGGTAACGGTCGAGGTCCAGGCATCGCCCGACGCGCCGACAATGCGAGCCGCGGTGGACTTGAGGTTGTAGGTCGACTGCAGACCGACCAGGCTCTCGAGTCGTTCGGCGGTCTTTTGAGCCTCGGAGAGCTCGGCAACCTTTGACGTCAGGACCTCGTTTTGCTTCTTAAGCTCGTCGAGGGTGTCTTGCGAAGCCGTAAGGTTTGAGAACACGTTTCCGATTGCGTTAAAGGGCGCGGCCACAGCCGAGCCCACAAAACGCACCGGCGAGGTAATCGTCGTCACGCCAGAACGCACGGCATGAATCGGTCCCGCCTCACCCTCGCGAATGTAAAACGTAAGCAGCAGCACCGAAATTACGCTGAAAACAATCAACGGGCGCATACCCGTTGATTGTCGCTTGGTATTCAGATTTGAAGAGAAACCCGAAGATCGTGCCAAATGGAATCCACCTTTTGGAAATTAAGCATTGGTCTGGACGAAGCCACCGTCAAACGCGTTGGCCTCGAGCACGCGGGCGCAGCCGTTGACGACGTTGTCGAGCGCCGTAGGGCTGACGTTGACCGAAACGCCGGTCTCGTCGCGCAGACGCACGTCGAGGCCGCGCAGCAGCGCACCGCCGCCGGTCAACAGGATGCCGTAGTACATAAGATCCGAGGCAAGATCGGGCGGCGTGGCGTCGAGGGCGTCCTTGACGGCCTTGGCCATCTCGTCGAGCGGCTTATTGAGCGCGCGACGAATCTCCTCGCTCTCGATGCGCACGGTCTTGGGCAGGCCCGTGATCACGTCGCGGCCGTTGACCTCGACGTCGAGCTCGTCCTTGAGCGGCACGGCAGAACCGACCTTGATCTTGATGTCCTCGGCCGTGCGCTCGCCGATAGCCAGGTTATAGGCATCGCGAACGTGGGTAAGGATGGCCTGATCAAACTCGTCACCGGCAATGCGGATGGACTGCGACACGACGATACCGCCCATGGCGATAACGGCGACCTCGGTGGTACCGCCACCGATATCGATGACCATGGAGCCGGTGGGCTCCTCGACAGGCAAGTCGGCGCCGATGGCAGCAGCCATGGGCTCCTCGATCAGGTATGCCTGGCGGGCACCGGCCTGAATCGTAGCCTCAAAAACAGCGCGCTTCTCGACCGACGTGACGCCGGAGGGGACGCAGACGACGACGCGCGGACGCGGCGTCCACGGATAGCGCTTCTCGGACGCCTTGTCGATAAAATAGCGAAGCATGGCCTCGGTAACGTCGAAGTCGGCGATAACGCCGTCCTTAAGGGGACGCACAGCCACAATGTTACCGGGCGTACGGCCGAGCATGCGCTTTGCCTCGATACCGACAGCCAGGATGCGCTCATCGTTCTTGTCGATGGCGACAACGGAGGGCTCGCGAATGACGATGCCCTTGCCGCGCACGGAGACAAGCGTGTTGGCGGTGCCGAGGTCGATGGCAAGATCGCCCGCATAGCTACCGAAGAACATATCCATCAAAGAAAACAACGCAACTCCTGATGTGTTGGATGATTGCTGGAAAACTACTAGCCCATCATACTAGCGCAAGCCCGGCACTTCACTTGCGGTGAAGCACCGGGCAGCGCCAAATCTCATAAGGTCACTACTGGTTGTCAGCAGCCGAGAGATCGATGTCGAGCGAGGAGACGGCCCAACCGATATGGTTGTCGGAGCGCACGAACTTGACGGTGTACTCCTGCTCGCCGCCCTTGGACAGCGACGCCTTGACCTTGGCGGTGGTCTCGGTCATAGACTGGTCCATGCCCTCAATGGAGACGGTGGCGCCCTGCGGAATCGAGGAAATGATCATCGACTTGGCGTCCTCGGACAGGCTGGAGGCAAGACAGGACTCGGCCTTGGCGGTATCGCCGTCACCTGCGGCCTGGAACAGGTCGGTGACAACAGACTCCTGCGAGGGGAAGCCCAGGCCGCGCGTGTAGGCAAAGCCAAGACCGCCTGCGGCAATGACGATCAGCAGAAGCAGCACCAAGAAGACCTTGAGGCCCGTGTGGCGATGGCGACGACGGACCTTGGCCTCCTTGCGGTCCTGCTGAACCATCTCGGACTCGGACAGGGTGAAGAAGCCGGTGTCCGAGGGGTCGGGCATAAATTGACCGGTAGCACCCGTGGGGTCGAGCGGGTCGACGGCGGGAGCATCCATCGCGGGAGCCGGCGCCGTGGCCATGGCCGTCTGGGCCGAAAGAGCAGCGAGGGAATCGTGCACGCGGGCAAGCTCGTCGGCCTGCTCGGGCGTGAGCTGGTAGATGCCATCGGCGGTGGCGGCGTTAAAGGCATCGAGCGCGTCAGAGGGGCGACCGGCGGCAGAGAGCGCCTCGCCCATACCGGCGTTAAGCGCACGTGTGTCGTCGCGCGGCCCGGCAAAGTCAATGGCCGTGCGGTAGGTCTCTACGGCGTCTGCCGGACGGCCGAGCTTAATGAAGCAGCGGGCAAGATCGCCGAGGGCGGCGGCGGGAGCCGGGTTGGCGCCATCGATGGCAGCCTGACGGAAGGCGGTGCCGGCATTGGCATAATCGCCCGACTGGAACAGGGCGTTGCCCAGACCCAGATAGGCCTTAAACGGCGTGGCATAGGATGCATCCTGCGTTGCGGCAGAGAACACCTGGGCTGCGGTCGCATAGTCACCCACGGCAGCAAGCGCCTTACCGCGGTTGGTGAGCAGCGCGCCGCGCTTGCCATAGGTACCGTCGTTGAGGGCGGCGGCGTAGGCCTCGGCGGCCTCGGCATACATGCCCAGGTGCATCAAGGCGTTGCCGCGCAGATGGTCGGCCTCGCCCATAATCTCACCGGGGGTCTTTGCCGCACCGAGCATCTGCGCGGCAGCGGAATAATCACCCGCGCGATAAGCGGCGCGGCCCTGTTGGATCAGCTGGCTATTCAAGGAAGTCCCCTTTACTCGTGAACGATCTCGACATGGACGATCTCGTCACCGGCACGCAGCTGCGAGATGACGTCGAGGCCCTCGACCGTGGTGCCAAAGACGGTATAGCCGGAGTCGAGGTTGTGCTGGGCACCCAGGCAGAAGTAGAACTGCGAACCTGCGGAATCGGGATCCATGGAACGTGCCATGGCAAGCGCGCCGTCGACGTGGCTGTTACGCGGGTTGGTAGCGAACTCGCCCTTGATGCAGTAGCCGGGGCCACCGGTACCGGGCATGCCGTCGGGGCCCTCAAGGCCGGCGGCGACATCGGCGCCGGACATATTGCGGGTATTGGGGTCGCCGCCCTGGATCACAAAACCGGGCACATAGCGATGGAACTTAAGGCCGTCGTAAAAACCCATCGTGGAAAGCTCGCAGAAGTTCGCCACGTGGATGGGGGCGCCCTCGCCGTCAAACTTGACCTTGATGGTGCCCTTCGACGTCTCGATCACCGCGCACTCATCGCCGGCAAGCTGATACTCGGGCGTGTAGAGCTCTTTCTTAAAACCAAACATGTGGTTCCTTCCTCGTGCGTTTAAAGCATATTTGGTCAAATTGTAGCAATAAGCACGGGCTTCCATCAATTGCGCACGCAGGTTATGCCGCCGGAGGGCAACAAATTACGAACGTTGCTGCGGTCTCCATGCGCTCACGTTGGCGTCGTACTGGTTAAGCGCGCTGTTGCCGCCTTGTGCGATGGGCGCCAGGATCTCGCTCTGACGGGCGCTCAGCGACTCGCCGTCGGGAATGGACAGCGAGATATCCCAGCTCTGGCAGATTACGTCGACACGCTCGTACATCCACTGGGCAAGCTGCTTTAGATGATCGATGTCCTCCGCATAGACGGTGTCGTCCTGAACCTTGAGGTTATTGAGCTCATCCTGGGTCTTTTTAATCTGATCGCGCAGGGCATAAGCGCTCTGCGACAGCTCCTGGCGGGTGGAGAGCGGCGTACGCAGATAGCCGTTATTAAACGAATCGATGACCTCGCCGATCTGATCATCGTCGCTGTACGACACGATGGTCTGGTACAGGCCATCGAGCCTGGCGTAGAGTTGGTCGTCGGTTAAGACGGTCTCCTCCTGAACGACCTCGGACGCATCCTTTTGCTTGGACTCTTTCTCGGTGGCCTCGCCCTTTTGGCGCGACGGGAAGGTGGTCTTGGCGGCCTGGCCAAACTGGTCGTAGAAGCCGGGCATGACGCCCATAGGATCGGCAGTCACAAACCAATACGCACCACCGCACACGGCGGCGAGCACCGCGATGACGATAAGCGGTTTGGGGATATGGCGCTTGTGCTTGTGATAGGCATCCTCGTCGGGATGGACCTTGCGCTTGGCCTTTTGCTTTTTGGGCTGGACATCATCGCGCAGGGACACCGGTGTGGGGATATCGACCTTGGGGATGCCAAAGTCCTTATCGAAGGCAGGCAGCACGCAGGTCTCGTTGGGATCGGCGGCATCCGAGAGCACCGCGGCGGCAGAGGCCGGCGCATGGGGCACCTCGGTATCGATCTGCTCCTGCGTCAAGCGCGGAAAGCCGGCCGTGCGGCCTGCTGCCAGATCGGATGCAGCCGCGTCTTTGGAAAGGATGCCCGGGGCGGGGCGCCCGCACTTGGGACAGGTGCGATCATGCGGGGACAGGCGTGCGCCACAACCATCGCAGAATACGAACTCGGTATGCTCGGGACCGTCGCCCGGACCAACGTATGCGTTGCAATAGGGGCAGAACGAGGCGCCGTCCTCTATGGTCTTAAGGCAATGCGGGCAGATCACGGCTTCCTCTTTTCGGAGCAATTCATACAGTCGAGGTTAGAGCATAACATCGCCACGCCCCCACAGGAGCAAGGCACCAATTCAACATCGCCAGAAAAATCATCCCCCGGGCGGCTGAAGCTAGGCTTTATTTGCGGGCTTTTTCTTCTTGCTCGGCATCGAGACCTTAATGCCCTGGGCGGACTTGGTCACACGCGAGCGAGTGACGCCCGTGCCCTTCTTTTTCTTGGGCTGGGCCTTTTCCACACCCTCGAGCGCGCGAACCTCGGCCTCGCGAGCGGTGCGCTCCTCACGGCGCTGCGCCATATCGGCGGCGACGCGCTTGGCAAAACGCTGGGCAGTTGAGCCCGTCGAGCTCACCTTGCCGCCGCCACGACCCAGACGGACGCGAACGCCGCGGCCAAAGCCGGTGGCAGCATGGCGACGACGCGGCTTAAGCGAATCCATCATCGTGGCGAGCTTAAAGAACACCGTGCAGGTAAAGACGATGATCGCCAGTAAGATAACCGCCTCACCCGTCGACAGGTTGGCGATGGACAGCAGCTGCGGGAATCCGATAACACCCGCCAGGATGCCGACGACGACAAACACAAAAAGCACCACACGCAAGGGCGTAAGCGGCTGCGAGATACGCCAGATCAGACTCACGCTCGCCGCACACGACGTAAGCAGGCACATGGTCGAAAGCGTGAGCTGGTTAAAGCCAAACACGCGCGCTACAAAGATATCGAGCGCCGCAGCCATAATAACCGCCAGCGACGCCGGCAACGCACGCTTGAGCACGTTGGTCAAGAATGACCCCTTCACGCGGGCGTTGTTGGGCTCCAAACCCAGCACAAAGCCCGGCGCGCCGATGCAGAAGAAGTTGATGAGTGTCATCTGAATCGGCTCGAAGGGATACGGCGGAAACGCGATGCACAGCGCCGCCAGGCCCATCGAGAACAGCGTCTTAGTCAAGAACAGCGCCGCAGAGCGCTGCAGGTTGTTGATGGAGCGACGGCCCTCAGCCACCAGGGCGGGCATCGAGGCAAAATCGTTGTCGACCAGCACGATCTCGGCCACGTTGCGCGCAGCATCGGAACCGGCGGCCATGGCCACGGAGCAGTCGGCCTCCTTGAGCGCCAGCACGTCGTTGACGCCGTCGCCCGTCATGGCAACGGTATGGTCGCGACGCTTGAGCGCCTGCACGAGTTCGCGCTTTTGCTGCGGCGTCACGCGACCAAAGACGTGATAGCGGTCCACCGCCGCATCAATCTTGGACGGCGTATCAAGCGTCGTGGCGTCGACGTAGGCATCGGCCCCCGGAACGCCCACCACGCGCGCGATCGATGACACCGTGCGCGGGTCGTCGCCGCTGATCACGTTGAGGGTCACACCCTGCTCGTTAAAGTAGCCGATGGTCTCGGCAGCCGAGGTACGGATCTCGTCGCGAATGGTCACAAAGCCGACGGGCTCGGCCTCGCCCGCCATATCGCCGTCGGGCGTAAAGCCGTCCACACGGGCCACAACAAGCACGCGGCAGGTGTCGGCAAGCTCGGCCACACGATTCTCGACCTGCGCAAAGACGCGCTCCGAAAGCACAAATTGCGCTGCGCCCATCACATAGGAGCCCTGCGCAAACGAGGCGCCGCTCCACTTTTTGGACGAAGAGAACGGAATGACCGCCAGCGGTTCGGAAACCTCGACCGGGCGGTCAGCGTAATAGTTGAGCAGCGCCTGACAGGTCTCGTTGGCGTCTGCCGAGGTGGCACGCGCCACGTTGGCGAGCGCAAAATCCAGGACCGTGGTCTCGACGGGGACAGCTGCCTCGTCCGAGTCCGCGCCAAAGCCAACGCCCTCAACAGGCAGCGGGTAGGTACCCTCGACCTCCATACGGCCCGAGGTAATGGTGCCCGTCTTGTCCAGGCACAGCACGTCGACGCGCGCGAGCGTCTCGATACAGTAGAGCTGCTGCGCGAGTACCTTGCGGCGCGCCAGACGCACCGTGGCGATGGCAAGCACCGACGAAGTCAGCAGCACCAGGCCCTGCGGAATCATGCCCAAAAGAGCGCCCACCGTAGACAGCAGCGCCGACGAAGGCACGCGACCGGCAAGCAGCTCGGAAAAACACCACGAAAGCGCGCTATCGCCCGGCGTACCGGCGGCATCCCACAGCTCGCTCACACTCGAGGCAAAGAGCGCCAGGCCGAGCGGAATCATAATGAGGCTCGCAAAGCGCACGATGGCGTTGAGCGCATTCATGATCTCGGAATTGACCTTTTTGACGTACTTGGCCTCGTTGTTGATCTTGGCCACGTAGTTGTCGGCGCCAACATGGATCACGCGGGCGCGCAGCAGGCCCGAGTCGATAAAGCTGCCGCTCATGAGCTCGGAGCCGGGCTGCTTTTTGATGAGATCGCTCTCGCCCGTCAGCAGGCTCTCGTTCACGAGTGCCTCACCCGACACCACCACGGCGTCGGCGGGAATCTGGTCGCCGCGCCCCAGGCGAATGATATCGTCGAGCACGATCTGGTCCAGGTCGAGCTCTACCTCGGCGCCGTCGCGCACCGCGATGGCCTTCTTAGAGGTGAGCAGCGTAAGCTTATCGACCATCCGCTTGGAGCGCATGGACTGGATGACGCCAATTGCTGTGTTCAAGAACACCACGAACAGGAACGTCAGGTTCTTAAACGAACCGGTCAGCAACACCAAAATCGCCAAAACCACGTTGATCAAGTTAAACAGCGTGCAGAGGTTCTCGATGATGAGCTCGCGGACCGACTTGATCTTGAGTTCCATGTTGCGGTTGATCTTACCGGCGGCGATGCGCTCCTCGACCTCGGCGGTCGAGAGTCCGTGCTCGATATCCGTTGCTGCCATACCTTGTCCCATCACGTCGCGTCGGTATAAGAAAACCGCCCGGACCATGCGAGGTTCGGACGGTCTTACGTTCGAGGGTGCCCCATGTTGGATTCGAACCAACGACCTTCTGCTCCGGAGGCAGACGCTCTAATCCCCTGAGCTAATAGGGCGAACGGTTAGCATTATACCCAAGTGCGCCACGGGCTAACAAAAGAATAGAAAAAGCTTTGCAATTACGTGGGAGACACGGCGCAGAGGCTCACCTTAGAACGCAAAAGTGAAACAATTAGTATAAACTCTCATGCACATATATAACGGCTCGCGATGCGGGCCGTTTTTGCAAGAGCTATCCATCGAGGTGAGAGGCACACCATGATTGCGATTTTAAAGCAGAGCGCCAGCGACGAGGCCGTCGGCCATATCGTCAGCTGGATTGAGAAGAAGGGTCTCAAGACCGACGTCTCGCGCGGCGAGAACGAGACCATCATCGGCCTGGTGGGCGATACGACCAAGATCGACCCGTTCTTGCTCGAGTCCATGGATGTCGTCGAGCGCGTGCAGCGCGTCTCCGAGCCCTTTAAGCGTGCCAACCGCAAGTTCCACCCTGAGGACTCCGTCATCGACTGCGGCCACGGCGTCAAGATCGGCGGCGACCAGTTCCAGGTCATCGCCGGACCCTGCTCCGTCGAGGGCGAAAACCTCATTCGCATCGCACGCCGCGTAAAGGCCGCCGGCGCCACGATGCTGCGCGGTGGCGCCTACAAGCCCCGCACCTCCCCTTACGCCTACCAGGGCATGGGTCCCGCCGGCCTGGACCTGCTATGCGAGGCATCCGCCGAGCTCGACATGCCGATCGTCACCGAGATCATGGACCCGCGCGACGTGCAGGTCTTCTTGGATAAGAAGATCGACGTCATGCAGATCGGCGCCCGCAACGCGCAGAACTTCCCCCTGCTCAAGGAGGTCGGCAAGACCAAGACCCCGGTCCTGCTCAAGCGCGGCATGTCCGGCACCGTCGACGAGTTGCTCATGGCTGCCGAGTACATCATGAGCGAGGGCAACGACAACGTCATCCTGTGCGAGCGCGGCATTCGCACCTTCGAGACCCGCACCCGCAACACCTTCGACCTCAACGCCGTGCCGGTGCTGCACCACCTATCGCACCTGCCCGTCGTCGCCGACCCCAGCCACGCCACCGGCTACACCCGCTATGTCGAGCCCATGGCGCTCGCCGCGACTGCCTGCGGCGCCAACGGTCTGGAGATCGAGGTCCACGACGACCCGAGCCACGCTTGGTCCGACGGTGCTCAGGCCCTCACCCCCGACCAGTTCGACGACACCATGCGCCGCATCCGCGCCATCCGCGAGGTCGTCTGCCAAGAGACCGTTCAGGAGTAACCCATGGGTACGGTGAGAAACGCACGCGTCAACCAGGGTGGACCCAAGTGCGCCGGCATCGTGGGCCTGGGCCTCATCGGCGGCAGCTTTGCCCGCGGCTATGCGCAGGCGGGCGTTCGCGTGCTTGCCTGGGACCCCGACGATGACGTGATGACGGCCGCCAGCATGGGTACCGTCGCCGGCGAGCTCAACGACGAGACGCTCGGCGAGTGCGACATCATCGTCCTTGCCTGCTATCCCGAGGCATGCATCGAGTGGCTCGAGGCCCACGCTCAGGCGCTCGCCGACGCCACCGACACCGATGCCATTATGGGCCCCGTGGTGATCGACACCGTGGGTGTGAAGGGCATCGTGTGTGAGCGGGCCTTTGAGCTCGCACAAGAGCACGGCTTTTACTTTGTGGGCGCACACCCCATGGCGGGCACCCAGTTCTCGGGCTACGCGCACTCCCGCGCCGACTTGTTCCAGGGCGCACCGCTCGTGCTCGTTCCGCCTGCGGTAGACGATGCCCTTAAGCTGGAGCTCTTGGGCCAGGTGCGCGAGATGGTGCGTCCCTTGGGGTTTGGCAAGTTCAGCGTGACCACCGCCGCCGAGCACGACCGCGTGATCGCATTTACGAGCCAGCTCGCACACGTGGTGTCCAACGCCTACGTAAAGAGCCCCACCGCCCAGGTCCACCACGGCTTTTCAGCCGGTAGCTACCGCGACCTCACGCGCGTGGCACACCTCAACCCGCAGATGTGGTCCGAGCTCATGATTGACGACGCCGACGCTCTCGCCTTCGAGATCGACCATCTGATCGATTCGCTCGGCGCCTACAGCCGTGCGCTCAAGAACCGCGACCAGCGTTATCTTGAGAATCTCCTTGCCGAGGGCGATCGCATCAAGCGCGCACTCGACGACGAGAGCGCCCACTAGACCACCCATCACGCCAGGTCGAAAGGACCATAGCTTATGGCGATTACCATCGAAATCGATACCGCACGCCCCTACCAGGTACACGTGGGCACCTTTTTACTGGAGCAGGCAGGGCCGCTCGTTCGCGCCACCGCCGGAGGCACCCGCGCCGTCATCGTGACGGACACCAACGTGGGTCCCCTATACCAGATGCCCGTTAAGCAGAGCCTGGAGGCGTCAGGCTATGAGGTAAGCATTTGCACCTTCGAGGCCGGCGAGGTACACAAGCGCGCCGAGACCTACGTTGCCATTCTTGAGTTTGTAGCCGAGCACGAGCTTTCGCGCTCCGACGTGATCGTGGCACTCGGCGGCGGCGTCGTGGGCGACGTAGCCGGCTTTGTGGCCGCCACCTACATGCGCGGCTGCAAGTTTGTGCAGATCCCCACGAGTCTGCTCGCTATGGTGGACTCGTCGGTGGGCGGCAAGACGGCCATCGACCTGGCTGCCGGCAAGAACCTAGCTGGCGCCTTTTGGCAGCCAAGTGTTGTCATCGCTGACGTGGGATGCCTTGCCACCCTCACGCCCGAGCAGTTCGCCGACGGCTGCGGCGAAGTCGTCAAGCACGCCGTGATCGCCGACCCCGAGCTCTTCGCCGAGCTGGAGAAGACCCCGCTCACGCTTGAGCTGCTGAACCGCGACGTGGCCCGCGTGGCGCTCATCATCGCCCGCAATATCGACATTAAGCGCGCCGTGGTCGTTGCCGACGAACGCGAGACCAACCAGCGCAAGCTCCTCAACTTTGGACACAGCGCCGGACATGCCGTCGAGGCCTGCGAGCACTTTGAGCTGGGACACGGCAACTGCGTGTCGATCGGCATGGGCATCATCACGCGTGCCGCAGCCCTGCACGGCATTTGCGATGCCGAGCTGCCCGGTCGCATCGAGGAGCTCTGCGCCCGTCATGGCCTCAAGACCCGCTGCGAGCTTTCGGCCGACGCCATCTTTGCCGAGGCGCTGCACGACAAAAAACGCGCCGGTGACACTATCGACCTGGTGATTCCGCACGGTATTGGCCGCTGCAGCATCGACCGCACGCCGCTTTCCACCTTCCATGATTTAATTGCCGAGGGCCTCGGCCAGAAGGGAGACGCATCTGCATGCTAGCCCGCATCACCCCCTCCCCGCTCAAGGGCACCGTCCCCGCCATTGCGTCCAAGTCGATGGCGCACCGCCTCATCATCTGCGCCGCACTTGCCAACGGCGAGACGCACGTGACCTGCAACACGACCTGTGCCGATATCGAGGCCACGGTGCGCTGCCTCACAGCGCTGGGCGCCCGCATCGAGACCGTCGAGGATGGCTTCCAGGTCCATCCCACTATGAAGAGTATTGAGTTTGGCCTGCTCAAGGCACTTGCCGGCGGCACGCTCGACTGCGGCGAGAGCGGCTCCACGCTCCGCTTTATGCTGCCCGTCGCCTGCGCGCTGGGGGCAGAGGCAACCTTTGTGGGCCAGGGCCGTCTGGGCGCACGCCCCCTCTCCCCGCTCTCCGACGAGATCATTGCCGCTGGCTGCGACCTGCAGGGTCTGGGCGGCTTTCCGCTCAAGACAAGCGGCCGCATGCGCCCGGGCATCTTTATCCTGCCGGGCAACGTGAGCTCGCAATACATCTCCGGCTTACTGCTGGCAGCCCCACTTCTGGCCCAGCCCTCCTGCGTGCAGGTGATCGGCCTTATCGAGAGCCGCCCCTATATCAACCTGACCATCCAGGCCATGAAGACCTTTGGTGTCGAGGTCAACGTCGAGCGCATCCCCGCCAAGGACGGCCAGCCCGAGGTCACGAACTTCCGCGTGAACAGCGGCTCGTACCGCACGCCCGGCAGCGTAGCCGTCGAGGGCGACTGGTCCAACGCCGCCTTTTGGCTGTGCGCCGGCGCCATCGGCTCCGACCCCATCACTGTCGAGGGCGTGTCGCTCAGCTCGGCCCAGGGCGACCGCAACGTGCTTGCCGCGCTCTCGCGCTTTGGCGCCCGCATCGTACGCTCCACCAACGCCGCCACCGTGCAGTCCGACAAGCTCGCCGGCTTTGAAATGAGCGCCCACGACATCCCCGACCTAGTGCCCGTTATCTCGGCCGTGGCATCGTTGGCGCAGGGCCGCACGTTCATCCGCGATTGCGCCCGCCTGCGCATCAAGGAATCCGACCGTCTGGCCACTACCACCCGCGAGCTCACCGCACTGGGTGCACAGGTGCGCATAGCCGGTGACGACCTCATCATCAAGGGTGTTGACGCCTTTACCGGCGGCGAGGTCGATTCGCACAACGACCACCGCATCGCCATGATGGCCGCCATCGCCGCGAGCCGTGCCACCGGCGAGGTCGTGATCCACGGCGCCGAGGCCGTCAACAAGTCCTATCCCGATTTCTTTGACCACTACCGCCTGCTGGGCGGCAAGATCACGCTCGAGGAGGAATAGCATGTCCTCGACCTTTGGCAACGTTTTGCATCTGAGCATTTTCGGCCAGTCGCACTCCCCCGCTATCGGCTGCTCACTCGACGGCATTCCTGCTGGTATTGCCGTTGACCAGGAGCAGCTGCAGGCCTTTTTGGACCGTCGCGCCCCCGGTCGCGACGAGACCGCGACCAAGCGCCGTGAGGCCGACGCCGCGCATATCATCGCCGGTGTGGTCGATGGACACACCACTGGCGCACCCATCGCAGCGATCATCGAGAACACCAACACGCGCTCCAAGGACTATTCCGAGTTGCGCCGTAAGCCCCGTCCGGGACATGCGGACTTTCCGGCGCGCGTCAAGTACCACAACATGCACGACGTCGCCGGCGGCGGACATTTCTCCGGTCGCCTGACGGCCCCCTTGTGCATCGCTGGCGGCATCGCGTTGCAGGCACTCGAGGCCCGGGGCATCAAGGTCATGGCGCACGTCGCGCAGATCGGCGGCATCTCCGACCTGCCCATGGACGACATGGTCTATCGCGAGGCCGACCGCAAGGCGATCCTTACGAACGACCTGCCCTGCATTGACGCCGCTGCTGCCGGTCGCATGCGCGAAGAGATCATGGCCGCGCGCGACGAGCTCGACAGCATCGGTGGCATCGTGGAGTGCGGCATCTACGGGCTTCCCGCGGGTATCGGTGACCCCATGTTCGATGGCATCGAGAACCGCATCGCGCAAATCGCGTTTGGCATTCCCGCCGTGAAGGGCGTGGAGTTTGGCATGGGCTTTGCCGTCGCCGCCATGCGCGGCAGCGAAAACAACGATCCGTACCGCGTTGATGCCGAGACTGGCGAGATTGCGGTCGAGTCCAACAACGCCGGCGGCATTCTGGGCGGTATTTCCACGGGTGCACCCGTCATGTGGCGTATGGCCGTGAAGCCGACGCCCTCCATCGGTCGTGAGCAGCAGACCGTGGACATGGACGCCATGGAAAATGCCGAGCTCGCGGTCCACGGCCGTCACGATCCCTGCATCGTCCCGCGCGCCGTCCCCGTAGCCGAGGCAGCCGCGGCGCTCGCCATCTGGGACGCCCTCCTCGAGGATGCCGCCCAGCGCTAACCCACCCACCCCAAGGGTAGTTAATTTGGGACGGGGCTATTTTAGCTACCCCCATATGCCAGTTGATATTTGTCCTGGATCTCATCGATTCGTCGACAGACAAAGGGTAGCTAAAATAGCCCCGTCCCAAATTAACTACCCCAGGCAACCATTTACGAAAGGGGTCCCTATGGACCTTGCCGATATTCGCCAGGCCATCGATGGCATCGACACCACGCTGCTCAACAGCTTTGTCGAGCGCATGGACATTGCCACCGAAGTCGCCAAATCCAAGATCGAGATGGGCAAGGCCGTCTTTGACCCCGCCCGCGAACGCTCCAAACTCAATAACCTCGCCAGCCGCGCACCCGAGCGCTACGAGGCCCAGACCATCACCCTGTTCCGCCTCCTCATGAGCATGAGCAAGGCCGAGCAGCAGCGCTACATCAACGAGCTCAAGGGCATCACGGTGTCGCAAAAGGCCCATACCACGGCCGCGGCCTTTAACACGCCCTTCCCCCAGACGGCAACCGTTGCCTGTCAGGGCGTGGAAGGCGCCTACAGCCAGATCGCCGCGTGTAAGCTCTTCGACGTGCCAGATATCGCGTTCTTTGAGACCTTTGAGGGCGTCATGCGCGCCGTACGCGACGGCTTCTGCGAGTTTGGCGTGCTGCCCATCGAAAATTCCACTGCCGGCTCGGTCAACGCCGTCTACGACCTGCTCGCACAGTTCGACTTCTATATCGTGCGCTCGCTGCGCCTCAAGATCGATCACAACCTGCTCGTCAAACCCGGCACCAAGCTCACCGACGTGCGCGAGGTCTACAGCCATGGCCAGGCCATTGCCCAGTGCGCCGGCTTTATCGAGGGCCACGGCCTGCATGCCACCAAGTACCCCAACACGGCCATGTCGGCCGAGATGGTCGCCAACTCCGATCGCACCGACGTCGCCGCGATCGCCTCGCGCAGCTGTGCGGCGCTCTACGGCTTGGAGGTGCTGGAGCCCAACATCCAGGACTCCGACAACAACTACACGCGCTTTGTCGTCATCAGCCGCGAGCCGCGCGTCTACCCCGGCGCCAACCGTACCTCGCTCATGATCACCACGGCCAACGAGCCGGGCGCCCTCTATCGCGTGCTCGAGCGCTTCTATGCGCTCAACATCAACCTCATCAAGCTCGAGAGCCGTCCCATCCCCGGTCGTGACTTTGAGTTTATGTTCTACTTTGACCTGGACTGCCCCTTTGGCAGCAAGGCCCTCGACGACTTGCTCGACTCAATCGACGACGTGTGCGAGAGCTTCACCTACTTTGGCAGCTACACGGAGGTGCTCTAGATGACCGATACCGCCGCAACCCGCCCCTACGGCGTGCTGGGCCGCGTGCTGGGCCACAGCTACACCCCGACCATCTACAAGGAGCTCGCTGGGCTCGAGTACGTGCGTTTTGAGCGTGAGCCCGAGGATCTCGAGGCTTTTATGACCGGCGACGAGTGGGAAGGCACCAACGTGACCATCCCCTACAAACGCGCCGTCATGGAATACCTGGACGAGTTGAGTCCCCTGGCCGAGCGCATGGGCAACGTCAACACCATCACACGCCTGCCCGATGGCCGCCTGCGCGGCGACAACACCGACTACTTTGGTTTTCAGTGCCTGGTCGAGGAGCTGGGGGTCGAGGTTGCCGGCAAGAAGGTCCTCGTGCTCGGAGCCACCGGCGGCGCCGGCACCACGGCAAGTATAGTGCTGGGAGACCTGGGCGCCGTCGTGGTGCCCGTGGGCCGCACGAGCGACGTCAACTACGGTAACATCGCGCAGCAATCCGATGCCGCGTTGCTCGTCAACTGCACACCTGCCGGCATGTTCCCCCACTGCCCCGACGCCCCCTGCACGCTCGAAGGCCTCGATGCGCTCGAGGGCGTCATCGACATTGTCTACAATCCCGCCCGCACGGGTCTGATGCTCGAGGCCGGGCGCCGCGGCATCCCCTGCATCGGCGGCCTGCTCATGCTTGTGGCACAGGCAGCACAGGCTGTTGAGCGCTACACCGGCAAAGCCACCCCGCGCGAGCGCATCCTGGACGTAACGGAGCGCCTGTCTCACCGCGAGCAGAACATTGCCCTGATCGGCATGCCGGGTTCGGGCAAGACCCGCGTGGGCGAGCAGATCGCCCTGCTCACGGGTCGCGAGCACATCGATCTGGACCATGCGCTTGAGGAGCGCCTGGGCATGCCCTGTTCCGACTTTATCGTCGAGCGCGGCGAGGCGGCCTTCCGCGAGCAGGAGACGGCGGCGCTGGCCGACATCTCCAAGCGCAGCGGCCTGGTGCTTTCCACGGGCGGCGGCGTGGTTACACGCGACGAAAACTACCCGCTGTTGCACCAGAACAGCCAGATCGTGATGCTCAACCGCAAGCTCGACGAACTCGCCCACAAGGGACGCCCCATCACCACCCGCGATGGCATCGACAAGCTCGCCGAGCAGCGCATGCCGCGCTACCGCGCCTGGGCCGACTACATCATCGACTCACGCGACTGCGCCGCCAACACCGCCCGCGCCCTCCTAGACACCCTCCCACCCGCTCTCTAACAAAAACCACCACAAAGGGGACAGGCACCTTTGTGGTGGTTTTTCATTCCGCCTCACCGCCCGCCCAACCGCAAAGGAAGCAACCATGAAAGCACTCGTCATCAACGGCCCCAACCTCAACATGCTCGGCATTCGCGAGCCGGGCATCTACGGTAGCGATAACTACGACCGCCTGGTCCAGATTTGCCAGGAGGCGGGTACCGCACAGGGTTTTGACGATGTCGAAGTCTTCCAGTCTAACCACGAGGGCAGCATCGTCGACAAAATCCAGGAGGCCTACGGCAAGGTCGACGGCATCGTCATCAACCCGGCCGCCTACACGCATACGAGCGTGGCCATCCTGGACGCGCTCAAAGCCGTCGCCATCCCCGCCGTTGAGGTCCACATCAGCGCCGTCGAGACACGCGAGGACTTCCGCCAGGTGAGCTACGCCCGCCTGGCCTGCTTCGCCACTATCACCGGCGAGGGCCTGCAGGGCTACGTTCACGCGATGGAGCTGCTGAGGGAACGTCTCGAAAAGTAGCCTCACGAGCAAATCCATCAGCGCGATTCATACGCTAATAATACCAGTGCCGCCAACAGCAACCTCGCTACTGGCGGCGCTTTATTACTGGCATATAATCGTTGCAGTCACACAACGTCTGGAGACGCGCATGTTAAGCATCCATCTGGGAGATTACCCCGGTTCCATCTACGATACCGAAACCTATTTTAGGAACTCATACTTGGACTCATGGTTCGAAGACCCTATGGCCGCGCAGATCATTAAAAGCGTGGACGGATCAGAGCTCATCGGTCCCCACAACATCGTAAGCAAACAGCTGGGCTCGATCACCCCACTCGAACTGTCGGGCGGCGTCAAGACGCTGCTGCTGGCGCGCAATCTCCCAAATATGGTGTTCAACGCATCTACCTGCGGAGACAACTGTGCCCGCTGGCTGCTCAAAATTGGCAAAGAGCAAGACATCCTGGTGACCCTTTACCACATCATGAAGTTCCCTTGGAAGCGTTTTGAGATTCGCATCGATAACGATGACCGCATCGTCAGAAACATGCAGGAGTTTGTCGGCGCCACGAATGACTTTTTGGATGTTGATGAGTAATGAAGGGGACGCATACCGTTATCGTAGAGCGCGCAAAGGTCAAATACACACTCACGTTTAAGCGCAATATTTCCTTTATACGCGGCAACAGCGGCACGGGCAAAACGACGCTCATCTCGATGATTCGCGACTACAACGACCGAGGACAGGAAAGCGGCGTTACACTCAGCTGCGACGTGCCTTGCGAAACGCTTTCCGGCAGACGCTGGGAGCGCGAGCTATCGATCATCGAAGATTCAATCGTCTTTCTAGATGAGGGCAACGAGTTTATCTACTCAAAGGACTTCGCCAAAGCCGTCAACGGATCGTCCAACTATTTTGTTCTGATATCTCGTCGCGACGCCAACGAACTCCCTTACAGCGTCGACGAGATCCTGAAGCTAGTCAACACCACAAGCAAGACGATCAATGGCCGAAAAAGCGACAGACGCTTCTACTCGGTGACTAAACCGCTATATGACCACACGGCAAGCATGCTGTATCAGGACCTTAACGTAGGGTTCGAGAAACCGTCCCTGAAGCCGCAAGCAATGGATGCGGTCGGGAGCGTCTTGCCCGAGTGCCTAAGGGCGGAATAGCGAGTCCTTAAGTTCATTTAGAAACCCGGTTACGCTCACGCGCTGGAGCTGCTGAAAGGGCATCTGCTACACTAATCTTTGGGGTAAATAAGCCAGTGGCGTTTGTCCCAAAGCTTAAGTAACTGTCCAATCGACATACAAAGGAGCATATCCATGTCCCAGTACGATTACCTTGTCGTCGGTGCCGGCCTTTCGGGTGCCGTCTTTGCCAATGCCGCCAAGCGCGCCGGCAAGTCGGTCCTGGTCATCGACCGCCGCGACCACATCGCCGGCAACATCTACACCGAGGACGTCGAGGGCATCCAGGTCCACCGCTACGGCGCGCACATCTTCCACACCTCCATGAAGGACGTCTGGGACTACGTCAACCGCTTCGCCGAGTTCAACAACTACGTCAACTCGCCGGTTGCCAACTTCCACGGCAACATGTACAACATGCCTTTCAACATGAACACCTTCGCCAAGATGTGGCCGGGCGTCGTCACGCCGGCCGATGCCAAGGCCAAAATCGCCGAGCAGGTGGCTGCCGAGAACATCGGCGAGCCGCAGAACCTGGAGGAGCAGGCGCTGTCGCTCGTCGGCCGCGACATCTTCGAGACGCTCGTGAAGGGCTACACCGAGAAACAGTGGGGCCGCGACTGCAAGGATCTACCCGCAAGCATCATCAAGCGCCTCCCCTGCCGCTTTACCTACGACAACAACTACTTCAACGACCGCTACCAAGGCATCCCCATGGGCGGCTACACCAAGATGGTCGCCAACATGCTCGAGGGCGTCGAGGTGCGCTGCGGCGTGGAGTACAAGGAGCTGATCGCCGCCGAGCCCGATATCGCCGCCAAGACGATCTACTGCGGCCCCATCGACGCGTTCTACGACTTTAAGCTGGGCACGCTCGAGTACCGCAGCCTGCGCTTTGAAACCGAGACCCTCGACGAGCAGGACCACCAGGGCGTGGCCGTGGTCAACTACACCGAGCGCGAGATCCCCTACACCCGCATCATCGAGCACAAGCACTTTGAGTTCGGCACCCAGGACAAGACCGTCATCACGCGCGAGTACCCGGCCGACTGGAAGCCCGGCGACGAGCCCTACTACCCCATCAACGACGCCAAGAACGAGGCCCTGTACAAGCAGTACGAGGAGCTGGCAGCACAAGAGGGCGACGTGATCTTTGCCGGTCGCCTGGGCGGCTACAAGTACTACGACATGGACAAGGCCATCGCTGCGGCCTTCGAGCTCGTCCGCAAAGAGCTGGGCGTGGAGCCTACCGAGGCGTAGGGGCGCAGCAGGCCAAAGCAGACAGCCTTAATTGCAAAAGCAGTAAGCCCGGTACAGCAATCGCTGTGCCGGGCTAATTTTGTGAAGCAATCAAAGTGCGCTACTTATTTTCAAGAAAACAGGGCCGCAAGTCATCCCCATGTCTTGCGGCCCTGTTTAGACAATACCAAGATTCAATATATGCCAAGCCTGAATTCAGAGTCTTAAATGCAAGAATTGCGGCGCTGCTTTGCCTTGCAGACGGACTGATGATGCACGGGATTGGTCCTACTGAGCAAGCCTGCTTTTTACTTCTGTTGTAGAGATTCCGGGGGTTCGGTTCAAGTAGACAACATCGCAGATATCTTTTAGCGATTCGAAACGAGGGTCGCCAGCCCAATCCCCTCCCATACAAACAATATCGGCATGGTATATTTCGACGTCGCGCGTCTTCTGATTCCAATCATTTTCGGGAATGACCAAGTCAACATAGCGTAGAGCCTCAAGCATCTCACGCCGAACTTCATAGGAGTAAAAGCTGGTCTTTCCTTTGAGTGCATTAAATTCATCAGTTGACAACCCTACGATTAAATAATCGCCAAGCTTGGAAGCCTGCTGAAGGAGACGAATGTGTCCATAATGCAGTAGGTCGAATGTTCCATAGGTAAGCACTCGTTTTAAGAAATGATGACCCTCCGCACCGACTAAACCAGTTTCAAACAAATCGGGGTTTGCTTCAATCCGAACAGAGGAAAGTGCGCCCATCAGCCGCTCCAAAAAGAAGAGCCGCCACATTGACGGCTCGGTAAATACGAGGTGCTCCATGGCGGATTCGAACCGTCGACCTTGGGATTAGAAGTCCCCTGCTCTATCCAACTGAGCTAATGGAGCATAATAGCCGCACGTCCAAGCGGGTACAAGTTCACACGGCTAATAAATTATAACCTACTTGAACTGGTCATGGTAAGCCTTGCAGACCTCGTCCACGGGACCATCCATGCGCAGGTCACCCTTCTCGATCCATACGGCACGCTGGCAAATGCGCTCAACCTGCTCCATGGAGTGAGAAACGAATAAGACCGTGACGTCACCACTCTCGATAAAGTGCTGAATGCGACGCTCGCACTTCTGCTGGAAAAAGACATCGCCAACAGAAAGCGTCTCATCGACGATTAGGATATCGGGCTCGGTAATCGTGGCGATAGCAAAGGCAATGCGCGCAACCATACCCGAAGAGAAGTTCTTCAAGGGCATGTCAACGAAGTCTTTAAGCTCAGCGAACTCAATGATCTCGTCAAAACTAGCGTCGATAAACTCCTTGGTGTATCCGAGCAGCGCACCGTTAAGGTAAATATTCTCTCGAGCGGTAAGCTCGGGATCGAAACCAGCGCCAAGCTCAATCAGCGGCGCAATATTGCCATGGACCTTAACCTCGCCTTCGCTGGGCTCCAAAACGCCAGCGATGATCTTGAGCATCGTGGACTTACCGGAACCGTTAGTACCAACAAGGCCTACGACCTCGCCACGGTGCACATCGAACGAAATATGTTTAAGCGCACGGAACTCCTCAAAGAACAGCTCGTGCTTTGCAAGCTTAATAAAATATTCCTTGAGGTTCGTAAGCGACTCAGACGCCATGTTAAAAATCATGGTGACGTCTTTGACCTCAACAGCAAGGGGCTGCTTGCTGTAATCAATAGCAGATTCAGTCATGAGCAGCACTCCTTAGATGTAGAGAATAAACTTGTGCTCAGTCTTATGAAACACGGTGTAGCCAATAGCAAGAGCAAGAATAGCCCAGGCAACACATAAGCCAACCGTAAGGGCAGAAGGCACGGTATTGAACAGGAAGATGTCACGCATAAACTGGAGGTAGTTGTACATGGGATTGACGACCACCAGAACCTGAATCCAGTGATCCATCTTGCCAATGAAGTCAGTCGTCCAGAAAATCGGCGTCAAATACATCCAAGCAGTAATGACAACACTCCATAGATGCATGACATCACGGAAGAAGACCGCCAGCGCAGACAGCATCAGACCCAAACCCATGCAGAAGCACATAAGCAGAAATAAGCAAACTGGCAGCAGAATTAGATGCCAGGTAGGGACCACATGGAACCAGAGCATGACCAAGGCAACAGCAACCAAAGAAAAGGCGAAGTTAACGAGCGAGAACAGCACCTTCTGCACTGGAAAGACCCAACGGTGCACCTTGACCTTCTTCAACAGTGAGGAAGCCCAAATGATGGACATAAGCGCTTGGTTCGTCGACTCGGACATGACGGAAAACGTCACGTTACCGACGATCAAATAAAGTGGATACATCTCAGGCGTGATGGAGCCATTACGACCTTGGGCAAAGATAGTCGAAAACACGATCGACATGACAATCATCATCAACAAAGGATTAAGCACGGACCAAGCTACGCCCAAAACGCTGCGACGATACTTAATCTTAAAATCCTTGGTAACCAACTGCCTGAGGATAAATTTGTCCTTCTCATAATCATTTTTAGCGTGAGAGGCCGGTTTAGCCACCGCTTTCTGACTCTCAAGATTGTCAGCCACGGACCATCTCCTTGTCTCGCAAAACATAACAGTGGAAAGTATAGCCCTCCCGCGCAGACGATAACTCACCGCAACAAATCTGGAGAACTAACCCATATCTAATCAAAGGGATAGGTGATGGTTATACTTTCGACCAGTTGAGTCATTAAAGGAGGTCCTATATGGACTATTCGAATATCGCCGTCATTATCCCTTGCTACAACGAAGCACTGACGATTGGCAAGGTTGTCGACGATTTCCATCGAGAGCTACCTGGTGCAATTGTTTACGTTTACGATAACAACTCGTCCGACGACACTTCGCAAATCGCCAAACAACACGGGGCAACAGTGCGCAACGAGCCCAGACAGGGTAAAGGCAACGTGTGCCGCCAAATGTTCCGTGATATCGATGCCGAATGCTACTTGATGGTCGACGGCGACGATACATACCCTGCCGAAGCCGCCAAGTCACTCTGCGAGCCCATCCTTAACGGTGAAGCGGATATGACCGTTGGCGATCGTCTGTCAAACGGCACCTATGCCGAAGAGAATAAACGAGCATTTCACGGGTTCGGAAACAATCTTGTTCGCGCCATGATCAAGTGGATTTACGGCTACAGCTTTGACGACGTGATGACCGGCTATAGAGCCATGAGCAAGCCTTTCGTCAAGACCTTCCCCGTCTTGAGTGAGGGCTTCCAGATCGAAACCGAGCTCTCCATCCATGCCGTCGATCACCGCTGGCGCATTCAAGACGTGCCGGTAGAGTATCGAGATCGGCCCGAGGGCTCTGAATCCAAACTCAATACGTTCAGCGACGGCATCAAAGTCATCGCAATGATCGGAACGCTCTTTAAAGACTATCGTCCGCTCAAGTTCTTCAGTCTTATCGCACTTATCTTTGCCATCATAGGCCTTGCCCTCGGAACCCCAATTGTTGTGGAGTACTTCCAAACAGGCTTAGTCCCCCGCTTCCCCACCGCCATACTCGCGGCCTCATTCATGTTTCTGTGCGGGCTGAGCCTGGCAACCGGCCTCATCCTCGACTCAATAGCAAAAGTTGAGAAAAAGCAATGGGAACTGCAGGTGTATAGCAAAACAGAATGCAATCACTAGCGAGGCAACAAATTAAAGGGCGGTATATATATTTTGTTTAGCATTTAACCATGCTATCCACCGCTTAGTGGAAGCCGAGCTCCACTCATCCAGATTTAATCAGTCGTCGCAAAACCATCGAACTACGTAGGCTATATTAAACAGAACTCTATTCTCAACACGAAGGATACAGAATGGGCATCCTGTCACGCATCGCCGACCATCTTCCCGCATCAAAGCGAGCAATTAGAGATCTTCGCTCAGATGTCAGTGAACTCTATGAACTCAACCGATCCATCAATGCGAGGATCGAGCAGGCCGACAACGGTATTAACGACAACCTGAATTTTAGGGCCGAATGGCTTAAAAGTGATAACGACGGCGTTTCGATGAGAATCGAAACGATGCTTTGGCAGCTTTACCGAAACGACAACGAAGATCTGCAAGACGCAAAGAAGCGTTTTTTCGCGTCGCTTCCGGAAGCCAACGGCGGGCTCAGGGCAATGCAGCTCGGATGTGCAAAGCTGCTTGGAGAGTTTGACTCATTATGTAAAGACAACGGTCTTCAATACTGGATTGCATTCGGAACGCTTCTTGGAGCAATCCGACACCAGGGCTTTATTCCTTGGGATGATGATAGCGATCTCGGCATGATGCGATCGGAGATTGACAGACTTATCGATATTGTCAGCGATGACGAACGGTATCGAATCTCAATCGTTTACGATGTCTGGAACTTCTGTAAGCAAGTTCGTTTTATGTACGCAGACATTAATAATCCCTGCTTTTTAGACTTGTTCATATTTGAAGAGAGCGGCAACGCCGATAAAAAGACGTTTGAAAAACAGCTAGAACTAAGAATGAAAATGATAGCTGAGATGAAAGACGCCCCCTACTACAGCGAATGGAAGGAAAAGGAATTCATTCCAGCATCCGATCCGCTTACAACCCAAATAGAAGAAACGTTTGCAAAATACCGCTCGATTGAAATCGATCAAGGAATAATAGATGCGCAGGCAACCAATGGAATACTTTGGGGTATCGAGAATATCTACATTTTGTCTGAGTATCAATGGGCATGTTCAAAACAGGATGTATTCCCAACACAAACTATTTCTTTTGAACAGATTCCCTGCCAGGCACCGAATAATCTCAGAAAGTTCACCGAAGACGTATATGGAGATATCTACCGAGTGCCGAAAGATATTTCGACACACCGCGAACACATCAATAAAGAAAACCTTCGCGCACTAGAAGATCAAGAGTCATAGGATCCAATTATCAATGGGGTCGATATTTAATTAATAATACCGACCCCATAATTAAATTCAGCAAGAAGTTAACAGCCGCGCTATTAGACAACCCAATAACGCGGCTCAATCTTAATCACCAGAAACTCAACGAACAGAACGCGGACAAGTAACATCCATTAACGAAAGCGTCGAATCAGGGAAACCATCTTAAACATAACCCTATGTCGCCTAGTCCCAACTGGAAACAACGTCCGTTTTAATCCAAGCGGTCGGTATTCCGCAAGCATAACTAAAAGTGACTCATACGCATCCATACACCTGGCCAAACGCCAATAATCACGACAAAGTGCATTCGCCGGTTCAGAGAATGGAGTCGTATCCGATGAATAGAGCAACAATCCACTCTCATCGGAGGCCTTATACTCCTTTGCCGTGCACTCGTTGGCCCACATGCCAACTTCTTCAAAGGACACCACGGGCATACTGCTCGAATTCGGGATAAAGCTGAAATTTAGTTTGCGTATCATAAGGCTTCGAACCGCAAATACGCTTAGCGGGAAGCAGAAAGCATCTTTAGCGCTGCCCGGTTTCTTTTTATGCGACTGATACTTTTGAAACTCTTTAGCCAAATCGCCTCTTGGATCGATGCCCAGCTCAGATGCACAGGCACAGTACAACTCATATGGCTCAGGACAGATAGTAGAAAGCTGAGACAAATCAACTATAAGAGCGGACGCCTCGCTCATCTCCCAGCCACCTGCAGCAGCAAGATATAAGTCGCGCAAACGAGACGAAACGGGCTTATTAAGCTCTTTCTCGAGGAAAACGCTCTTTATAGCAGCGAGTGAATATACTGAACCTTCAATAATTACGGCTGGGTCTTTTTTAAAGAAAGCACACCCCTCAACCCAAAGAACTCGATGATGACTAGTCGAATCGGCATCCATGATGCGAGGAAGCATAAAAGGAAGGACAATATGCGCTTCAGCGGCATCCATAGAACCAAAGAGGTCGTTGGGTCCAACTACCGGGAAAGTTGCTTGTCTAATTTCAAGATTCTCCGGAATAGCCTCGAGTATGTTAAGGCAATTGGCAAAGTTAAACTGACAATTATGAATTAGAAGCAATCGATACTTTCGAGTCGCGTCAAGCTGACGAATTAAGCTCTCCAGCGCGACGGAAAATTTAATAGGCGTCGATTCCGCATAGCGCCATACGATATCAACCGTTTGGCTATCGACTACAGCAGCGTCAATCGGAGCAGGCGTCTCTTCAAAGAAAACAAGCGGACGCTCAGCGATCTTAATCCCCCTCTTAGAGATATGAGAAACGAATACGCTGTATAGGATCTCGCCCAAATAGCCACAAATACGTTTGTGAGTAGTCGTCTTGTTCTCATAGTCGTATTCAAAGTCAAACTGCTGAAGAATCGAAAACTCAAATGCACAGAGTTCATCGAAGAGGGTCTTCTTCATCACGAAGCAGTTATAGCCCAGATACTTGGAACCGTTAAGATATGCGACAAGCTCGTCTACATAATCAGGCTGAGCAATCTTGCAAATATCAACCATATGGTCTAGCTCGGCTTGAGTAACAAGGCCATAAGCACACATATGGTCCCTTATAGTTTTTTTAGGGCCGCAAGGGGTGGGAACTCCCCTCACGTCCCAATAAGGAGCACGTACAAGGTCGACCTTCTCGACACAGTCCCTAATCAAAGACTCGTTTGCTAGCTGATACTTTTTAATTGACAGTGGAGACAAACAGTCATCCTCAATCTGAGCATGATCGTTCGACTCATATTTCTTCTCATCAAAATTGAAAAAACGGCGGTAATGGCATTGGCCAACATAATCTGCCTCTAAGTTTTTCCAAGCCCAATACTGACCGCTCATTTCACAAAAAGTGAAATTCCGATTGGAGATATTCTCGCCGCAATCATCGCGCTGGCATCCAGGAATAGTCTCCTTACCCAAAGAGCCGACATGAACAGGTAGATACAGGTCGGAACAAGGAATGCAGACGGGCTTATGACACGAAACTAGAATCTTGATGTTGGGTTTAGACATATATCCCCCGGCTACGCCTTAAGTTTAAATTGGTCGCGATGATTGGCGTGGTACTCAACCATCGTCTTTGTTTGCGCGCCACCGTAACCAAGATGGCCCACAACAATGTTTTCATTTACAACCATCACTCGCCCAGTAAAGCATGCATAGTTGCAAATATGTTCCTCATCATCTCCAAGGCCATATGGACCTCCGACAAAGGTCAACGGGAAATGCCCAAACTCATTCCATGCATCGCGCGTGAACAGAATGGCACCGATGCTATAGCGAATCGGGCAAATTGAATACTGGAAACCTTCATTTTCAATCGAGAAGCGCTCTGTAAGCGCATCGATATCGCGCAATACAGGCTGAGACTCGCCCCACATATAAAGAGCAACCTTAGGGTCAGAAATGACCTGACGATTGTGGTGCAAGCCATCAGAATACTTCATATCCGTGAGTCCAGTTTGCCTGAAATCATCAAGAAGATTCAATTTATCAAGCAAGCGAAGGTGCCCATAGCAACTTACATTAATTAAAGGAGAGACAAACGCTGGCTTGTAAAGAGTATTTGACTCAAGCTCCTTGTAGGTATCAAGCATTGCCTCAAAAAAGCCCTTGGTCAGAAACATATCCTCATCGAGCTTATAAATCCACTTAGCCTTCGGATGGCATTCAATGGCAATGTTCTGAACAACAGAAAGATGGTTAACAGAAGTCGACAGATAGGACCAATCGTGATCAGCAGCAATTTGCTTAAGCTCTTCGTTCACAAGTCCGCTGGTCATTACGCACACATCAACATCGGAAGGCACATATGCCGCTATACGCCCAAAAACGTCTTCCCATAATGTTGGCTTATATCCAGCGAGAATAATGCAGAGCTTGTCGCTGCCCTTACTCCGATCGATAAAGTCATGAGTTCCGGATTGAATGGCCTGCACGGCCTCGTCGCCCCTAAGATCGCGACGAGCTTTTAAGAATGCCTTACCAAACTTATCTGAGTTAATGGCATCATAAACAGTGTTTTTAAGAGACATGCACTACTCCTACAAATCAGTACCATGAAAAATAATAAGCCACCCGCTTATCGACGAGTGGCTTATCGCGAAGCTCTAAAAATGAATAGAAACTGAACTTTGCCTTAAAGACTATTAAGAGGCTGCATTGACTAAAACGAAAAGACTAATTAACTAAAAGTAGAATAGTCTATCTCATAAAGTCGCATATCGTCTTCCGACATAAGAAGCTTGAGCCCCGGAGTCGAATCTTTGATCGAATTAATGCCTTGCCATTTGTCCCAAGTATAGTAACCGTAGTAGCAACGCTCGTCGTTGATTTCACCACCATAGTCCAAATTAAGAATGTACTTAATACCATTCTCTTTAAGTACGCGTTGAACATCTCCATTTGTAGCAAGCTTGTCGAGATGCAACCTCAGCGTTTGGTTATCACTCGTCTCATTACCAAGCATCTCTGCAGCAGACCGACGGTAAAGAAGGTTTAAATCGTATAAAGGATATGCGAAAGAGCTGCCGTCATCTGCATTGTTATATATCAACCCATCATCATTTTCGAGAAACTCAGCTACGCGCTTACAAAAAAGTCGCTCTCTGGGATCAAACAAGTTGTCGCGCTTCGAATCATTCGAAAGCACTGAACAGGTGTGATAATCACCCAAACCCGTGTATACCCGTCCAAATCCGGGTAAATCAAAATCATTAATATAAAGAGCACACCAAATGAAAATAAGACATACAGCACAGGCTAAGAACTTCGCCCAAAGTTCGTATCCAAGTCTGTCAAATACCTTCACAGCAAGCGAAAAGAAAGTCGCAAGGCCAGCAGCAGCCAAAGGAATTGCCATAAGACCGGCACATGCGCCCAAACGGTACGGATCGGTATACCAAAAACCCGCAAGAAAGTGCTTTATAAAACTCGAAGATGATGCTCCGACTATATAAATGGCGGCAGCAATCAGATATGAGAAACAAAGCCACGAGCACTCGTTGTTGCGAAGCAAGACAAAGAAACCAATTGCCACGAATATAGCAAGAAGATAATTACCAGCCGGAAGTCGAAAAGAAAGCGACAGAACATTAACTATGGCCTGTAAATGCGAGGCGGTTATACCCCAAGTAAAAGAAACGGTGTTACTTAAAGCTGGATTAATAAAACAGACGATCCAAATAACCAGAATAAACAAAGAGGGAATCGCGAGGGAGATTAATCTCACAGAAAGAGACACGGCAGAATCCTCATGTTGTTTCTTTCGAATATACCAACTCGAAAACAGCAAAACAACATAAGGCGCAAGAAGGACAGCCATTGTAAATACTGCATTTGGATGAGAAAAATAAAGCGTAAGTACGCCAACTAAAAACGCAAAGACATAACTCAGGGTGAACTGCTTCGTGCATCCACTGAAGAAATTAATAAATATGGCTGCACAAGCCGGTACGAACATGAGGCCCAAAGTGTTAGGGAACAAAGGGCCCGACACTGAAATTAAAGTACCCCAGGGAAAGCTATTAAATGCGAACAGAATCAGCGCCCCCGCAATAACAACACCAAGGTCATCGCGAAATACCGTTTTTAAAAACAACAACACGCTTGACGGAAAAACGAAAAGCACCATTACATAATTAGTAACGTTAGCCGCAAACGCAACATCCTGTCCAGAAAAGCTTGCAACAAGAGCAGCAAGCAAATGCCAAGCCGCAGGATAAAAGCCGTTAGCAATTGAAAGAATAGAGCTAGACGGCACATCATGATATAGACCGACATTGAAAGTCGAAAAATCACCGACATCTAAAAAAGATCGAATAACTGCGAGATGAAATGAGTTATCAGAATCTTGAATGAAAGATGATGGCCCGTCCAGTGGAAGTAGAAAAATTTTCGTTGCAACAACAAAAGCTACGCCACAGTACAGAAACAGAATGAGCCAATTTGAATGACCAAAAAAGGACTCTGTCATAGCAGCTTTTCGAGAGCAATCAATTAATTTGCAAGACAAGAATATTGCAGCAAGAATAAAACAGATAAGACACAGGTTCACCCAAGTGGCGAATATTCCAAGCTTTGAAATAACAATACTCACTATTTCAAGCAAGGCGATTGAAAACAACGGTGCGATTAAGATCGAATCAAGTCGACAGAATCGCATCATGCGTGAAAGCGCAAAACCTGGAACCTCTAAGAGAAGCAAGAGAAATAGTGAGGAGATAAAGAAAGGTATCCACATAAAAATTTACCAGCCTAGCAATGCATACGTTAGACGACACGTTTTCATGATTAGAGTCAACGAGAAAGACAGTTTGGCTTACCGAATATAAAACGAAACACTCGTTATTAATAAGACAATACTAAGAATCATCGCTATCAAGCGCAATTGACTGGGCCAGGCCATTAATGCGCTCCTCCAGCTTCGAAAGGCGAAGACAATTCGAATAGTCCCTTACCACGAGGACGGCAATAACATAAAGAAATACAAAATTTGAAGCTGACACAAAGCCAAGTTCAGAAGAAATAAAAAGCGCTATCTCAGGAAAAATGCCAAATATCACAAAGCTTAAGCTGAATAAAAGCCAGAACATGGAATCAAGAACCCGCATCTGGGACCTCTTCAATTTGCGGATAACGAAAAAGAACACCAGGGCAGCAAAAAAAATCAGCAGCGCCCGCAATGTAAGAGTCATTTTCTATCACCTAAACCATTGAACTACTAGCAGCGTAGCAAACACTCGAAGCATATACTGAATCGACTTGACTGGATTTAAATAGCTTTCGCCACCTTGGCGCTCACGCATTGATACTTGAACCTCGGAAACCAGGTACCCCTGCTTTAAAAACAACGCGATTGATTCTGGCTCAGGATTGAGAGTGTTGTCGTAATAGTATTCTTTGAGTACAGAACTACTAAATAACCTAAAACCTGATGTGGGATCACTGATACGACGACCGGTCAACATCTTGATTAACACGGTAATCATTCGCGAACCTATCATACGCATCGATTTGTCTTTGCGAACAGTTAGGAACCTCGAGCCAATAACAATATCGGAACCAGATGTTTCGGCTTTCTCAACTAAAGCAGCTATATATTCCGGTCGATGTTGCCCATCTGCATCAAACTGAATCATATAGTCGTAACCATGATCGATGGCATATCGAGCCGCAGTCTGAAAACCAACGGTCAGCCCGCAGTTAATTGGCATTGTAATAACCTTACAGTTCAACGAACCACAAATCTCACCCGTTCGATCGCGTGAACCATCATTGATAATAATGAAATCAAACCCTGAAGCAACCGAACGGAGCTCATTAACCGTGCTTTCAATGCACTCCTCTTCATTATATGCAGGAATCGCAATAAGCACATTCGATTTAGACGACAATCGAACACCATTCTCTCGTGACAAATCAATAGAACCTGAACATCCATTCAATATATCTCATGAGAAACCAAGTCATACGATAATTATAAAAAGGTGGAGGCTGCATTGCACCGACGAAAGGATGCACACGGACACCCGCATAGTAGACATCATCTCTTCGCCTCACTTACATATGCCAGGCTAGAATCAAAGAGATTCCGAACAAGCACTCAAAGATGGCTACAGGGTGGCCATCCGAGTTTAAAGAACATGCGTAACAGCAAAGCGCTGGCACACTAACATAATTCGAGTGGAAGATAATTTTCAATTAGCGAATAGAACTACTAATTGAAAATTAGCAACAATCTGTTAGATTGCTAGAAACTGTTTTTACGCAGAAGAGAGTGATAGACAGAGAAACCTGGAAAACATAAACGCTGATGAATATCCACAGCTCGGTTCACTAACCATTTAGAGCGGCTTGGCCAAGGTTTATATCATGCCCGACCACAACAAGAGCCATGAATTACTTGAATAGAATCGGGTGAGATCGCATCGTTGAACAATCAATTTAATTCGCACTATAAAAATTGGTATAGGGGCGAGCCGGCCTCATCCCTATACCAGAAGTTCAAGATAATCGAAATGTCAAACTAACACTACTTGAGATACTCCCCCAGCTCTTCCTCCCAGTCGGGCATGTGGAAGCCGACCGACTCGAGCCTGGACAGGTCGAGCGCGGAGTGGACCGGGCGCGGTGCGATTGGGCCGGCGGCGCCGGCGTAGTAGTCGGCGGTGCTGACCGGCACGACCTTCTCGCCGTTGCCGTTGGCGGCCTCGAAGACGGCGCGGGCGATGTCCGCCCAGGACTTGACGGCGCCGGAGCCGGTGCAGTCGTAGGTGCCGTAGGGGGCGTGCGTCCCCAGCACGTGGAAGATGGCCTCCGCCATGTCGCGCGTGAAGGTCAGGCGTCCCAGTTGGTCGTCCACGACCGTGACCTGCGTGAGCTTATCCTCCGGATCGGCGACGCGGTCGGACAGCCCCTTCATGGTCTTCACGAAGTTGTGGCCCTCGCCGATGACCCAGCTGGAGCGCATGATGTAGTGGCGCGGGCACCCTGCCACGGCGATGTCGCCGGCGGCCTTGGTCTGGCCGTAGACGGAGAGCGGGCTGAGGGGCTCCTCCTCGGTATGGACCTCGGCCGTGCCGTCGAAGACGTAGTCGCTGGACACGTGGACCAGGGTGATGTCGTGCTCGGCGCAGGTGCGGGCGAGCAGCGCCGGGCCGGTCGCGTTGGCCTTCCAGGCGGCGACACGCCCCTCGGGGGTCTCGGCCCTGTCCACGGCGGTGTAGGCGCCGCAGTTGATCACGGTGCCGTAGAGCGACCAGTCGTACTGCGCGTAGGCGTCCGGGTCGGACATGTCGAAGGTGTCGATGTCGCAGAAGTCGAAGTCCTTGGCGACGCCGCGCTCCTCGGCGAGCTTTCGCACCGCGCGGCCCAGCTGGCCGTTGCAGCCGGTGACGAGGGTGCGCTTCGGCGCCATGGGGACGACGTCGGCGAGCATCGGGTGGTTGAGGTCGGCCTCGGAGACGGTGGCCTGGTCCAACGGGATGGGCCACTCGATGGCGAGCTCGGGGTCGGCGAGGTTCACGAACGTGTAGGTCCTCTTCAGCTCCAGCGACCAGTGGGCGTCCACCAGGTAGGTGTAGGCGGTACCGTCCTCGAGCGCCTGGAAGGAGTTGCCCACGCCGCGTGGGACGTAGATGGCCCTGGACGGGTCCAGGGTGCAGGTGAACACCTTGCCGAAGGTCTCGCTGCCCTCGCGCAGGTCCACCCAGGCGCCGAAGACGCTACCGCGGGCGACGGAGATGAACTTGTCCCAGGGCTCCGCGTGGATGCCGCGGGTGACGCCCCTCTTCTCGTTATAGGAGATGTTGTTCTGGACGACCCTGAGGTCGGGGATGCCCAGTGCGGTCATCTTGGCGCGCTGCCAGTTCTCCTTGAACCAGCCGCGTGAGTCGCCGTGAACGGCCAGGTCGACGACCTTGAGGCCCCCGATGCCGGTCTCGGTGACGGAGAGGTCCTTCTCGAATGCGATGTCTGCCATGTCTCTCTTCCCTCTCCTATTGCCCCTGTGCGCGGTAGCGGGCCTCGGTGGCCTCCTTGGCCGGGCGCCACCAGGACTCGTTGGCGACGTACCAGTCGATGGTGGCCCTCAGGCCCTCGGCGAAGTCGGTGTGGGCCGGCCTCCAGCCGAGCTCGCGCTGGAGCTTCGTGCTGTCGATGGCGTAGCGGCGGTCGTGGCCGGGGCGGTCGGCGACCCAGTCGAAGTCCTCGGGGTCCTTTCCCATCGCCTCGAGGATCATGCGGAGAACGGTGATGTTGTTCTTCTCGCCGTCGGCGCCGATGAGGTAGGTCTCCCCCGTGCGGCCCTTGGTGAGGATGTCCCACACCGCGGAGCTGTGGTCCTCGGTGTGGATCCAGTCGCGGACGTTCTCGCCCTTCCCGTAGAGCTTGGGGCGGACGCCGTCGACGATGTTGGTGATCTGCCTGGGGATGAACTTCTCCACGTGCTGGTAGGGGCCGTAGTTGTTGGAGCAGTTGGAGATCGTGGTGCGCAGACCGTAGGTGCGGGTCCATGCGCGCACGAGCATGTCGGAGCTCGCCTTGGTCGAGCTGTACGGCGAGGACGGGTGGTAGGGCGTCTCCTCGGTGAACTTCGCCGGGTCGTCGAGCGCCAGGTCGCCGTAGACCTCGTCGGTGGAGACGTGGTGGTAGCGGATGCCGTACTTGCGGACGGCCTCCAGCAGGCGGAAGGTGCCCTCGACGTTGGTGCGCAGGAAGGGCTCCGGGTCGGCGATGGAGTTGTCGTTGTGGGACTCGGCGGCGTAGTGCACGATGGCGTCGTGGCCCGGGACGAGCTCATCGAGCAGCCCGGCATCGCAGATGTCGCCCACGACGAGTTCCACGCGGTCCGCCGGCAGCCCCGCGATGTTCTCGGGGTTGCCGGCGTAGGTCAGCTTGTCCAGGACGGTGACGTGGACGCCCGGGTGGTTGTCCACGACGTAGTGCACGAAGTTGCTGCCGATGAAGCCACAGCCGCCCGTGACGATGATGTTCTTGGGGGAGAAGGTCTCCTCTGCCATGTTCGAATCTCCTTGTTCCTAGTACTCGCGCGGGCTGTTGACGATCTCGCCGGCGGCGACCTTCTTGAGGTGCCGGCCGTAGACCGACTTGCCGTAGGCCTCGGCGGCCTCCTCCAGCTCGGCAGTCGTGATCCAGCCGTTCTCCCAGGCGATCTCCTCGGGGACCGAGACCGGCAGGTCCTGGGAGTGCTCCACGGCGCGGACGAACTCCGCCGCCTCGTGCAGGCTCTCCATGGTGCCGGTGTCCAGCCACGCGTAGCCGCGGCCCAGGGTCACGACGGACAGCGTCCCCTCCTCCAGGTACATCTGGTTGAGCGTGGTGATCTCCAGCTCGCCGCGGGCCGAGGGCTTGACCTCATGCGCCTTGGCGGCCACGTCGCCCGGGTAGAAGTACAGGCCGGTGACGGCGTAGGAGCTCTTGGGGCGCTCGGGCTTCTCCTCGATGGAGACGGCCCTGCCCTGCGCATCGAACTCCACGACGCCGAAGCGCTCGGGGTCGTCCACGTGGTAGCCGAAGACCGTGGCGCGGCCCGACTCGGCGTTCTGGACGGCGCGCGTCAGGTGGCGGGACAGGCCGTTGCCGTAGAAGATGTTGTCGCCGAGCACGAGGGCGCACGGCTCGCCGGCGATGAACTCCTCGCCGATGGTGAAGGCCTGGGCCAGGCCGTCGGGGCTCGGCTGCTCGGCGTAGGACAGGTTCACGCCGTAGCGCGAGCCGTCCCCGAGCAGGCGCTCGAAGTTGGGGAGGTCCGTCGGGGTTGAGATGACCAGGATGTCCCGGATGCCCGCCAGCATGAGGGTGGACAGCGGGTAGTAGATCATGGGCTTGTCGTAGACCGGCAGCAGCTGCTTGGAGGTCACGAGCGTGAGCGGATACAGGCGGGTGCCGGACCCGCCGGCGAGGATAATGCCTTTCATATAAATACCTCCGCTGGAACAATTTTATAAAGTATTACTATTTTGGCCTTTCGAGTATAAAACATTGATTAGACGCGCGATCTTATCTGGCCAAAACTTTCGAAGCATCAAGTAATCTTCTGTAGTGCGCGTATTATCTTTAATAAGTGCAGACGTTTCAGATCCAGAATGTATTCTATGCCTTGTGAGCTTTTCTGAACAATAGCAGAAGTCTCCATCCAGTTGAGATATTTGTTCCCATGCTTCCCAATCCAAATTCGATTTAAAGCCTTCCTTAAAAATCGGAGTTTTTAAATTGGGCAGGACTAAGGTCACCGATGGACAACAGATTGATGACCCAAAAGAAAGAGAAAGGCGTTTTACGAACTTTTTTGAAGATAATTGTTTACTTTTCAGGGGAAACAATAAAATCCTTTTTATGTTTAGGAGCAAACTCGAAGAACAGACCGAGCCATCGCGAAGCTCCTCATAATCCGTAAAAAAAATCAAAGGTTTGCGGCTCTGGTTCACTCGCTCGAGCATACTTTCGACATATGAGCAAGAGTAAACATCGTCTTGATGCGCAATAGTAATTAGCTCAGTTGGACAATGATTGACAGCGCAATTCCAGTCATGAGCTATACCCGCAGCACCTTCATTGATAAATAAAGGCAAACCGTAACGATCGGCAACCGAAGCGATTAGATCGTTAGGAGTGCTTGTTGAGATAATGACATTAGATTGTATGGATTGATTTAAAAGTGATTCAACGCAGTCAATCAAATAAGGCGATTTTCCATACGCGCAAACAACAAAGGTATGATTGTATTTGCTATACAATTCCGCTCCCTGAAAGTCTAACAACTGTAAAATATTCTAGAACAACTATACAAGTGTTATTGGAGATAACTAGATGAATCTCGTTTATACGATTGATAACAATTTTGTTCCTCAATTGGCCGCGAATATTCAATCGGTAAAACAAAACAACCCTAATATCCAATTGAATTTCTATATATTATCGATGGGTTTAAGTAAAGCAAATGTTGACTATTTAACAGATTTTTTCTCAGATAAGCTATGCGATGTAATCATCATTGACATCAGCGATTTTAAAGACAGGATTGCATTTGAATTCGACACAACGGGATGGAATGAGATTGTCCTTGCACGACTCCTGCTAGACAATTATCTTCCAAATGAAATTGAAAGGGTCATATACTTAGATGCTGACACAATTTGCAGGTCATCTTTAAGGGAGTTCTGGCAAGCTGACCTAGATGGAAAGACTATCGCCATGGCGCCGGAGCCCACAGCAGACAGAAATAGAAGAACAAGCCTCGGCATTGCCTCCTATCCATACTGCAATGCCGGTGTCGTTCTCTTTAATTTGAAAAAATGGAGGGATAACGACATTGAGAAAGGAATACTGAATTTCTGCAAACAGAATAAAGATAAGTTGTTCGCAAACGATCAGGATGCCTTAAACGTCTATCTCAAGGACGACATCAAAGTGATGTCAATTTCTTACAATTATTCAAATATTTTCGATTACTATCCTTTTGAATATTTAAATAAACTTATGCCAAACTTCTGCAACAAAATAGAATTCGAACATGCCAGAGCGAATCCGGCTATTGTTCATTTTCTCGGAGAAGATCGTCCTTGGCGAGCTGGAAACACTCATCGATTCTCTTCAGACTATTTCTATTATCTTAGACAAACCCCTTGGTCTAAAGCTCCAATCGAATATGGCTGGGAGCATTACTACAAGGCATGGCGTTTGTTCAATACAATTACTTCGCCCTTTCCTTCCGCGAGATACAAAGCCATCACCTCGCTTATTCCTTTTTTCATGAAAGTTCGAGCAAAGAAAAGGAGGCAAGATGAATCCCGATAAGAACAAGGCTTGCGTCATTTTGCCAACTTATAACGGAGCTAAGTTTATCAATGAGACTCTAGCCTCGATTAGCAATCAGTCCTACAACAATATAGATGTATTTATCAGAGATGACGGATCCACGGATAGCACCGTTGAATTGATTAAGTCTTTTATTAAAGACAAAAATAACTTCACATTACTAGAAAGCAACAATCAAAATCTCGGAGTTCCCGGCAGCTTCTATGAGATTTTGCGGAGGATTCCGTCTACTTATGGCTATTATTTCTATGCTGATCAGGACGATTACTGGGAGAAACAAAAAATAGAGTATGCAATCAAGTTATTAAATGAACAGCACAATAATATTCCTAAGGTGTACTTCTCTTCTTTTGAGTATTGCGACTCCAATTTAAATCACATCCGCTATTCTTCCGACCAAACTAAGAACTGCGATTTTTATCACAGTTTGTTTTACACACTTGGACTTGGTTTCACTATTGCATTTAACCGTGAAGCATTTATCCAGTTTATTAAAAATGTTAATCCAGGCGACGAAATGCACGACAGATGGATAATTCGCTGTGCCTGCGCACTAGGCCAACTGGTTTACGATAAAAGACCTACAGCAAAGCATATCAGGCATGACGCAGCGGTAACCGCTTCTGATAACCACATGATTGATTTATTCAAATATTTTATTAAAGAAGAGCTGTTTGGCACAAAGGCACAAAGTGAAGCAGAAAAACTTTCACATTTTAAGTATTGTTTTATCGATAAATTAACTAGCGATGAACTGGAAGCGCTAAACCTGTTCACTGAAGCAAAAGGCATACCCAGCCAGCTCAAAAAAGCGTTGTTTCCACATCGACTAAGACCAACATATATAAGTGAAATTTGCCTCAGGTTCCTATTTTTGATTGGAAAAATTTAAGTTGCAAATACAAAATCCTCCCCAAGTTCAGATCGTAATGGCCGTTTATAACGGATCTCTCTATTTGAAAGAACAAATAGAATCGATTATCAACCAGGATTATAAAAACTGGCAACTACTCATTTCAGATGATAATTCAAATGATGACAGCGTAGAAATCATTAATCGCTACGCTGCAAAAGATAATAGAATCAAGGTTGTATTAAAAGATTCAGCCTTCGGTAATGCAGGCACACATTTCTTATCGCTATTAAAGATAACTACCAGCAAATACGTCATGTGTTCCGATCAAGATGACGTCTGGGATTCAAATAAGATAACCACATGCCTCAGCGCTATGATACAGGAAGAGGCGATGTCCCCTGATACCCCGATCCTCATTCATACTGATTTAAGAGTAGTTGACAGTAAATTAAATCGCATTGCCGATTCTTTCTATAAGTATTCAGGTATTAATCCAAACACCTCAACCTTCGAATTTCATATTGCAACGGCAAATGTTACTGGATGCACTATGCTAATTAATGACAGTCTAAGAGACCTGATCAAATTAACGAATGATGATCGCTACATTTGCATGCATGATTGGTGGTGTTCGTTAATCGCATCTGCATTTGGACGTATCGGCTTCATAGACAATCAAACAATTTGTTATCGTCAACACGAAAACAATACTCTTGGTGCACAAGAAAAATCTTTATGGAATTCTATACATCAGATTAAAAAGCTTAAAGCCGATACGATTAAAACTATTGAGCAGGCTGAGTCTTTCAAAGAAGTTTATGGCTCCATGTTAAGTAAAAAACAAATAACTCATCTCGATAGCTACATTCAATTAAAAAGCTGCAACACCATTCAAGTACCAATTAATTTAAATAAGGCAAGGGTATGGAGACACGACCTGCGTGGTAATCTTGGGCTCTTAGTGACCTTTATCTTAATATCAGTAACTGGTTCTGAAATAGATTCATAACGATTCAAAAATTGAGCAATTATTTAGTTTTTAACCAATCAGGAGTATAGGGCATATTATATTTCCCCTGCTTAATATGCCTCAATACTTTTAATGCGCTTGGCTCCTCCGTATTGATCATGGGAAACGTTTTGACGGTATTCTGATTTTTAATTAGCCAGACATTCAATAAAATCTCTGAGACATACCCAAAAATACGTTTTTGTGACTTTGAATAATCACTAAGATCAACAATATCCTCGAATTCAAAGAGAATCTTAAATAGCCATTCGCAGTACGAGTCAAATAGTTGCTTAGAACAAATCAACATATTGCAATAATAAGCTGATCCTGAATTTAGAACAGCATCATATGTTTCAACATACTCCTTCGATATATTAGATATCGTGTCTCGCAAAACACCTAAATCAGTCTCATGACCGACACTAAGTGCATAATTTGAAAATACAGTTCTATTTTTCCAAATATACTGCTCAGGCAAAACGAAATCGCAACAGCTTAGCGCAGAGAGAACATCATCTTCCTTTAAAAAATACTTATAGCTATTCGAAAATCGATTAGTCGATAAGTACCTACGGTAATGTTCAATGCCGATAAAACCATCAGAAACTATATTCTTCCATAACCAATATACGGCAGTTAATTCACAGAATGTACTGTTTTTTGCAGAGATGTTGTCACCGCTGTTATCCCTAATTATTGGAGCATCGTTCCAAAAAAGCTCATTTCCAAAACCAACCTGAATAGGGCAATAGAGCGGATCGCAGGGAAACTCTGCCTGTTTATGCGTTACGACATAGATTTTATTGTTCACGAATATCCCCTATAACAAGAAAACGGACTGTTTTATAGTACAGAACACTAAAGGATAAATAAATGAAAGCGCCGAAGAGTATCAGACTGAATAAATAGACCCACGAATAACCCAAATACGTGATGAATACAGGAGAAATAATTGCAACCAAAAAGAGCATTAATAAACCGATAATCACATAGGGAAGCGCACATACAACCATACGGCATAAATTAAGCTGCTTTTTTACGTAACAACCCTGAACAAACAAGACGGTTAGTTCCGTGAGAACAGTGGCGATTCCAGCACCAATGGAGCCATAAGGTTTTAATAACAAACAACACAGTAATATATTTGCAATTGCTCCGAAAACAACAGACTTAGTATATTGTTTATCCATGTTCTTAGGCAACATATATTGAACACCCAGGACATTGCTTGCAGCAATGATTGGAATCATAATTGCTACGATAGGAAGAACAATGAAACACTTTCCAAAGCCTGGCCCAAAATAGATATCAGCAATCGGCTTGGCAACCGCAACAATCCCAAAAGCAAGTCCAAGAGAAATAAACTGCATTATTTCAAAGGAGCTCTGGAGAAGAGATTCAGACTCTTTCCCATTACTTGAGCAACTCATAGATTCAGTCATATGAGGAAGCATCACGGTACCCAAAGCAGTAACAACTGCCAAGGGCATTCTTGCCACTTTGTCGCTGTATTCAAACAGTCCAGCCTCATTCATACCAGAAACCAAACCTAAAAGAATCTTATCAAAAGACGAATAGAGCGATATAGCGATTACAGGTGCAAACAACCTGAGATTCGGAACAAAATGTCGCTTAATCTCTGCCCAGGGACAGCTAATGAAATCGACATATCGATTTAAAAATGGGAACAGCATGAGGGCATTCAAGAAAAAGGGGAGCGAAATCCCCAAAACGTATGCCCACAAATCGTCAGAAGTTCTACAAAATACAAAAATGATACAGGTACCGACTAATTTCGTGATAACACTTCTGACGGTTGGAACAGCGAACTCCTCAACCCCGAAATACAGCCAAGAAATATCAAGGGAGCTTGACGCCACCCAAAATAGCCATAAAAATGAGCTGACAATATAATCTCTATTGCTGAAAGCAATTATATAAACTATATATACGCATACAATCGGAAGAGAGACTAAGACTTGCGCGGCCCAAGCGGAGCAAAATACTTTGGATCTCCGCTCTCTGTTATTACCACATTTAGCAATCTCTCGAACTCCATATTGAGCCATTCCAAGCGTGGCAAACAATACAAAGTAGTTTGCTATCGAGTATGTATATGAATAAACTCCAACACCGTCCGTTCCAAGCACACGCGACACATAAGGAATGGTAAGTAAGGGAATTAGTAAAGATAAAACCTGATACGTGGTATTCCACACCATATTTTTTACTAATTTACTGCGAGATGACACTCCGAAACTCCAATTAATACCTAGCCAATATAACAAGACAGCTCTCTCGCAATTAAAGTAATATGCTCACCATAACCTTTACCGGGAACAGCCCATTTCCCATTCAGCTGTGTTAAATATTGAGCTGAACCCCTTTTAACCATAGAAAATCTTGGATCGACGCAATCCCCAAGAAGTGGATCCGTTGATGCATACGCTTTTAGATGCTGGGTCTGGGCTCGTAAACCAATACCCACCGAATCAAAAGAAGCACCAGCTACACCGCTTCCAGTTGATCCCAAGCCTCCAAAATTACACTGCCCCGCGGAAACACTGCCTCCAAATCGAAGCCACCCAGTCTCAATCATAACTTGCGCAAAAAGCACTTCAGGACGAACTCCCTCAAAAGATGCTTCGGCTATCAAGGTTTTACAAAATTCATTAATGGTGCCGGCGCCCTTATCTTTATAAATATCAGAAGGGTAAACACCCATGCCAACCTTAGACAGATAATAACTTGCCATTTGATCATATTTTACAAAAGAGACTCCCATAATCAGCTCGTCATTTGAAAAGGGAGCGCCGGAACGGCCTTCATGAAATCCGAAAGTAAGGTAATGCAAATAATACAAATCGAGTCGATTTCCATAAGCAATTTGTAAATCAATATATCGATTTTTATAACTCTGGACGTCGAACGCCTCGTTGCCGCGGCGGCCCTCGGCCATGCCGCAGCTGACGAAGTGGCCGATGACGCCCGTGTCATCGAGGAGGACGAGCGACCCGACCGACCTCGAATAGAAGGACCTGACGTCAGCGTTGTGCTCGAGATAGTAATCCGGGTCGTAGACGGCAGAGTAGTCCGTGCCGCCGAGGGACGTCCGCATGCCCTTGATCGACGCGCAGCCGGAGGGGTGGCGGCCCTCCCCCTTGCCGAAGGTCGCGTAGTGCTCGTAGTACCTGACGATGTCGGTGCCGAAGGCGGCCCTCAGGTCGGGGTACTCGTTGTAGTAGCTCTGGACGTCGAACGCCTCGTTGCCGCGGCGGCCCTCGGCCATGCCGCAGCTGACGAAGTGTTGGAGGGCCTTGTCCTTATCGTTGTTGGCCCATTTAGCAACATCAGGATTATTCTTCAAGTAATAGTCCGCATCAAATACAGCGGAGTAATCCATCCAACTAGAGCGCGGGAATTGAGCGATGATCGCGTCGGCATCCGCTTCACCCAGACGCTTGCAGCCGGCATCGCTAAAGTAATTCCAAACATCACCCGAATTAGAAATAAAGCCATGCTCAATCAAAATACCGGGGATTCCCTGCTCGCGAGCACAACGAATAACTGCGAACTCATCACCGAGCTCCATTTGAAACACTCCGCGATAGCTAAGGCCAAGAGCATGTAAGTTATTCATTACTTTCTGAGCAAGTTCAACGGATGCCTGGGTATAGCCAGAACCGTTTGCCGTGGGGGCATACACCTCAGCTCCGTGCGCACCGGATCCACCTGAGTTGATATGAAAACTAACAAATGCCTGAGCGCCCTGGCTCACACAGCGCTGAACACGGTACAGGAAGTCGTTGCCACTATATGAGCCATATTGATCGCGTGACATAACCACTTTAAAGCCGTACCGCTCAAGCTTAGCCTTACAAGCGACCGCGATCTTCCAAGTTAAGTCGGCCTCACTTTTACCATTGCCCTGCGCACCAGGATCCATACCGCCGTGCCCGGGATCAAGAGCAATCACATAAGCACCGTTGACGCCGGTACTTGCAAGAGATAACGATTGCTCCCCATTTGCAGCAACAAGTGCATCACTAATTGAGGCAGCCTGAATCGCGTTACCAGAATCGTCTGAATAATATACGAACGCATCGGAACCGCCTTCAACAAGGCCGTCATCCACAACAGCATTAGCATCGACGTCGAAAGCATATCCGCACTGCATCAAATCGATATCGTGCTCTGTGGCATCGCCTTGCAGATGATAGGAAATCGAAATCAAATCATATCCGCACTCGGCATAATCCTTACCGAACTTGAAAGCGGCTGTATTGGCATTAACTGCTGAAGATTTAACGAGGAAGGTGTGGCCAGTCGTCGACTCAAGTTTGAGCGTTGCGTCAACAATGACATCAGAATCATTTGGAGTAGCAAAAGCAATCACCTGATCAACGCCGACCGGCAGTTGAGGGTAAGCGATATAGAGATACTGATACGAGTCTGTCGAAACGTGGCCGCCCCTATCCGATGCAACGGAAGAACCAATTTCTTCTTCTGCAAGATTGTCAAACTCGTCCCAGCTCCCAACTGAGACAGAGGAGTCGGAGGCGCCAGCTGAGCCCGCATTGTTCGCGGAATCCGCAACGTCAGCAGACGAATCCTGTTGCGCAAGCTCCTCATTGATTGCATAGGCAGTAGTAACCGGCCCAATCATTGGATCAAGTCCAATAAATAACACCGCAACGAATGCCGCGAGTAGCTGCAGATGACGTTTCATTCCAACCCCCATCAGAAATAAGTGATGTTTTCGAAATTATAAGGCAGGTGGAACCCAAGATAATCCGTGCATCAAGTTCCTATCCAATGATGACTGGCAAAGCAGCGGAACACAGCAGCTCAACAACTAGCAGTCCATGACTCACTATCTAAAAATGATTATTCGAAAGGCTACTGTAACTTATGTCCTCGCAAGTAATTAACATAGAATTTGCAAGAAAAGATGATAACGAATGACATAACAATCGAACGGAGAGCCCATGAGCACCCAGTCTACTGCAAAAGCACTACCCGGAAAAACTGACCGAAGCAGATACCGTCCTGTCCATGGGACTGAACTACACAAGGGGTTCTATTGCGATAACAATAATTATGCGAATCTCAAAGAGATTGACTTCGATGGTCACCTGGCTCAAATTGACGACGATGAGGAACACCTAACATCAGCGGGCTGTCTTCTCGAAGGGTCATGTCAGGCATTTGCCATGCAAGTCGAAGAAATTCTCGGATACGAGGCATTCATCATCAAAGAATGCAACGGAAAGGGTCACCATGTATTTTGCCAAGCTACCTTGGATGGCAAAATTGCGTTAATTGACGCCCGAGGAGTAACAACAAGTTTCGACGAATTCATGGAGGTGGCCGGGGAGTTTGTCAAAGGACCTTTTGTCATAAGGCGCATAAATGAAAAAGACATTGCCGGATGGCAAAGTTCGAGCGACAATTCGCACGAAGAGCACCTCGCACTTGCCGAAGCGGTAATCAAAGCAAACAGTGAGTGTTACAAAATTGATTGATTTGCACGCATAATAACCCACGCAATAAAAGCGAGCACATATAGGCGCTCAAAACCGCTCCACAAGGAGACATGTCTAGGATTGTGGCGGGAATGCTCGGGTACCACCCGAGAGGGCAAGCCTTGCAGCAATTACTTGGAACGGTCATCCCCGCTTGCGCCCACCGCGATATGGGAAATCATGGTCATAATCCATCCTTTCGTTGGCTGCTCAAGTAGAAGTGCCAATACTGATAAGGTTGGTTCAACCATTCCAAGCAATGCGCTTACAAGCTTGATTAATTATAATCAGAAATCGATTAACGGACTTCTCTCCAGGAACCAATTATTTACTTACTATTATTAATTTCAATATCGTCAAGAGATTCGTGAGCAGCAACGGCTAAACCCCGAAAGGCTAATCTGAGTCAAATTTAGAGCCAAGCTTTCTAGCCACGAAAAGCTTGGCTCCCAAATACTCGTCCTTCATATCCGTTTGGCTTTCAAATTTCTTAAGGATTTTCAGACAAATCATCTTCTTAGCGCTGCGATTGTCCTCAATCCGCCTACGCTTGATTGTGCTGGCCACAACCTTTTCAATTGTCCTCATGGACTCAAAGCGATCAGCACAAAGGTTGGTGTGGGAATTATTGAGACCAAGCGTTATCTGAATATCGTGCTGAACGGATTCATCTTTAGCATCAATACGCCCGTCGCGGTGGTAATAAATAGTTTCAAGTGTATGGCGCCTGGTCGGATCAACCGTCATTGATGCATTGCCACGTTGCTTGTCGCACGTCTTCCCACTCCTGCCGTCGCAGACAGCGACCATATTACGATATGAAAGGCTCAGCTCTCCATCTGCCGCAGAATCAGTAGGGTGCTGAGGGATTAGATGCTCGATCGTAGCCGGATGCCCATCCGTACCGATCCTGCACATACAGTAGGCGCAAAGATGCCCCTGTTCGGCAAGCAACGCCTCAAGAAGCTTGCGCTTTGACTCCCCTCGAAGTGATTCGTAACAAAAAGTTGCATCCGGAGTATTGCGGATGATCCTCTTCGCCTCAGCAAGTGCCGCAGGCTCGCATCCCTTTACGATTGGAATCACGATAGCAGCTCCTCAAGTTCAAGGGTTGTCCTTGCTGCAACCACATCCGGGTCGTCCGCCCCAACGAATGCCTCAAGTTTCTCGAGCTCTACCCTAGCGTCGGCGTGGCGCCCCTCGTCTACGGCACGGTTAAATGCATCGAACAACTGGACCGCTTCCTCGGGACGCGAGGAAGCATCTAAAACAGTGTTGAGAATGTCTCCCGCATCACGTCCGCGTGTCTCCGTCGCAGGAACCGACACGGCCTCGCCGTCAAGGACGCGAATGTTGCCGCGAGGCACTGATGCCACAACGACCGGCGAATGCGTGGTCACGATAAACTGCACGTTGGGGAAGATGCGAACGAGGTCCTCCAGAATTCGTGCCTGCCAACGAGGGTGCAAATGAAGATCGATCTCGTCAATCATTACCACGCCCGGCGTCTCGAGCACACGATCTCCTAGTGCGGGATTCAGCATCGCCATGCGATATGCGATGTCCGCAAATAGGCTCAACGTGCCACGATATCCGTCGCTCATTGAATGAATCCTATCGCGATGGTAACTACCATCGGCAGTGCTATATGTAAACACCAGCTGGCCGAGTTCGGCATCAAAATCGACCATCGCATCCACGGTAGAAGCAGCGGCATCAAAACATGAGGCCAGTGCCTTTTTAACCGCAGAGAACAGTGCGCTGTCACGCCTATTCTGCCACTCCCAAATGGATTGAGATTTAAACCATGCATTCATACGTGCATCGTTCGAAGATGCCTGTAGGGCACCTTCGTACCCACGCGTCCTGTTGGGCAACGATTGGTCTTTAGGTTCAGTCCGCATCCACAATCGATCGGTCCTATAACGAGCAAGAATGGGAAGGACAACCGTCTCGCCACTGCGGACAAGTTTTTGCAGCCGAGCGCCGGCATCCACCACAGCCGCAGCATCTGCAATAGTAGTGCGGCCCTTGGCAGTATTAAGCGAACGCGACCAGTGCATGTTCTTGCCAAGAACAATTCCGTCAGCACCTATCGTCACCGGGTACCGCGACTGAACGTCAAACATGTCTCCTTGCTTAATAACGGCACCGCGGGCATCGTCAGGCGTAATGCCAGGTGCTTTCGCATTCTCAATCTTTTGGAATAAAGTGCCCAGAGCAATGCTTGCGGCATCAATAAGAGTACTTTTTCCCACACCGTTATCGCCAACCAAAACCGTTAGTTGACGCTCAAAACTAACTGAGATGGATTCAAACTTGCGAAAGTTGCAAACTTCGAGCTTGTTAATCAAGTAGCTATTATTAGCAAACCCCACAACAGTCTCCTCAAATTGCATATCAACAGGAAAATCGATACGTTTATTACCTTATAAAGAATTCTATTCCGATGCAATCAAATCAAGTTGGACGAATATCCCGCTAAGACGTAACGCAGCCGTTAGAGCTCTTTCAAGAAATCATCATGCATTGATTAGCAACCCTTTCCGTTGCCTTCACCCAAACGCAACCAAAACCGTTGCAAACGCAATTAGGTATAATTCTTCCAAATCGCCTAGAGAAAGTGTTTGAATGCTGACCGTAATCGTGCCTACTTACAATGCCGAGCCGTATCTTTCTCAGGCTATAGGCAGCCTATTAAACGAAAAGAAAATCGAACTGGAAATCCTCACCATCAACGACGGATCTACCGACAACTCCCTCTCCATTATGCAAGATTTCGCTGCGCGCGACTCACGCGTTCGAGTGATCGATAAGGCAAACCAGGGTTACGGCGCAACCTGCAATCTGGGCATTCGCGAGGCAAAGGGCGACTGGATTGCCATCCTCGAGCCCGATGACTGGATTGAGCCCGGAATGTACTCCGATATGTTTGCCTTTGCCAAGCGCGAATTTGGCGATCCGAACAAGCTCGATATTATTGAGACCCCGTATTGGATCATTCGCAACCCCGATACCCCCCAAGAGGTCAAACTTCACTGCGCATATCGCGGTCGCATTAAACCGCCTCGGCAACCGTTCACCATTCACGACGCTCCACACCTGCTGGCCCATCATCCGTCCATTTGGTCGGCAATCTATCGTCGCGACTTCCTGTTGCAAAACAATATCTGGTTTAAGGAAATCCCCGGTGCGGGCTGGGCCGATAATCCATTCCTTGTCGAAACGCTCTGCCAGGCAAAGGCGATCGCTTACTGGCCCAAGCCGTATTACTGCTACCGCGAGGAAACACCCGAAAAGGCAGCCACTCTGGCCAAGCGCGACCCCTTGATGCCGTTTAATCGCTGGAACGACATGGTCGATATTCTTGAGCGGCTCAACGTCACCGACCCTGCCGTTTGGACACCGCAAATCACACGCGGCTTCACTTATATGGGCATCATGATCGAGCACACCGGAATTGAGGGGCACCCCGAAATCGAGCGGGCGATCCACAAGATGTTCGAACGCATGCCACAAGAGCTGGTATTTGCCAATCCTCGCGTTACGCCCGCGGCCAAAAAGCTCTATTCCGAGTATATGGGTATCGCCAACCCTAAAATCAGCTACTGCGCATACGCCAAGGACCTCGTGGGCGAGGGCTTGTATAACGTATGGAACAAGGGGCCCAAGCAAACTCTAAAAATGATCACATCGCACTTTAGCTCATACAACGCACGCGCTGGAAAATAATCTGATGGGCAGCAAAGCAAGCAGAAATACCTCCATCGAAGCGCTGCGCTTAATCGCGGTTGCTGGCATCGCGATATTCCACACGTTTCAGTGGACCTTTCAAGCCGTCTGCGCCGGTCTACCGGAATATGCGCCGCTCGCCGTCTTCCCTTACTCCGGCGCGCTCGGCTTCATCAACCTGCTGGGCTGCTGGGCCAACGAGGTCTTCTTTATGATCTCGGGATACTTCCTTATTCCCTCGGCGGTACGCGCCCTCCAAAACGGTTCTTCCGCGCAGGGCCTCACGCTCAAATCGCTTGATCGCCTCAAAAAGATCGTCTTGCCCACGCTCTTTTATTGCGCCACCTGCCTGTTTGTTTCGATGTACGTCTATCCCCTACCAGAAATCTCGCTGCATGAGATTGGCTGGCTCACGTTGGGCATCGAGTTTATCTGGGTCTACGCGGCATCAGTATTGCTCGTCCCAGTGATTGCGTTGATGCGGCAGCGAATCGGCAGCAAAAGAGCCCCGTTTGTCGTAGCACTTCTTGTGCTCGCAACATTTGGAATCAACTGCTACATCGCGGCGACGGCAAACGAAGCGGCCGGTATCATTTTGTGGCGCAAACTCATGAGCGCCGTTACCTACCTGGTCGCGTTTATTGCAGCTGGAGAAATGCGCTTTGTCCTCGAATGCCACGGCAACGCATCCGGCGCTCAAAAATCCAAGATCGTACTCATCGGACTCGTTGCCGCCACCATCGCGCTCGAGCTTCTGCTATCGGCAAACAGCCAGTACAACACGCTCTGGAAGCTCTCCTACAAGTCCACTTCCGTCATATCCTTTATCTTGGCCGCCGCATCCGTTGCCGCCGCAGCACTCCATCAGCCGCGCCACAAAGTCACTGCTGCAGACGAGACAATCATATCTCTCGCCGCAGGAACGCTCGCTTTCTACGCCGTGCAGTCGTTTACCTGCAACGTCTGGCGACCCATCTTCGACAATGCAATCTACACCATGGCAACAGGCATCCAAACGGGAACGCCCCGTCCAGCCGCCGCCATTTTGCTCGGAATCCTTATGAGCCTTTGCCTCGCGCTTTCCCTGCTCCTCGTGGATATCGTGCGCAGAGCCGTAGTCGAGTCCATCAAGGCCCGTATGAACGGCTAAGCGACCTTCTGACTCCTCAGACCACGAAGCGCGCTTACACCCGAAACAAATAAAATCGCAAAGACAATCGCCCAATTCTTGCAGCCAAATACCGGAATATGAACGATCGCATGGTCATGCATAACAACGAAATAACCCAGAACAACAACCAGAGGCAGTGCCATGAGCAGCGACTGGATCAACACCTTGCACCGACGACCGCCTTGCGCGCCGCCCCGTATCGAGCAAACGAGCACGGCAACCCAAATCGCCAATACGGCAGCAAACGAAACAAGGCAAACGACGTTCGAGATCATCGCATAACCGGCAGTTGAGCAAATGGCGAACAGCTGCGGGCTCATGCAATAGAACTCCTTCAAAATCTGAGGCCAGTCAGCCTGGGGCAACAGTGACGAAGCCCCATGCGCAGACCAAAGGCCCATCTCGCCCAGAACGTTCGAAAAGACCGCGTCCCAGCCCAGCACAAACGCCGCGACAACCCATTTCATCGCCCAGGTAAACACAAACGAAAGCCCAAACCCAAAGAGCGCTTGCAGCATCGTGACGACGCAACGCTTGGGGCGCTCACCCTTGGGGAGCGCAATGAAGGTGAAAAAGCAATGCAGGGCGACAACTGCGGCAGGAATCGTTAAAAAGTCAAGAAACGAAAACACGGCGCCCGTCGCTATCGACCAAAGGACAAGGCGGCTTGTGAAAACCCGTGCGTTCGGGGCCGAGCCCAAACGAAGGCTCATGCAAGACATCATGATGAGCGCCACAAAGAACGAGATGCACAGCAGCAGATCACCGATAAAATTGAAAAACAGATTGGTCGAGAACAGCAGGATTGCAAGGAAACCCAACGTCACTGGCTTTGAAAACCGCTTCCGCAAGGTAACGTAAGCGCAAGCGGAGCCGACAATCGCCAGAGCGGCCGCAGGCACCACGACAACGTCGATACCGCCAATAAACAGGCAGGCATTCGTAAGTAGCTGCCATCCATGCCAATACCGGTAGTACTGCTGATGCGTAATCCCACCGGCTTTCGTAACGTCATCAATCTCGGCAACAGTCATCGTCTTAAATGGAGAACCTTGGTCCTTTTGCTGTGCGACTTCAATGATAAAGCGATTGTTATCAAAGCAAACAGGACCAGCTGCAACACGGTGGTCGTAGACATACATGTCAGACAACAGGGCAGAGGACTCCGAACCCTGCACATGCGACTCGATGACGGGCCTCGGCAGACAATTTGCCGCGGTATTGCTCAGGACAAATGCGGCCTGAAGAACCAAAAACAGCAACATGACCTTGACGGGAAGGCTATCGGCAAAGGAAGCTAAACGAGTTTTATTCACAGGGCATCCAAACACAAAGATCGCGTCCACGGGATTCGGCACCTATGTAATACCACAATGCGCGCTTGCAATCTCGCCGCGCACGCACGTCAACCAGGCTTGTAGCAAACGTTCTTGGTGATTAGTGGAACATTAACCGCGGGCGCCTACCTACGCTTACAATAGTCATGTCCAATGGGACACGTTGTTTATTCCGCAGGGCCGAAATGCTGCCCACGCGAAAGGATATTCTCGTTCATGACTTCCACCCTTCCCGCCCCCATCGACAAGCTTGCCATCGTTGTCGTCACCTATAAGCGCCAGGAGCTCTTGGCCAACCTGTTCGACTCTATGACCGAGCTCACGGCCGCGCCCTGGCGCATTGTGATTGTCGATAACGAGAATTCGCGCGAGACCGAGGCCATGTGCGCCGCATTCAACGAGCGCCTCGCCACCCTGTGGGGCATCGACACCGATCAGCCCGATGCACAGGGCGGCACCGACCGCGTCATCTACGCGCCGCAGCTCGAAAACGGCGGCGGTGCGGGCGGCTTCTCCGCCGGCACCAAATGCGCCTACGACCTGGGCGCCCAGTGGTTCTGGGTGATGGACGACGACGTGCTCGTCATCCCCGAAGGCATCGAGCGTCTTGCCAAGTGGACCGACCGCTACGATGTCATCCAGGGTTCGCGCCTGGACTTTGACGGCGGCGCTTTCTTTTGGCAGTACCAGCTCATCCTCTCGCTCGGCATCCCTAACCCTATCGCCAAGTGGGATCTGGGTCCCGAGGGCTACCGCGCCATGAACCAGCTGTGCTTTGAGGGCGGCATGTTCTCGCGCCGCGTGGTCGACAAGATTGGCCTGCCCGACGCGCGCTTCTTTATCTACGGCGACGATGCCTGCTACGGCTACGTAGCCAGCCAGCACTTCCCCGCCGCCGTGGTCGCCGACGTGGTGCTCAAGCGCGCCCGCGCCGTCTCCAACTGGGATATCGCCGGCAAGCGCCAGCTCAACTCCACGAGCGACACCAACCGTTACTACATCATGCGCAACCGCGGTTATCTGGCCCGCTACATGCAGATTTACGGCGACTATCACCCCGTGCTGTTCCGTCTGGGCAACGCCGCGACCTTCTGCAAGGAGTTCATTCGCCTGGCCGCCGTTGACAAGTGCTTTAAGACCGGCATTCCGGCGCTGCGCCGTGGCATGAAAGATGCTCACAAGATTATCAAGGATCCCGACTGGAAGCCCATGCCGCCCCTGGAGGACGCAGAGTAACGGACACCCCTACAGCCGCTGGCACACCGCTGCCACACGACGCCCATCAAAACCAAACCCCCAGCGCATACGGCCCACGCCGGGTCGCGGTACGCGAATCTTGTCGATACCGTCGCGCTCTATGTCGAGCAGCGCCTGAACGGCCAGCAGCTCCAGGCCGAGCGCGTCCACGCCGGGGTCATACATCATGTTGACCGTTATCAGCGGACGCTCGCCGAGCATGCCGATCGTGTCTGCCACGTCAAACACGGTGCCCGTAGGAAATACCTGGATGTCCCAGCGATCCGCGCCACGCTTTCGCCTCGAGGCAGGATTGGCATAGCCCGGCAATCCAAAGCAGAGTCCCTGCAAGAGCAGGTGATATGGCAGCGGCGCATCTGGGTTGTTCGCACCGATTCCCGCATCTCCCAGGATGCGTTCTAACGCCCGCTTCACCGCACCCTCGTCCCCACGGCACAACCCGTCTCGAAACGCATCGACGTCTCGAACGTCCTCAGCAGTACGCTCAAACCAATCAATAATCACCAGACGAAAGGCCTGGCGAAGCTCGTTATTGGGCAACCGCAGAGCACGGAGACGATTGCCATGTTCCGGCTCCTCAGTCATATCTGTCGTCAGGAAACCGGACAGATACAGCGCCGTCCACAGACCATCATCAGACGAGGTCTCTGGCCCCGCAGCGCCCAAACAAAGCGGGACCTCAATGCATCCATGAGCCTCGAGCAAATTGAACAGAGCCGAAAGGCAGTCAAGATTCCAGTCACAAACTACCCTACTTAGGCAATCGGCATACCCATACAGGTCGGCACGCACAGGCGCCGTGCAGCCTCGGTCCAGAAAACCGATCACACGCGCCGGACTCGAGCAATAGGTCCTGCCAAACCGATATCCCTCGAGCCATTCACGCGCCTCATCCAGGTATTCCTCGCGTCCGGCATGACTCAACAGAGCCTCGACCTCGGCATCCGAAAAGCCGAACCAACGGTCGCACCACGTCGAAAGGGGCGTCGAAAGACGATACGAGCAGCTGCGCGAAGAAAGCGCCTCCTCGGCAGGACCGGGACGCTCCCCCATCAGACACGTCAACCGTAGCGAATGGCCCGCGGTGGCAATGGCGTCGAACAGCACGCGATCGAGCAGCTCCGCCGGACCGGCGCCGGAAGCGTCCCTCGCGCTCGCACTGGGCGACCACGCCGCGTCGTACCCATCAACGAGCAATACAACCTGCTCATCGCAGGCCATCTCCAGCAGCTCAATGAGCAGACCAAGCACCGAGTCAACCTCGGCCTCGCTCGCCACGCCACGCACAACGCGTTCGATGTGACGTACCTTGTCTCGAGCTAAATCCGGAGCTTCCAAGAGTGGCATCAAGCGAGCGCATTCGCCCGAAAGAGCATCACGCACGACGCCGACAACAGAGGCACCACGCCTCCCAGCGCCAGAAAAGTCCAGCGATATCACTGGATAGCACGCATACTCATTCCGATAGCGCCCGCCATCCGCACCCCAAATCAGAGTATCGGCAAACGAAATCCGACCGGCGCGACCGACTGCGGGACGCTCCAGAAAAGCCTTGAGCATCGACAAGTTCATGCTCTTGCCAAAACCCTCGGGTCGGCAGCACACCATAACGGACGCATCGCAATCCAGCATATCGGCAATAAACATGGTCTTGTCGACCAGCGTGCAGCAACCAAGAGCCTCCGCATAGTCGTACATGCCGATGGGCAAAACCACATCGTCGGTACAGCCGATTAGACGCACGCCAAAGTCGACAGCACAACCATTATTTGCCTGTTCAGACATCGCAACGTTCCCCTTAAATCGCAGCATGATGCCAATTGTAATGACCGCCTCGCACGTACTGATGTCGGAGCGCAAACAGATCGGGCAACGGTAGCAACATGGGGTGTGAGGGGGCATAACTAATCGTTGCACAACAAAATGGGGCCCGATGCATTCGCACCGGGCCCCGTCCCAACTCTTTAGCTATCTGACAACCGAGAGGCTACTCCTCAGAACCGTCCTCACCAGCAGTCTTATTCTGCTGATCGAGCTTATGCTTGCCACTCACAATAGACGTGGCACCCAGCGTGGCCAAGCTTGCACTGGCAAGGCTCGCCATAACGATGAGGTCGCCCGTCTTGGGCATGTTACCGCCCGAAGACTTGGTCGTGGTCGTGGTGGTCACCGTTTTAGAGCCATTTTGCTCCTGGTTCTGGTTGTCGGCGTTGCCCTTACCACCGTCCTCGCCCTGCTGCTTTCCGTCGTCGGTCTTGCCCTTTTCCTCGTCCTTCTTTTGAGCGGACTTCTCGCCCTTTTCCTCAGAGCTAGTACTCTTATCGGACTCGGTCTTCTCGGAATCATCGTCCTTGGAGTCGCCCTTTGCGGCCTCGGCCTTTTCCGTGGAAGTCTGATCAGAATTGTTCTTGTTAGGAGACAAGCTGCTTGCGCCAGCCATCAGCGAGGAACCAAACGTGTAGCCAAGCTGCACAACGAAAGAGGGCTTCTTGTCCGTCGAAATAACGGGCGCGTCCGGCGCCTTATTCGAGTCGTCCTTGGAAGCACCGGAATCAGAAGCGGCGTCAGAGTTAGAGTCATTGCTAGAACCAGTATCGGCGGAAGATTCGCTCGAGCCAGTGGAAGAGTCAGAGGAACCAGCGTCGGTCGAACCAGAGGCGGCGCTGCCCGTATTGCCGGCAGAGCTTGAAGACGAATCGTCCGCAGCAGAGCCGTTCGAATCGGAGCCGCTCGAGGAAGAGCCGTCGTTGGTAGTGCCACCAGCAGAGCCATCGCCGTCAGTATCGGTCGAGGGCGCATCCGTATCATTATCGTCGCCCGCACCGTCATCGGTACCAGGCGTCGGTGCGGCGGGAGCAGCAGGCACCATGCTCGGACCAGGCGCCGGCGTGGGCTCGGGCTGCACGGGCTCCACAGGCGTTGCCGCGGCAGCCTCGTCCTCGGCAATATAGACCAGACAATCCTTGAGCTCATTGCGGTAGCGGTTCTTCCAGCCCTCGTGGTACTGAGGCTGGCTTGCATACTTGGTCGCCACGTTATTGACCACGCTGTTGGAAAGCGCCGTCACAAACTCGCGGTCCGTCATGCTGTTGGAAAGGTTTGCCCAGCGGAAAAAGTCCTGGCAGCCACCGGTGCCGCACATATTGGTGATACTCCACACCATGCCCTTGACGCAGTCGGCGCGGCCGGAGATATCAATGCCGAGAGCACTCTTGAGCCACGCCTCGGTCACCGCATAGTACGAGTTATACGCATAAGCATCCTGCAGCGCCGAGAACTCAGCAGGGTCGGTGTTATAAGCACCCTGGAAGGCCTCCTGCGCAATACGACCCAGCTCGGTGAGCTGGCCGTTCGCATACATGGGGTTGTTCGCGTTGGAAATCTCACTACCGTGATCGATCGCGGCCTTAAGCATGCCGTACTTAGCAGAATCGTAGTTGTAGACCTGTTTCATAAACGGAACAAGCGACCAACGGCGGTCGAACTGGTAATAGCCTAGCGCGTTATAGCCGTCGCCATACGAAAAGCCCTGGTTATAGTTGCCATGGCTCTCGTATTTGGTGAAGTACTTCATCTCGGCAGTCACGTTGACAAACGAGACCCCCTGAACCGACCTCAGCACGCCCGAAAAAGACTGCTGGGTGTAAAGGCCCTTATCGATATCGGTGGCATCCGAGGCAACACCCGGCGCGGGCTCCTCGGCAACAGCAGTCACAGGCGCGGCAACGGCGCCAAACGAAAGCGCCAGCGTCAGGCCTGCCACAATCGCGGAATGCTTGGGCTGCATAAGATCCTCCCTGCATTGGTGTAGTTAAAGTGCAGTTTGCAAAGATGAATCTAAGTATCCCAGCTCGCCCGTTGTTGCACAACAACCCCTCGGTAAACGGCAACAACCCTCCGCGAAATCTTAAGGAATTAAACAAACTGGTCGTCGGGCGCCAGCAGAAGCTCGCCGTAACGCTCCATCAGCCCGTCTCTCAACTGACAGAAAGCAGGGATATAGACCTTCAAGATGCGCTGAATCAAATCTTGAGCGAGCTTGTTGTCATAGATATGGACGTTCGTATTGCGGTCTCTGAGCATATCTAGCCAGGCTGCCTCATCAATAAAGTCATAGAATCGGTAGGACTCCTTCAAGATGGCACGAGGAGACCCCGACGCAGCAAGCGTGGCGCCCTCATACTCGAGCAGACGCTTGAGGAGCTTCCAGCTCAGTTCAAATTGAAGATTGAACTTATTAATCAATCCACTCTGAACAAAATCATTGTTGAGATCCTGATTAGGCGCATCCTCAAGATTCGCCAAGGCACTGGCAAAGTTCTCATATTTTTTCATACAGAATCACACCATCCCTGGCAATTTCATCGAGCAATTGCTGCGATAAGGACTCGTCGAGATTGACGACATCTACATCTAAAAGAGTATCAAGACGTTCCTCGATCAAATATGAGAAACGGCCGAAATCCCGGCAACCTGCTACGGCGATGTCAATATCGCTCTTGGGCAAGTTGTCGCCTCGAGCACGAGAACCAAACAGCACGACCTTCTCGGCGTCACATTCCCGAGCAAAAACTTCGATTTGCTTGTACACCTTGTCGAGAGATGCCATTTGCACCCCTACAACTTAATGTCAAAGTTGATCTCGGGGACGGCGGCTAGGTCGGCCAACGTCACGCCGTCGACGTACTTTTCGATCACGTCGTCCAGACCGCGCCAAAACTTGACGGTCGAGCAAAGGTCGCTGCGGGTACAGCTATTGTCGATACCATCGCACGCCACCGGAGCCGTGCTGCCCTCGACGGCACGCAGGATGTCGCCGGCGCGCACCTCGGCGGGGTCCTTGGCCATCATGTAGCCGCCGCCCTTGCCGCGCACGCTCTTAAGCAGGCCCGACTTCATAAGCGGACGAACCAGCTGCTCCAAGTACTTTTGCGAGATATGCTCGCGGTCGGCGACCTCGCGCAGGGCAATCTTGCCTTCGGCGTCGCCCAACGCCGCGATATAGATCATCAGCCGGAGGGCATAGCGGCCCTTAGAAGAAATGAGCATACCTACCCTCTCATCGTTGCCGGGACAAAATACCAGGCCTATTTGTCCCAAATCTTATGCACGCGGGGCAAACAAGCCTGATTATTATGTCCCGCATCTAAAAAGTCGAGTGGATTAGTCGGGTTTTCACTTGACTAACGCCGAACCCATAGTAACTTTATTCCGAGAAGATTCCTAGGGTTTAGTACACCTATGAGTACACCATATACAGAGAGGGACAGCATGAGCGCAAATCCGCTGCTTTCCATCGAAGGTCTGACCGCCTCCGTGGACGAGAAGACCATCCTCCACAACGTCAACCTCAACGTCGCCGCCGGCGAGACCCATGTGCTGATGGGACCCAACGGTGCCGGCAAGTCCACCCTCGGCCACCTGGTCATGGGCGACCCAGTCTATACCGTTAACGACGGCCGCATCATCTTTGACGGCCAAGACATCACCGAGCTCACCACCGACAAGCGCTCCCGCGCCGGCCTGTTCCTGAGCTTCCAGGCCCCGGTCGAGATCCCGGGCGTGCCGCTGTCGAGCTTTTTGCGCGCCAGCATCGCCGGCCGCCCCGGCCTGGAGATGAAGGGCAAGGAGTTCCGCCGTCGCGTCAAGGAGCTCGCAGCCGAGCTCAACATGGATACCGCCTATCTCAACCGCGAGCTGGGCGTAGGCTTCTCGGGCGGCGAGAAGAAGAAGGTCGAGATGCTCCAGCTTCTGCTGCTGCAGCCCAAGCTCGCCATCCTGGACGAGACTGACTCGGGCCTGGACGTCGACGCCCTGTCCACCGTCAGCCATGGCATGGACGCCTACCGCAAGAGCTGCGACGGCTCCATGCTCATCATCACGCACAACACGCGCATCCTGGAGCACCTGGATGTCGACCGCGTTCACGTTATGGTCAAGGGTCACATCGTGCGCGAGGACGACGCCTCGCTCATCCCCTGGATCGACAAGAACGGCTTTGAAACCTTCGAGCGCGAGGCCGCCGAGCAGCGCGCCCAGGCCGAGGCCGCCGCTGCCGAGCAGCAGGCATAAAGGGGCGACGCAATGACCAAGAACCGCACCGAGGTCGCGGACATCGACCGCAGCCTCTACGACTTCACCTATGGCGAGGAGGGATTCGAGCGCCTCGACGCCGGCATCACGCCCGACATCGTGCGCGAGATCAGCGCCAAGAAGGACGAGCCGCAGTGGATGCTCGACCTGCGCTTAAAGTCCCTCGAGATCTTCAACCGTTTTCCCGATCCAACGTGGGGCCCCTCCATCGAGGGCCTGGACATGGACAACATCGTCACCTACGTCAAGCCCAACACCGACCAAAAGCACGACTGGGAGTCGGTGCCCGACGACATCAAGAACACCTTTGAGCGCCTGGGCATCCCCGAGGCCGAGCGTAGCTACCTGGCGGGCGTCGGCGCGCAGTACGACTCCGAGCTCGTCTACCACAACATGCAGGACACCGCGTCCAAGATGGGCATCGTCTACTCCGGCATCGAGGAGGCCCTGCACGACCCGCAGTGGGAGCCGCTCATCCACGAGAAGTTTATGACGCTTATCCCGCCCACCGACCACAAGTTTGCGGCCCTGCACGGTGCCGTGTGGTCGGGCGGCTCGTTTGTCTACGTGCCCAAGGGCACCAAGCTCGATTTTCCGCTGCAGAGCTACTTCCGCCTTAACGCCAAGGGCGCCGGCCAGTTTGAGCACACGCTCATCATCGTCGAGGACGACGCCGACCTGCACTTTATCGAGGGTTGCTCTGCGCCCAAGTACAACGTGGCCAACCTCCACGCCGGTGCTGTCGAGCTGTTTGTGGGCAAGCGCGCACACCTACGCTACTCGACCATCGAGAACTGGTCCAAAAACATGTACAACCTCAACACCAAGCGTGCGCGCGTGGACGAGGATGGCGACATCGAGTGGATCAGCGGCTCCTTCGGCAGCCATGTGGGTTATCTCTACCCCATGAGCGTGCTCAACGGTCGCCGCGCTCGCTCGAGCTTTACCGGCATCACCTTTGCCGGCGCCGGCCAGAACCTCGACACCGGCTGCAAGGTCGTGCTCAACGCACCCGAGACATCGGCAACCGTCGAGACCAAGGGTATCTCCAAGAGCGGCGGCATCCAGACGTTCCGCAGCTCCATCGTGGCCACGCCTAAGGCCGAGGGCTCCAAGGCAACCGTGAGCTGCCAGTCGCTCATGCTCGACGACCAAAGCCGCTCCGATACCATCCCCGCCATGGACATTCGCGCCAAGAACGTCGACATCGGCCACGAGGCCACCATCGGCCGCATCGGCGACGACAAGGTGTTCTACCTGATGAGCCGCGGCATCTCGGAGGAAGAGGCCCGCACCATGATCGTCAACGGCTTTGCCAACCCGGTCTCCAAGGAGCTGCCGCTTGAGTACGCCGTCGAGATGAACAACCTGATCAAGCTCGAGATGGAAGGAGCGATCGGATAATGAAACAGGCCACGAACACCGCTGTCACCACGCTCGAGCAGGTTAATGCGATGCCTGCCGCCACTTGGGGTTGGCTGCGCATGAACCAGACCAAGCTTGAGCTTTCGGACGAGCTTGCCGTCGCTCCTGCCGAGACCGTCGAGGTCGAGGGGCTGGACGAGCAGTTCTCCGGCGCGGCTGACGCCTTCGATACCGCCATGGACACCATGGCCGAGCGCTTCCCCGAGCGCCGCGCCTCCGCCCCCGGCGACGCCGCCGATCGTGCCCGCATCACGCCCGAGACCGAGCTCGACGTGCCCGCCACCTCCGTCTACCAGGCCGGCGCCATCAAGCTCGAGGAGGAGCTCTCCCCTGCCGAGGCCTTCAAGACCGGCATGGGCGAGGCCGCCTACACCTACCTGGCCGACCACGCCACCAAGCGCATCGTCATCGACGTGCCCGCGTACCAGCACGTCACGGCCACTGTGCGCGTGAATGGCGTCGACGCAGCCGCTGCGATTGCCGCCATCGACGTCGTCGCCCGTCCACAGGCAACGCTCGACCTCGCTCTAGCCCTGGACTCCCCCGTCAACGGCCAAGGCGTCGTGGGCTCTGTGCTGCGCGTGTGTGCCCACGAGTACGCCACCGTCAACGTGACCTGCACGCAGACGCTCGACGACAGCTGGATCGCGCTCGACGACACCGGTCTGTTCCTGGACGAGGGCGCGCGCGTCAACGTGCAGCACGCCGTCCTGGGTGCCGGCGCCAGCGCCACCGGCCTTGCCGGCGACCTGCTGGGCGACACCGCCAAGGTAACCATCGATACCGATTATCTGGGTGCCCGCGAACAGGTTCGCGACTTTAACTACGAGTTGCGCCACCGCGGCCGCAAAACCGAGTGCGAGATCGACGCCAACGGCGTGCTGACCGGCACGTCCAAGAAGGTCTACCGCGGCACCATCGACCTCGTGCACGGCTGCAAAGGTGCAACCGGCACCGAGCGCGAGACGGTGCTCCTGGCCAACAAGGGCGTCGACAACAAGACCGTTCCCGTCATCCTCTGCGACGAGGACGACGTTGCCGGCAACCACGGCGCTACCATCGGCCACGTCCGCGACGAGCAGCTGTTCTACCTCGCCTGCCGCGGCCTTGACCAAAACGCCGCCGAGGACCTGTTCATCCGCGCCAAGCTGGAGGACGCCGCGCTTTCCGCCACTGACGAGCGCACCCGCGCCGCGGTCGTCCGCTTGGGCAACAACCTGATTGATAACTTTGAAGAGGAGCTCGCATGATCGATACCGAGCACGTTAAATGCGATACCTGCACCGCCCCCGAGCCCATGGAGCTCGACGCCAGCGACGAGGCCTCGCGCGGCTGGCCTACCGTCGACATCGAGACCAATCCCTATAAGGCGCAGTTCCCGCTGTTCCAGCAACACCCCGAGATCGCCTTCCTCGATAGTGCCGCCACCGCGCAGCGTCCCGCCTGCGTGCTCGACGCCGAACGCGACTTCTACCAGCGCATGAACGCCAACCCCCTGCGCGGCCTGTACTCACTGTCCGTCGAGGCCACCGAGGCCATCGCGAAGGTGCGCCAGCAGATAGCCGACCTCATCGGCGCCCCTCAGGCCAACGAGGTCGTCTTCACCCGCAACACGAGCGAGTCGCTCAATCTGGTCGCCAAGAGCTTTGCGCCCACAGTCCTCGAGCCGGGAGACGAGGTCGTCATCACCATCATGGAGCACCACTCCAACCTGATCCCGTGGCAGCAGGTCTGCCGCGAAACCGGCGCCAAGCTCGTCTACCTCTACCCCACCAAGACCGGTCAGCTCACCACCGAGGAGGTTCTGTCCAAGGTGGGCCCCAAGACCAAGATTCTGGCTGTGGGTCAGGTCTCCAACGTCCTGGGCGTCGAGAACCCGGTCAAGAATCTCGGCAAGCTCGTGCATAAGTACGGCGGCTATCTGGTCGTCGATGGCGCACAGTCGCTGCCGCACATGCCGGTCAACGTGGCCGATCTGGGCGCCGACTTCTTTGCCTTTAGCGCACACAAGGCCATGGGCCCCATGGGCATCGGCGTGCTGTGGGGCAAGATGGACCTGCTCAACGCCATGCCGCCCATGCTCACCGGTGGCGAGATGATCGACTCGGTCACCGAGCAGGACGCTATCTGGGCTCCCGTCCCCGAGAAGTTCGAGGCCGGCACGCAGGACGCCGCCGGTATCTTCGCCACGGGCGCGGCGCTTGACTACCTGGTCAACACGGTGGGCTACGAAAACATCCAGGCACGCGAGCAGGCACTCGTCCACTACCTGATGGGCGAGCTCATGCAGCTCGACTTTGTCCAGATTATCGGATCCATCTATTGGGACAACCACCACGGCGTCGTCAGCTTTAACGTCAAGGGCATCCACCCGCACGATGTCGCGAGCATCATGGACATGGACGGCGTCTGCATCCGCGCCGGTCACCACTGCGCGCAGCCGTTGCTCACCTGGCTAGGCGTCGAGAACCTTGCCTGCTGCCGCGCCAGCGTGGCTTTCTACAACGACAAGGCCGATATCGACAAGTTTATCGCCGGCCTGCATCACGTTTGGAGCACGTTCAATGGGTAATCTGTACACCTCCACCACGTTTATGGAGCACAACTCGCATCCCGACTATAAGTACGAGATGGATGCCCCCACGCACGAGCACGACGGCATCAACCCCAGCTGCGGCGACGAGCTCACCTTGCAGCTGCGTGTCGAAAACGGCGTGATCGAGGAGGCCTCCTTTACCGGTCACGGTTGTGCCATCAGCCAGGCCAGCGCCGATATCATGGCCGATCTCATCACCGGCGAGACGGTCGAGGAGGCTCGTCGTCTGGCAGGGCTTTTCCTCGCCATGATCCGTGGCGAGCAGCTCTCCGAGGAGGACCTGGAAGATCTGGACGAGGCCGCCCAGCTCCAGGACATCTCGCACATGCCCGCCCGCGTCAAATGCGCCGAGTTAGCCTGGCGCACCCTCGACGGCATGCTCGAAGGGTAAACTAGCCAGTAGCGGATGCCCCAGATCAAAGGGTTTGATTGCCGAGCCGCCCAATACGGGCGGCTCGGCTTTTTCATAACGCCTCGGACACACAAAGTTCGCGCGTCCGGCGCTCGCCCTGTCATTTACCGAACAGCCAGCCGCAAACACGGACGTTTTCCACAGTGCCAACGGCTAGCGACAGAGCCACGGGCACCCCAAGCAACGCCCCATGCCCCGTCCTGCTGGGCTCCGGTTCGCTTCGCGCCCGCCACAGACGGGTCCCATAGGGTGCGGCGTGCATTTTTGCGAGTTTTCAGCACACCAAGTTGCGTGTATACGCATTGAAAGCGTTAATCAACGTCTCCAGGCACCCTTTTATATCGTTTTAGAACAAGCATCGTGGTCTCAGGGGTCACAAGCATGCGCTTTGGAGGCACATCGGCAGGCATAAATGGCTTCGGGACCCATATATTTCAAGATTACGGCGGTGCCGACAGCGCCACGATGCTGAAAACTCCGCTTTTTGCACGGTGTGGACGGGGGTAGGCGCGGGTGAAACCGGACTGAGCCGTATTTTTATGCAAGACGGCAATCGTTCTATGCATATCAAGAAGCGCAGTCAGCGTACCAAGCATTTAGAACGCAGGTTGCGGCGCATGAACGACCCCAGCCGCGGTGCACAGGCAGCCCTACATCACGTTTCCGCCAGCCCGCATCGCCGCCCCCGTGCGGGTCCGCACAATACGAGAAACCGTACTTTTGCCAATCCCGGTATAGTGCTCAATCTGGCGCACCGTAAAACCGGCATCGTGCAATCCAAAAATCACGGTATTGCGCTGCGCCAACGATGCGGCTTTAACCCCGTGGAGCGGAACCCCGAGGCTCTCCGCAAACTTGTCGGCAAAGGCGTGGCGTTCCCACTCCGTCTCTTTCATATCGCACAGCGCTGGCTCACCGCCGTCGGACATCGCTAGCGAATAGGCAATAAAGCCCTCGGCAGAACCAAAAAGCTCAAGCACGCAAGAAGGATCGGAAAATCCCCTCGTGACATCAGCCGCATCACTGTCGTAAGCGCGCAGATGCTCCGCAAAGCTGCTCCAGGGATAACGCTCGATTAGGCTAATGCCCGCCTCCTGCGGATTGGCGTACACGGAGCGAATAGCCTCCATCACCTGCCAGTCGGTATCGAGCGAGCGGCGCTCAAAACGCTCACGAAATAGGCAGCCCGCGCGCCCGGTACGCTTATTGAACCGACGAGCATACGTCAACAGTAGCCGCTGCATAGCAGCGCTCATTTCGTCCTCGTAATCCAAAAGCACCAGATCCACGTAGTCGCTCATGAGACACCACGCCACAATCGTCACCTGGGCATCGCGGCAGCAGTCGCGCATCAGTTCCAAAAACTCCCACCGGTCCTCGTCGCTCTCAAAGATCAACTGCCCGCCCATACCGCGGGCACAAACATGGTAAAAACCGGTGATCGTTTTCCAAACGCGCTGCATGGCGCTCCCTTCGCCGGGATCTACTTACCATCCAATACATCACGATTGAAACGTGCCATCAAAACATTCACGCAAAATGGCACCCGTCGACGGTAAAAGGCGGCAAACCGACGGCGAACGGCAATATAGCCACAGGTCAGGAAACGCTGTCTTGCCAAAAGCTAATCAAAACCTTGATAAAAACTGACACCCTACAAAATGTCGCTTGACCGCAAATAGTCTGGTTAAATCGTTTCAATTGAAAGTTCCGCGCTTCTCGCTACGAAAACTGAGCCGTTCGCCGAATATTCCGTGCATTTCGCGGTATTATAGGGGCTGCATGTCATGTCCCTTTCGAAGGGTCGCCCGGCAATCGCCAGCCACGACCCCCAGACGGGACGCCAACACGATAGAGAGGAGAGGCATGCAGTACTCACAGGAAGTGGAGAACATGTGCCCCGTTGCCAAGGGTGCATACCACGGCCCCGCACCCATCCCCGAGGAGGGCAAGTGGGTCCAGGCTAAGGAGATTTCCGACATCTCCGGTCTTACGCACGGTGTGGGTTGGTGCGCACCTCAGCAGGGCGCCTGCAAGCTCACGCTGAACGTCAAGGACGGCATCATCGAGGAGGCCCTCGTTGAGACCATCGGCTGCTCGGGCATGACCCACTCTGCCGCCATGGCTTCCGAGATCCTTCCCGGCAAGACCATCCTCGAGGCCCTCAACACCGACCTCGTCTGCGACGCCATCAACGTTGCTATGCGCGAGATCTTCCTGCAGATCGTTTACGGCCGCAGCCAGACCGCGTTCTCCGAGGGCGGCCTGCCCGTGGGCGCCTCCCTCGACGACCTCGGCAAGGGCCTTCGCTCTCAGGTCGGCACCATGTTCGGCACCAAGGCCAAGGGCGCTCGTTACCTCGAGCTCGCTCAGGGCTACGTCACCCGCATGGCCCTCAACGACAAGAACGAGATCATCGCATTCGAGTTCCTGAACCTCGGTAAGTTCACCGACGCCGTCAAGGCCGGCAAGACCCCCGAGGAGGCCATCGCTGGCGCTATGGGCCACTATGGTCAGTGGGAGAACGCTGCCAAGTACATCGACCCGCGCACCGACGAGGAGACTCACTCCGTCGCCAGCGTGTTCCCGGTTCACGAGTAGAAAGGGAGGGAAATAACTATGACTGTTACGTTCGAAGGTTACGAGCGCCGCGCTGACAAGATCAACAAGTGCCTCGCCGACAACGGCATCGCCTCCCTCGAGGAAGCTCTGCAGATCTGCACCGACAAGGGCTTCAACCCGCGTGAGATCGTCAACAACACCCAGTCCATCGCCTTCCAGAACGCCGAGTGGGCCTACACCCTCGGCTGCGCTCTCGCTGTCAAGCGTGGCGCCAAGACTGCTTCTGAGGCTGCTGCCATCATCGGCGAGGGCATCCAGGCCTTCACCGTTCCCGGCTCCGTCGCCGAGGACCGCAAGGTCGGTCTGGGCCACGGCAACCTGGGCGCCATGCTGCTCTCCGATGACACCGAGTGCTTCGCCTTCCTGGCTGGCCACGAGTCCTTCGCTGCCGCTGAGGGCGCTATCGGCCTGGCTCTGAACGCCAACAAGGCTCGCAAGAAGCCGCTGCGCGTTATCCTCAACGGTCTGGGCAAGGACGCCGCTCAGATCATCGCCCGCATCAACGGCTTCACCTACGTGAAGACCCAGTTCGACTACTTCACGGGCGAGCTCAAGGTCGTCGAGACCATCCCCTACTCCGATGGTCCCCGCGCCGCCGTCAACTGCTACGGCGCCGACGACGTCCGCGAGGGCGTTGCCATCATGTGGCACGAGAACGTCGACATCTCGATCACCGGTAACTCCACCAACCCGACGCGCTTCCAGCACCCCGTCGCTGGCACCTACAAGAAGGAGCGCCTCGAGGCTGGCAAGAAGTACTTCTCCGTCGCTTCTGGTGGCGGCACTGGCCGTACCCTGCACCCGGACAACATGGGCGCCGGCCCTGCCTCTTACGGCATGACCGACACCATGGGCCGTATGCACTCCGACGCCCAGTTCGCCGGTTCTTCCTCCGTGCCTGCGCACGTCGACATGATGGGTCTCATCGGCATGGGCAACAACCCCATGGTCGGTGCCACCGTCGCCTGCGCTGTCGCCGTCGAGGAGGCCCTCAAGGCCTAATCGCGCCCGCGCGATGCTCATGTAGTTGAGCTTTAGAGCCGCTACCCACCCGGGTAGCGGCTCTTTTTTGTCCCTCCCTCAGTTGCGGTGAAATAGTTCCTAAACAGCACCCCCATCCTTCCAAACAGGAACTATTCCACCGCAACTTCTTAGCGGTCCTCCCGGTATACCAGTTGCGAGTAAATACAGGCCATCTGACTGCTCCAGAAGCCTTGTGAGTCCCAATTTCACCGCAACTTATTGAGAAGACTATGTTGGGCGATAAAGCATCGGTAACGCCCACCTTCCATTTTGGCCCTTTACCGAATACCTATGTCTTCACGATACCTTTGCCGATCACCCGTGCGACAATGCGCGAACGAGAAAGGAATCCTATGGAATCAACTGATGTACTGGTAATCGGATCGGGCATCGCGGGCCTTTGCGCCGCCATAGAAGCAGCACGCGCGGGCGCGACCGTTGCCATCGCATGCGCTGGCAAGACCATGAGCGGATCGAGCTTCTTCCCGGGCACCTGGGGCCTCGGGCTTATTGGTCCCGTCGACAAAGACGACGAACAAGACCGTATCGACACCATCCAAACCGTCGGTGGCGGCGTTGCCGACCCCGAACTCGTCCAGACGTTCGTCCACGGCATTCCCCAAGCGATTGACTGGCTCGAACAGGATCTGGGCGTAGAACTCCAGCGTCCGCAAAGCGCCGAAAGCGCCCAGCAAAAGCAATTTATCCCCTGCTTCGACCACAAGACGAGAATGTGGCGCGGCCTCACCCGCAAACCCCTCGAAGACGCGTGTACGGCCCAGATCGACTCGCTCGGCATACGCCTGCTCCCCCGCCACGAGCTTATCGATCTTGTTGAGGATACGAACGGAAAAATTGTCGGCGCCGTGCTCTTCAACCAAACGGACGAGCGCATTGTGACCTTTACAGCCAAGGCCACTATCATCGCCGCCGGCGGTACCGGCGGTCTATTCGAGCGCAGCCTCACTTCCGCCGACGTGCTCAGCTCATCACAAGCCATCGCGCGGTCGCACGGTGCGTCCCTTACTAATATAGAGTTCATGCAGATGATGCCCGGCTTCATTGAGCCTAAGCGCAACCTTGTCTTTAACGAGAAGACCTGGCGCTACGTCAAGTTCGACCAGCCGGTCGATATCGCCGACGTCAAGCTGGACGATTTGCTTGAACAGCGCTCCGGATATGGTCCCTTCACTTCACGCCTGGCTTCCCGCGCCATCGATCTTGCCATCGATCAAGCGGGTGCCGAAGGCCTGGCGCTCCACTACGACTTCCCGCGAGAGAATGTCCCCGAGTTCGTGCAGACATTTGCCACTTGGCTACAAGACGAGCATGGTATCGCTCCGAGCGACGAGATACGTGTGGCGATGTATGCCCACGCCGCTAACGGCGGTATCAAGATCGACAAGACCACGTACACGGGCGTTGAGGGCCTCTACGCCTGTGGCGAGGCAACAGGCGGCATGCACGGCGCCGACCGCATCGGAGGGCTGTCGAGCGCCAATGGCATCGTATTCGGGCGCATTGCGGGCGCATCAGCGGCTCGAGCAGCACTGGACGCTCCCGAGGCTGACGCACCGGTGGATGTCGCCCTCCCCGAGTATGGCATCGCTACAGCAGTCGCCGAGCGCCTAACCCGCTGCCTCAAGCACACAATGAGCGCCTACTGCATGATCAACAGGACCGATGCGGGTCTATCCAAGGCGCTGCAGGAGCTTGAAAGCCTGCAAGATGAAGCCACGACTCTAAATAAGCCGCGTGCCAACGACAGCGAAATCGCTGCCCTCGCGCGCCTACAGTCGCAAATTCAGCTGGCTGCGGAGATGGTCAAAGCCATGCGCAAACGAACCGAAAGCCTAGGTTCGCACTATCGAGCAGACTGAATCGATTCACACTTTGAGTTTGATCACAATTTCTCAACATGCATCGAGCCCCGTAAGTATGATTCCCCCAAGGAGAACACGCTTACGGGGCTTGAGCCGTGTTTTCCCTAAGGGAATCACGGTGCAGACAGCTCAGCTCCGCGCCCTTTCGGGTTCGACCCCATGTGAGGTCAACGAAAAAAGCGACCAGCCGAAGCCAGTCGCTTTAACATGCTTTGGTGGGCCGTCAGGGGTTCGAACCCTGGACCTTGGGATTAAGAGTCCCCTGCTCTACCAACTGAGCTAACGACCCAAAACTAAAGTCCGTTATGGCGGACTTTAGAGGAGATATCGTGTGGTGGGCCGTCAGGGGGTCGAACCCTGGACCTTGGGATTAAGAGTCCCCTGCTCTACCAACTGAGCTAACGACCCGATATCAACACGAAGCAAGAACTGGGGTGGGTAAAGGGACTCGAACCCTCGACCTACGGGACCACAACCCGTCGCTCTAGCCAACTGAGCTACACCCACCGTGTCCTGTGCGCTTCGCGCTCGACTATTATTGCAAGGAACGCCATGCGATGCAAGCCCCAATTTTCAAGAATTTTGAAAAGAGTTTTTCGAGTGCGTTTCGAGCAATTCCCACCCTTTTCATAGGAGTAAACTTGCCCCACTGCAAACCCTCGAAAGGACCGTCATGAAAGAACTCTCCAATCGCACGGCATCATTCACCGATTCGGTCATCCGCCGCATGACACGCATCTCCAATAAGTACGGTGCCGTCAACCTCTCGCAGGGCTTCCCTGACTTCGATCCCCCGGCGCAGCTGCTCAACAGCCTGAGCACCATCGCCGCCGACCCCAAGCCGCTCTATCACCAGTACTCCATCACCTGGGGCTCCCAGGCCATGCGCGAGGCGCTCGCTGCCAAGCAGGAGCACTTTATGGGCATGCCGGTCGACCCCAACCAGAACATCGTGGTCACCTGTGGCTCCACCGAGGCCATGATGGCCGCCATGATGACGGTTACGAACCCCGGAGACAAGGTCGTCATCTTCTCGCCGTTCTACGAGAACTACGGCGCCGATACCATCCTCTCAGGTGCCGAGCCCATCTACGTGCCGCTCAACCCGCCCACGTTCGAATTCGATCGCGAGGTCCTCGAGGCGGCCTTCCGTGATAACGATCCCAAGGCGATTGTCCTGTGCAACCCTTCCAACCCTTGCGGCAAGGTCTTTACGCGCGAGGAGCTCACCTTTATCGCCGACCTCTGCAAAAAGTACGACGCCTACTGCATCACCGACGAGGTGTACGAGCACATCGTCTACGCGCCCCACGAGCACGTCTATATGGCCACGCTGCCCGGCATGTTCGAGCGCACTATCAGCTGCAGCTCGCTGTCTAAGACGTACTCCATCACCGGCTGGCGTCTGGGCTACACCATTGCCCCGACCCAGATCACCGAGCGCATCAAGAAGGTCCACGACTTTCTCACCGTGGGTGCCGCCGCTCCCCTGCAGGAAGCCGTCGTCACCGCCCTCAAATTCGACGACAGCTATTACCAGGAGGTCCTCGACCTCTACGCCGCCAAGCGCGACCTGTTCTGCCAGGGACTCGACAGCATCGGTCTTGAGCACAACGTGCCACAGGGCGCCTACTACGTCATGATGGACATCTCTGAGTTTGGATATGATAGCGACCTCAAATTCTGCGAGGACCTCGCGTCTAAGGTGGGCGTGGGCGCCGTTCCCGGTTCAAGCTTCTTCCGCGAGCCCGTCAACCATCTGATCCGCTTCCACTTTGCCAAGCGAGACGAGACGCTTAACGCGGCGCTGGAGAACCTCAAGTCGCTACGTGATAAAATCAAGCCTCGCGGGTAAGGACGGCCCGGCAACTAAAGCAACCAAAGAAGCCTCGCACCGCCCGCCGCGTTGCAGGGCTTCTTTTTATAGCGCTTTCTTAAATGGTTTAGAGCTCTATACTTTAGTCACGGAGCAACTCGTCCCAGAGAGAGGAATACTATGGCAGAGCAGCAGCTTATCGGAGCGCTCGAGGCCGGCGGTACCAAGATGGTCTGCGCCACGGGCTATGCAGACGGTACGGTCCTGGAGCGTGAGCAGATCGCGACCACGACCCCGCAGGAGACCGTTGAGGCCGTCAATGCATGGTTTGCCGACAAGGGCATCGCCGCGCTGGGCATCGGCGCCTTTGGCCCCACCGCAGTCAACCCTGCCTCGCCCCAATACGGCAAGATCCTGGAAACGCCCAAAACGGCTTGGCGCTACTTCGACCTGCTGGGCACCATCCAAAACGAGCTCAATATTCCCTGTGGCTACGACACCGATGTCAACGTCGCCTGCCTGGGCGAGGTCACCTTTGGTTGCGCCCAGGGCCTCACGGACGTGGTCTACCTGACCATCGGCACCGGTGTGGGCGCCGGCGTGCTCTCGGGAGGTAAGCTCGTGCATGGCATGATGCATCCCGAGGCCGGCCACATCCTGGTCACGCGCGACCCGCGCGACACCATCGGCGAGCACAGCGCTTGCCCCTTCCACGACAACTGCCTCGAGGGCCTCATCGCCGGCCCCGGCGTTAAAAAGCGCTGGGATGGCAAGAGCGCCGGAGACATGGCCGATGACCCGGAGGCCATGGACCTGCTCGCAGGCTATCTGGCACAGGCGCTCATGACCTACACGCTGTGCTACGCGCCGCAAAAGATCATCATCGGCGGCGGCGTGGCCGACCACACCCCCATCGTGCCGCTCGCACGCAAAAAGTGCGCCGAGATGCTCAACGGCTATATCGTCACGCCCGAGGTCAACGACATCGATACCTACATTGTCAACAACAGCCTCGAGGGCAAGCAGGGCATCATGGGCTGCCTCGCCCTGGGCGCCCAGGCGCTCCAGTAAAGGACACATCAACGGGGCGCGGCGTAGCCAAACTCGTAAAACGCCCGGACAACGCCGTCACGCCCCGCAGGAGCCCTCAAACGCATAAGGCCGCCTAGGACCAAGCAAACGTCCTAGGCGGCCTTTTTGGTACATATCAGCGACCGTAAGAGATATCGGAGCACGACGCCTGTCGTCGCCCCGCAGCAGTCAATCATCACATCGGTAATCATGCCGGCGCGACCGGGCACAAAAAGCTGAATCGTCTCGTCGATAGAGGGAACGAGCAGCAAGAACACCGCCGTGGGCAGCAACACATCAAACGTGCGTCGGCCTTCGAGGTCAAAGGCGTGCGTCGCCAAGATGCCAAGCACCATGTACTCGGTAAAATGAGCGCATTTGCGCACGACGAAGTTGGTCACCCACTCGTATGGAAGCCCCAGGGCCTGCAAAAAGCCGCGAATGGATTCCATGATCGACAGGCTCAACGAACCAGAGCCCGTACCGGGAACCAGCGAATTGCCCCAAATGACGAGCACCATGGCGCAGGCGGCAAGCGCCCATTTTCGATCGACCTTAACCATGCGGCAATTATGCCTCCGCGCGCAGCGGCGTAAAGCTGGCGGTACCGCCCTCGATAACGCTCAGATAGGCACGGCCCGTGCGCTTGACGGCCGCAGACTGCAGACGGTTGATCTCTTCCTCGAGAATCTGATTGACGCGCTCATGGCGGCGGTTTTCCATAACGCCGGCAGCGATAGCCTCGGCGCGCTCGATACCCTCGCGCGAGATACGCGCGGTTTCCTCGGGAAGCACGGAGCTGTGGCGGCCGACATAGACGGGAGCGACCGAGACAGGCGAGGCTGCAGGCGTGGGCACCGCCACGGGGGCGGGCTCGGCAACCTCGTCCATGATCGCCATGGCGGCGGCCCACATGTCCTCGTGGCCCGAATAATCGGCCATGGGGATATCTTCCTCAAGAGAGGCATCGGGGAGACTATCGGTATCCACGCGATCCTGGGCGTCGATAGACGCAGTGATGGCGGCAGGCTCGTCCAGATCGGAGAGATCCACACCCTTGGCATCGGAAATGATGGGCATGCTGGCGAGCTTGGCGTTGTACGGCGCCGCCTCCGCGGCCTGCATTTGGGCCGAAGCGCCCCAAAGCGAGCTTTCGGCAGCTCGGCGAGCGGCAATGGTCTCCTCGTCGACAGCCAGGGGCTCATCGGCAAAGGGGTCGGCGACAGGAGCCGCCTGAGCTGCGCTCTGTTGGCCGGCCGAAGCAGCCGACGCGGCAGAGGCGTACGCAGCCGACGACGCGCCGTTATAGGCGGCACTATTGGCGGCGTTGGCTACAAGCGCCACGAAGGCCGCGGTGCTGCCCGCAGGGGCGGCATGAGAGCCCGAGACGGCGCGTGCGGCAGCGGCGATGTCATCGCGATTGTAAGAACCGGTCTTTCCACCGTTGGTGAGCTCGTCGATTGCAACCTGGTAGACATCGCGCGAACGCGCGGGATCGCAGCTGACCGGGGAATCGTCATCGAGCATACTGTCGATCATAGACCAGGCCTCGGCCTCATCCATGGCGTTAGCCGCGCGCGCGATGGTGGGAACGCCATCGTCGGTGTGGCGGCGCTGGAACGCACCGGTCAGGCCGGAGAGAAATGCGGAAGAAGGCTGTGCGGCATTGGCCTGATCAGCCGGAGCCGCAGGCTGAGGCGCCGCCCCCTGCTGCTGTGCGGGAATCGAGGCGGTCTTGAACTCGTTGTGGGTCCGGCCAAACTGAGCGGCGCCGCCCACGGCATCGGGCTCAAACAGGCGGCCATCGTGCTCAGAGCGATACTCGGAGATGCCCAGCGAGGCTGCGTAGATGCCCACGCCCGCCACCGCACCAACGGCGAAGGGAACCGCGCCCGCGACAACCGTCTCGTTGACCGACGAGAACGGCAACGTCGCGGCATACATCACCACAGGGGCGGCAAGGCCGATCCCGCAGGAAAGTCCAGCAAGGACTGCTCGTTGTGTTGCATCAGAAGAAGCCATGAGCTCTCCCCATCTTCCAGCACCCAAATCGCATCATTTAGTTGGCTGCGCGAAAGAAGATGAAGCGGGACATGCGTCCCAAAGCAACGGTATATAGTTCGTTTCATCTGCGTTTTCCGTCGCGAAGCTTAAAAGCTATTATGCGAAACCGACCCTCCGATTGCAAGCGATGAGGCCGGATTATGGCTCGAAAACTGCTGCTTGTCGGTCATAAGGTCAGAAAATGTTGCCGAGTGGCGCCGTAAAGAAAGGGCCGGGGCATAAACCCCGGCCCGATTGCCCGTTCTTATGGCGATATAGCGTGCGGCTTTTGGTCTAAAACGTCTGCTCGTAGTCGCTGTGCTTTTTGGCCGAACGCACCAAGAACTCCTGATTGGTGTTGGTGCCCTTAAGGCCCTTAATAAACGACGCCGCCGCGCGCTCGGTGTTGTTCATGCCGGCGAGAATGCGACGCAGGCCGAAGACAAACGGGCGCATCTGCTCGTCGACCAGCAGGTCCTCGTTGCGCGTACCGGAGGCAACGGGGTCGATGGCCGGGAAGATGCGACGGTCGGCGAGGTCGCGGTCGAGCTTGAGTTCCATGTTGCCGGTGCCCTTGAACTCCTCAAAGATGACCTCATCCATCTTGGAGCCGGTGTCGATAAGGGCGGAGGCGAGGATGGTGAGCGAGCCACCGTTCTCGATATTGCGGGCTGCACCCAGGAAGCGCTTGGGCGGGTAGAGGGCTGCCGAATCGACGCCGCCCGAAAGGATGCGGCCCGAGGCGGGTGCCGCCAAGTTGTAGGCGCGGGCAAGACGTGTGATGGAGTCGAGCACCACCACGACATCGCCGCCCAGCTCCACAATGCGCTTGGCACGCTCGATGACGAGCTCGGCCACGCGGGTGTGATTGTCGGCGGGCATATCGAAGGTCGAGGCTACGACCTCGCCCTTGATGGAGCGCTGCATATCGGTGACCTCTTCGGGGCGCTCGTCGACAAGCAGGCAGATGAGGTGCACCTCGGGGTTGTTGATCGAGATGGACTGGCAGATCTTCTTAAGGATCGTTGTCTTGCCGGCCTTGGGCGGCGACACGATCAGGCCACGCTGGCCCTTGCCGATCGGCGACACGATATCGATGGCGCGACCGGTGATGGAATCCTTGCCGTGCTCCATGCGCAGCGGCTCGTTGGGATAGACCGGGGTAAGGTCGCCGAACTTGGGGCGGTTGCGGATCTGCTCGGGATCCATGCCGTTAACGGTCGTGATCTTGGCGAGGCCGGCTCGCTTGTCGCCGCCGCGCGAGGGGCGCAGCGAACCCTCGATGACATCACCCGTGCGCAGGCGTGCGGAGCGGATGAGGTAAGCGGGGACGAAGGCGTCTTCGTTGGACTTCATGTAACCGTGGGCATGGATGATGCCGGAGTTGTCCGGGCGAATCTGCAGGATGCCCTTAATATCGCGGAAGCCCTCGGCCTTCGCGGCGGTCGTGTAGATCTCCTCGACAAGCTCGGCCTTCTTCTTGCCGGTCGTCTCGATCTCGAACTCTTTTGCCTTCTCGCGCAGCTCGGCGACCTTCATGGCCGCAAGCTCCTCGCGCGAAAGCGTGGGCTCGGTGGGGGCGGCGTT